>DYGV01000038.1:5083-29508 GCA_020724505.1 Anaerolinea thermophila
TTTCATCAATCGTCTCGATCAGGCGGTGGAACGCGCCCACCGTAGGTCGGATTTCTTGTTCGCCACGCTTTTCTTCACTTTCGAGATGGCGGAACGCGATCAAGAAGCTCTGGATGCAAATCAGCGCCAACAGGTGATGCGCCAATTGGCAGAGCGCATCCGCAGGAGTTATCGCCCCACCGACACTCTGGCGCGTTGGAACGGGGATCATTTTGCCACCCTGCACGAGGAGCTAAAATCTCCGGATAACGTGAACGTTCTGACCAGCCGTTTGCACAAAGAACTTTCAGAACCCTGTCAGGTGGGAGGGCGCGCTTGCCGGCTTACGCCGCGCTTCAACGCCGTTTTGAGCAGCCAGCAGTATCGCAGCACAGAAGATATCCTCAAAGCCGCGCGCAGCTCAACCTGGGATCTTAGCGTCCCGCCCTCTGCCTCCGATCATTGACCTCCAGATAATTGATTATCTCCGTCCCGCAGGTTCCCTGAAACCGCGGGACGTTTTGCTCCGTTTAGTAAAATGCCACTGGTTTGTCCCCTTATTCTATCCAGGCGCGGCCGGATCATCAGCCTTAGCCCCGGCTGAGGCTATTGAAGGCAAGATTCTATTCCAGCCTGCTGGGGAAGAAGCTATGAATAAAAAAACAGAAGCAGGACGACGCAGCGCAGCCGCGGGTATGGGCTATAATTAGACATTCGCTCAAGCTTTTCTGAACCGAAAAGGGTAAATCCATTGAAAATTCGCTCGATCACCTATTTTCTTGACCCTGGTTGGCCGCTGGATGTTTCTCTGTTTCGCAAAGCCGGCGATTTTATTTCAGCCGCCCGCCCGGCGTTCGAGTCCGCAGGATATGAGGTGCAAAGCGCCCGATTAGCCTGCACGCCTTTTCCCCGCGTGCTGCCGCACGTCAGCGCGGAGATGGTTGTGAAACTGGCAACCGCGTTACAAGAGGCTGCCCTGGCGAATGGAATATGTTTCGCTCGGCCCGGCGCTGCCTGAATCCCCCGCCAGTTACGCGGTTATTCCCGAGGCGCTCGCCGCCGCGCCCAATGTCTTTATGACCGGCGTGATCACCCTAGCCAATGGCGGGGTCTCCCTTCAAGCAGCGCGCAGCTGCGCGGAAGTGATCTACAAGGCAGCCACCCTCTCCGCGGATGGTTTTGCAAATTTGCGCTTTGCTGCCCTGGCGAATGTCCCACCTGGCGCGCCGTTTTTCCCAGCCGCCTATCATCCGGGTGGCGATCCACTATTTACGCTGGCGACCGAGTCTGCGGATCTGGCTGTGGAGGCGATCCAAAACGCTCGCGACCTGGCTTCCGCCCGCCAGGCGTTGGTCATGAGCGTGGAAAACCATGCTGCGGAGCTGGCCGGCATAGCTGAGGAATTATCTCGCAAGTTTGGCACGGCTTTTGGTGGGATTGATTTTACCCTGGCGCCGTTCCCTAAAGAAGCGGTCTCCATTGGAGCGGCGTTGGAGCGCTTCGGTGTCCAGGCTATAGGCTGGCATGGCTCCCTGGCTGCGGCGGCTATCCTGGCAGATACGCTTGACCGGGCGGAATTCCGCCGCGCGGGTTTCAACGGCTTAATGCTTCCGGTTCTGGAGGATTCCACGCTGGCTACACGCGCCGCGCAAGGGGTATTGACCGTCAAGGATTTGCTGTTGTACTCTGCGGTGTGCGGCACGGGGCTGGATACCGTGCCTTTGCCGGGTGATGTCAGCGTTGAACAGCTCTACGCAGTTTTGCTCGATCTGGCTGCGCTTTCGCAGCGTCTGGGCAAGCCGTTGACCGCGCGCCTGATGCCGATTCCGGGGAAGAAGGCGGGCGACCCCACCCATTTTGACTTCGCATACTTCGCCAACAGCCGCGTGCTGGCTTTGGATGCCGAGCCTCTACAGGGCATGCTGGTCGGCGCAGAAAGCTTTTCGCTTCAGCCGCGGATTAGATAAGAAGGGTGTGAAATTCAGACGGAGAATATCACATCGCTTCCAGGGTGTCGCGCCGTTTTGCCTGGAACTCAAACCAGCGGAATAACAGATAACCCGCCAAGAGATAAGACATCCCGATCATAAATTCAACCAGCAGCAGCGGAACCACGCTGCTGAGAGAACCTCCAGCGATCACCCGTCGGGCGGAGGCGATGCTGCGGGTAAGCGGTAAGACCTGGGAAATCGCCTGTCCCCATGCGGGCATCCTGGACAGCTCGATATTGGCGCCCGAGAAGACTAGCAGCAGGAAAAACACTGTGTTGTTGACGAACATTACATTGCGCGTGATCAGGCTCAAACAGCCCATCAGCAACCCCATGCCGGAGGTGCTAAAGGTGGCGACCAGAATAATCAGGGTTAGGGCAAGTGGGTTGGCGCGCCCAAGGTCCAGACCAAACAGCAGCACTCCCCAGGTCAGCCCGATGATAGCGCCTAAGACCCCATTCAACAAATGCATTAAAGCTCGGCCGGTGAACATCATAAAGCGGTTGGCCGGCGCGCCAAACAGATAGGGCAAGGTTCCGCTCCAACGGTCGCCGCCGATGCTCATGGTCACGCCGAAAATGCCGCTTAACGCAATGGTTTGAAGGGCATTGCCGATCACGTAGAATGAGGCGCTGTCGCTACCGGTGGCATAGGTGCCTAGAAAGACAAAGAACAACATGGACGCCAGCGGACCCCAGATCATGGTAGCCAGATATTGCGCTGGACGTAGCCAATGGAATAAGGCGATGTAGGATAGTAACGCGCCTTCCCAGAACAATCGCAGGTTGAGAATAAATTTTTTCATTGGATATTCAGGGTGGCGTCGAGGCGAGCGCGACGCAACAAACGTTTGAAAAGTAGGCTTGAAAGCATCAGATAAATGAGGCTCAGCGCGACCATAGCTGCCCAAGAGAGCGCCACCTCTCCCAATCCATTCCACTGGCTGGATGTGGCGTGCAGCGCACGAGCCGCCCAATACGGTGAGAGTATATAGCTTAACGGCGTTGTCCAGCCGGGGAGTAGAGCGATGGGAAACATGAAACCACATAGGACATACACCGGAAATTCCAGCCCATTCTGCAAGCGCTGGACATCTGGGTTTAGCACAAAGACAGGCGAAATCAGCAAGCCAAAACAGGCGTAAGAAAGGATGGTCAGAAGCAGCGAAATTGTAAAGAGCACCGGCTGGTTTATGGTTGGAACGTATCCAAAGATCACGATCGCCAAGGTGTAACTCAACACCATAGAAGCCAGTGATTGGAGTACGTTGGATAATATCTTTCCAATGACGATTACCGAAACGGGCGTGGGGGTGCTTACCATCAGCTCCAACGTTCCAGTCCAGCGTTCCTGGGTGATGCTGTTGCCGCTGATGAACAAACATGAGGTCCATAGACCGGTCATGCCGCTGCCGATGACGACAAAAATGATGTACTCGCCGCCTCGATCGCCTAGCATCCAGAAAGCTAACAGCGCGATGATGATAGGCTGTACCAGAATGCCAAAAAGCACGAAAGAATCGGTCAGATTTGAACGGAGGGCCATTTCTGCGGCATAGAAAATCACTCGCCCATAGTCGCGCAGCGTTTTTAGATTCAAGCTTCGCCTCCCACTAACCGAACATAAGCATCCTCCAGGGTTGGCTCGCGCACGATCACGTTGCCGATGCGGATACCGTTCATCATACTCAATAAATCGGGCACCGCTTGCGAGCCACGCGGGGAATGGATGAGCAGCGCCTGCTTCTGGTCGCGATTTTCCACCGATACCGTGTGCACGTACGGCTGGGCGCGCAACTGTTCCAGCACATTGGACGGAACGCCATACACCTCAAATTCAATCACTGCCAGATCTTTGACATAGGTTTTCAGACCTTCGGGGGTATCCAAGGCGATGATGCGCCCCTTGTCAATGACCGCGATGCGCTGGCACAGTGCATCTGCTTCGAACATGTAGTGGGTGGTAAGCAGGATGGTCTTTTTCTCGGCTTGCAGATTGCGCACCACCTGGCGCAACTCGCGCGCTCCCACCGGATCTAACCCGATGGTGGGCTCATCCAGGAAAAGCACCTGCGGGTCGTGCAGCAGAGTGCGGGCAATATGCAGACGTTGTTTCATGCCACGCGAGTAACCCTCCACCTTCTCCTGTCCGCGGTCGCTCAGGCCGACTAAATCCAGCAAGTAGGGGATGCGTTTTCTGGATACAGCGGGATCCACGTGATACAGGCTGGCAAAGTAACGCAGGTTATCGTAACCTGAGAGCCGCCAGTACAGACCTCGCTCACCGCCAAAAACGAAACCGATCCGGCTGCGCAGCGCCTCTGCGGAACGCACTACATCGAGGCCCAAAACCCGCGCCTCTCCAGAAGTTGGGATGAGCATGGTTGTTAGCATCTTTACTGTGGTGGTTTTACCGGCGCCGTTTGGCCCGAGCAGGCCGAATAATTCGCCGTCATACACCTCGAAGGAAATGTCATCCACCGCGACAATCTCTTTGATTTTTCGGCGCACGACTCCAATAGTAGCGCGAAAAACGCGCCGTAAATTACGGACTTCGATGGCTTTCATTCGCCAACCTTCTCCTATAAATTCTCACGATATTTTCTCTCCGCAACAATATCTATACCCTCGACGCCCCCGGCAAGTTCAATAGTGCCACAACCCATTAACAACAAAAAACCGCCCCAACGATGGGACGGTTCTCTATACCGCTTTTCGGCGCGCCAAAAATTAGATGAAGATAATCTGCGCGCCTTCGGTCATATCCATAAAGTCGCTGGCAGTGACGATGTCCAGCACGCCATCAACAAAGTCCTCTTTTTTGAGTCCCATCATGTCTACAGTCATTTTACAGGCGTAAAGTTTTGCGCCGCCGTCCACCAGCATTTGCAGATATTCGCGCACCGGCGGGACATCCAATTTTGCCATTTTGTCTTTCATCAGTTTGGTGGCAAAGGCGGTCATCCCCGGCAGGATGCCCATGATGTTAGGGATGCCCAGGTTGCCGGTGTTCACGCCCATCATGCTCATTTTCATGCTGGTGTTCGCCACCGGAGCAATCTCCAGGTGATCCACCCGCGCTTTGTTGATTAGATCTAACCCCCAGAAGGTGAAGAAAATAGTGACATCAATCCCGTTGCCCAGCGCCGCCCAACCCATCACCAACGCCGGATAAGCCATATCCAACGTGCCTTTGGAGCAGATAAAGGCGATCTTGCGATTTTCTTCAGTCATGGCATTGTTCTCCTATAGGTGTGATTGAATTTCGCTGCGTTTTTACACGCAGCCTTCGGGCTTGCCGAGACCGGCAATCCTGGCGACTTTTTTGGCTGGGCCTTTGGGGAACAGGGCGAACAGATCCTTGGTTGAAACACCGGCCCCGACGGTGATGTTGCGCAAAGTGGGCGCGGCGCCGGTCTTTGCCGCGCTTTGGCGACAATATTCGATGATTTTCCAGTGCGCCGGAGTCAGTTCTGGGATGCCCTCTTCCTTCGCCAGTTCTACAGCAATTTCTTTATCCCATTGATTGGGATCTGTCATGAAGCCTTCTTCGTTGACCTCAACGGTCTTGCCTGCAATTTCTCGAGTTGCCATTTTTTCCTCCAAAATACGAAAGATGTTCCATCAAGCTCATTCAGCCAGATCGGGGCTGGCTGTTGTTGTGTTCGGTTTGCCGCCGTTGCCGTTCGGTGTGGCTTGCGCTCCGATGACATGCAGCACGCGCAAGGTGAGAGCCAAACCGCGCCGCACTTCTGGGTCTCGCATCTGGCGTAATAGTCCCATCGGCGAGCTATCCACCGGTTTTTCGACTTCGCGCTCAGCCACCAACAGGGTGTTGCGCACAAAGCGTAAAATTTCCGGTTGGGTCATATCTTTGATGGTGTTCAGGATCAGCACAATGTTGTCGCCCAGGGCGCGCACATCCTCCTCGCTGAACTCGGTGACAATCCGCTCAATGATGCCCCATCCCTGGCGGGCGAAGGCGAAATATCCTTGTCGCTCCAGGCGATCCAACTTCATGACCACATGGTTGAAAACCTCTTTCCCGCCGCGTTGCGCCTCGTCATATAAATCCATCATCATTTCCAGGCGATCCAGCCCCTCGACGAGCAAATGGGTATCGCGCAGCAGGCGCTTGAGCAGGAAGAATAAATCTTCGGCCTGAAACTCGCTGCCGATCTCCGCCAGCTCATTGATGGAGAGCTTAACCATATGATTGACGATGGGCAATACGTCCCGCTTCAGCTCTTGAATCTCTTCTAACTGGCGCTGCTGCGCCTGCGCTACCTGGGTCAGCAGGTCTAATTGCTTTTGCTGAGCTTCCAACAAAGCAGTAAGTTGAGTGATTTTCTGGTTAATTTGGGCCAGGTCGGTTTCCATACGCCCTCCTAAGCCCATTTTCCGGCCATTGTCATCTGCGATTCAAATGGCATTTCCTCGCCCTTGAGCAACATGTTCCAGTAGATCCAGCGAAACATCATCTTGCCCCAATGGTTCACGGCTGACTCTTTAAGCAGCGAGAAGGGGCCGAAACCCGGCAAGGGGAATTTTCCGGGCAGGGGCTCGACTTCGTAGTTGAAATCAATCAGAATGCCCTTCTCGAAGCCGGATTCAATAAAGCAGTTGGCATGACCATCGAATTTTGGCTGTGGTTCCAGCCCCTCCATGTGCCGCAAGATGTTTTCCACCAGCACATCCAGCATAAAATGCGCCACGGATCCGGCTTTGGAGGCAGGGACGTTGCTGGCGTCGCCGATCACCCATACGTTCTCCCATTGGTTCGACTGCAAGGTGTGTTTATTTACCGGCACGAATTGAAGCTCATCACCCATGCCTGAACGGGCAATGACATCCGCCCCCATGTTGGTCGGGATGGTGATCAGCAAATCGTACTCGATTTCGCGCTCGTCATAAGAGCGAATGACTTGCTTGTCGTTATCCACTTCCATGATGTTGAATTCTGGCTCCAGGCGGATGTTCTTCTCTGCAAGGATATTCCCCAAGATGCTGGAAGCGCGCGGTTTAGTAAACGCGCCGGGCAGAGGGGTAGCAAAGGTGATGTCCACCTTGTCGCGGATACCGCGCTCATGGAAGAACCAATCCGCCAGGAAGAGGAATTCCAGCGGCGCTACCGGGCATTTGATCGGCATCTCCACCACGTTCACCACCATCCGTCCACCTTTCCAGAATTTGAAAGCGCGGCTTAGGGCAGAGGCTCCTTCCAGGGTGTAAAAATCGTAGATGTTCTTGTGCCAGCCGCCATCCATCAGGCCGGGGGTCTCTTCTGGCTTGATATGCGCTCCGGTGGCGATGACCAGATAGTCATAATGAATCACGCGCTCCCCTTTGACCAATCGCACGCGATTCTCATCGGGTTCGATCAGTTCAATATCCGAAAAGATCACTTCCACTTGAGGGGGCAGGAAGTTACGCTTGGGCTTGATGACATCTGCGGTCGAGTAGATGCCAAAGGGGATAAACAAGAAGCCGGGTTGGTAATAATGGTTTTCGTCTCGGTCAACGATCATAATGCGCCATTCACGCGCGTCCAGGTGTTGGGCCATTTTATTGGCCACCATCGTTCCACCCGTACCTGCGCCGAGGATCAAAAACGTTTTCATAGGCATACTCCTGATTAGATATGGTTACTCGATGGGGCTATCAAAAACAGTATGCGCCAGGGCAGCCTGATTTTTAAGTTTGTCTGCCAGGACAGCGCGTAACAGATCCAGCGCCTGGATGATGCGCTCGTCTGCCAGGGCATATAGCACAGATTGACCTTCTCGCTGCGCTGTGACCATACCGCGTTCACGCAGGATGTTTAGATGACGAGAAGTGGCTGGTTGACTGATATTCAACTCTTCAGCTAACTCGTTCACATTATGAGGCCGTTCAGACAGTGCGTATAAAATTAAAATCCGCCGGGGTTCAGCCAGGCCAGAACAGATATCAGCATGCAATTGGGTAATTTCTTGGGTTAGGGAAAGGGTGTCCATCATCGCAAATCTCTGACAGATATTCACATAAGTAAATAAGTTACTATGCAAATATAGTAACATGCTGAGGTTATGACATATAGTGATAAATGTCACAGATTCGCCGTGCGACTCGTATTAATTTGGATAGAAATGGTGTGAATTTGTTGTGACAAAAATCCCAAATCGCGCGGGATACTTGACACCCTGTCCTCGACACATCGGAAGGTGCACAGATAGATCGCTGGGAATTCTGATGGATTATTTGTAGAACTGGGGGTTTATTCATCGCCGCGCTGGCGCGCCAGTTGCTCTGCAGCAGCCAGTTCTTCGGGCGTGTTGACGTTGGAGAAGCACAATAAATCAGGTGCGTAAGCCAGAATTTGATCTTTAGAGAAGAAAAACAATTTCACCCGCGAAAACCAGGCATCCACACGCCATTTATCTGCCTGCATGGCTGCCTGGATGTGCGGCAGGCAAGCCTCCCGCCGATACACAGCGTGGAAAGGCTCTAACCCATCCTCTAAACGCGGGATGGCAATATCAGCCTGCTGCTCGATTAAAGCGTCGCGCTGCGCCGCTAACAAATCGGCGCAGACGAAGGGCATATCGCAAGCCACCACCGCCACCAGCGGTTGAGTGGCGGCGCTCAGCGCGGTGTACAGTCCGCCCAGTGCGCCTCGTCCGGGGATCAGATCTGGATAGAGCGGTACGCCGAGGAATTGGTAATCCTGTGGGCGGTTGGTGGTGATAATCACCTCATCGGCGATGGGCTTGAGACGATGCATCACATGCATAATCAAGGGTTTGCCCAGGAATGAGACAAGCCCTTTATCTTGTCCCATGCGCCGCGATTCGCCGCCGGCTTGTATGGCTACCGTGAGCATAAATCTGATTATAATAGATAGAAGGGCTATGATTTATTGGTGTTGGTTCGTTTGGAAGGAGATGGACGATGAGTACGATGGCAGATGTCTTAGATCAAATGACTGTTGTAGGGGAGCTGTACGAAACTTTAGAAGACGGTTCCGTGCGCTGCTACGCCTGCGGCCACCGCTGTCTGATCCGCGAAGGCCGGCGCGGGATTTGCCAAGTGCGCTTCAACCGCGGCGGTAAGTTATACGTCCCCTGGGGATATGTTGCCGCGCTGCAAATTGATCCGATCGAAAAAAAGCCCTTCTTCCACATTCTGCCGGGCAGCGACGCGTTGACCTTCGGTATGTTGGGCTGCGATTTCCATTGCAGTTACTGCCAGAATTACCTGACCTCGCAGGCGATGCGGGATCCGGCTTCAGATATCGCGCTTTCATTGGTTCGTCGCACCTCGCCGGAGCAGTTGGTGGAGTTGGCGCAACGCAGCGGCGCAAAAGTGATTGCTTCTTCTTACAATGAGCCGCTGATCACCTCGGAGTGGGCAGTGAGCATTTTTCGCCAGGCGCAACCCGCCGGTTTAAAATGCGTGTATATTTCCAACGGCAACGCCACACCGGAGGTGTTGGAGTATCTGCGTCCCTACCTGGTAGGTTACAAAGTTGATTTAAAAACCATGCAGGACCGCCAATACCGCAAATTAGGCGGCGTGTTGGATCATGTGTTAGAAAGCATCCACAGGGCGCATGGACTGGGGTTGTGGGTTGAAGTGGTGACTCTGGTCGTGCCGGGCTTTAACGACAGTAATGAAGAATTGATGGATGCCGCGCGTTACATCCGCTCCGTTTCAGCAGATATTCCCTGGCATGTCACAGCTTTCCACCCGGATTATAAGATGACCGATCCGCCGCCAACTTCGGTAAAAACCCTCTTGCGCGCCGCGGAGATAGGTCAGGAAGCCGGGCTGCACTTTGTTTACGCCGGCAATATCCCCGGTCGGGTGGGTGAATACGAAAATACTTATTGCCCGCATTGTCACGAGTTGCTCATCGAGCGCGTGGGCTATATCATCCGTCGCTATCGCCTGACCAGCGAAGGGAATTGTCCGAAATGTGGGGCAGCCATTCCGGGTGTTTGGCCTAGTTCGCCACAAGGCGTTCAATTGGATGGGCTGGGAATGCCGCGCTCGGTGATTTGATCTGTTCGTTCCTTAACGGCAAATCAACGCGCGGACGACATACCGGTTGATCCCGCCGAAACGATATTTATAATCTTCATCGCCGCGCATGAAGTCAAAGGCTTCGCGCCGGTTCTCATTTGCCCACTTGAGCAGATAGCCCAACAATACCCATCCCGGCGAAAGCTCGCGATATTCGAAATTGATGCCGGAGTTGTACACCCAAATGTGATTGGCGAAGTCGAAGTTCAGGTAGCCAGCGGCTTTTTTCCCGCCCAGTACTAAAAATGCCAGTTGCAGCCAACCGGCGCGAAAAGCGGCGTGCACGGCGGAACGCATTTGGGTACGCATCACCTGGGTCAGAAAGCGGTCTTTTTCCGGATCCATTGCCATCAACGCCATGAAATCTTCGATTTCGGCGTCTAGCACCGCCTCTGAGACGGTTTGATCGCCGTAGTTTTCGCCGCCGACAATATACCAGCGCACCGGCGTTGCGCTCTCTTCGGCGCGGCGCATCTTACGGCGGATTTCGTGGCGCTGCTTTTTATCAATGCTGGCAAGGTATTGCTCCCAATCGCCCGGCAATGGGATATACGGGCAAGGTTGCAACTGCTGTTGGCTGAACGACCAGCCGCGTTTTTGCGCTGCGGCTTCAAGCGCTGGCAGTGTGGGGGAGGTTTCGTTGATATTGTATAGGTCCAACGCCTGCCAGGGAGGCGCCTGGTCGCTTGACAGCGCGTCAAATAGCCTTTCGATAAAGGCGGGCAAATCTGGAGCGGGGCAGATCACATCCAGGTAATCAGAAATTTCGATGCTGCCCACCAATAACATGGATGGAATTCCCTGGCGGTTTTTGGCAAAAAAGAGAGGGGCAATGCCTAACAGTTCCCCATCCTGCCGCCGGGCAAGATAAGTGTAGAGCGAGGCTTCTTTCCATTCGCCCCCGCCCAGGGTTTTCCACCATGTGCTTAGATATTCATAGCGCAAGAATGGCACGTGACTTGCACTGCAACAGGCAAGGAGATTGTTCCACGCCTCGGAGAGCGAATCCAACGCTTCGAAATTTTGAAAGAGTTCAAGATGCATGGTTGTATCCATTGGGCTATCGTAATATCTGCATTTTACCAGTATAATGGCATGCGGGATGGCATAAGACGCCTGCCTCGCCCGAAGAATGACCACTTCTCTTGACATTAACCTTCTGCCTGTTGCTCGCTATGCCGGCCGAGATTACCCGGAGCTGCTGTGCTTATATGCCAGCGAGCCGCCGCGCCGCCGCGCTCGCGGACGGGACGCGGATCGGTTGGCGCTTTACCTGGCGATGGTGGGCAACGCTCCCCTGCCGCCCGGCAAGCAAGATCAGGCGCTGGCAGATCTGGCGAAGCTCTATTATGAGACGCCCGGTTCGGTCACTGCAGGTCTGCGGCGGGTGGCTGAAGAGTTGAACAAGGCGTTATTAGAGCGCAATCTGCTACTGGCCAGCAGCAGCCGGCAGGGATTAGGGATCTTAATCCAATTAGCGATGCGCCAATCTCAGGTCACCCTGGCAATTTCCGGCCCGGCGCAGGCTTTTTTGATCTCCTCTAACCAGACGCAGCGTTTCGCAGACCCAGATATGGCGCAACGCGGGCTGGGGCAGAGCCGCGAAACGCCCCTCAGTCTGTATCAAGTATCTTTGCAAGCTAATGACACATTGATCCTGGCTGCTCAATCCGCGCCGGAATGGGAGCCTTCTTTACTGACCAGTCTGTACGGCCAGGGGCCGGAAAGCCTGCGTCGCAAGTTGTTTTCGCCCTCCGTTACGGATGTTAATGCCGTGATCGTGCAGGCGCGCCCGGGGAAAGGCAAAATCAATTTACCCAAACCCGTAAAGCCGGCGCCGCAGCCCTCTCCTGGAACGAAGCGCGCTGCTCCAATTGCGCCGACGCCGCAGCCGTCCGTCAAAGCCCCCGCGCCGGCGCTGCCTAAACCTGCCGCACCTGCGGGCGCGCCCATTGAAGCCGGCGCCGGGCAAAGCAACGAACAAGCGCCGATGTCCGTTCACGCTGCATCCGAGGGGCAGCAGGCCGCGCCCGCGGGAGAGCCGATCGTGGTGGCATCAGCCCCGCCAGAAGACATCGAAGCGGCTTCGCCAGCGGCCGAGGTGAGCCCGATCGCCACCACTGCTGCAGATCAGGAAGCCCCAACCGCTGGCGACCAGGAGGTCGCCGTCGTCCGTCCTAAGCGCCGATTTACGCTGGGAAGCCTTGTCGCACCCTTGCAGGCGGCTTTGTCGGGCGCATTGGGAGCCGTAGGACGGGGCTTGAGCGGGTTGTTCTCTCGCCTATTACCGGAGGATGCCTTGCTGAGCATCCCTTCCACGGTGATGGCGTTCACTGCCCTGGCTGCTCCGGTGGTCATTGTGACCATTGCCAGCTTGGTGTATATGCGTCTGGGGCGAAATGCTCAGTTCGAAAATTACTATTCTCAAGCGCAGCAGATTGCCGAGCGGGGCTTGGGGCAGAGTGATGTCGCCACCCGTTACGCTGATTTGGAAACTGCCCTGGAGTTGCTGCGCAAGGCGGAAATTTATGGCAGTGATCCCGGCATACAGAGTTTGCGCGCCCGCGTTCGCAACGCCATGGATGATCTGGAGCTTATCAAGCGCGTTCTGTATCAGCCGGCCATTGTCGGCGGATTACCCGCGGCAGTGAAAGTGACCGAGATTGTAGCGCTGGAAGATAATCTGTATCTTTTAGATGGGAATAGCGGGAACGTGATCCGCGCTCGCCTCACCAGCCAGGGTTATCAGGTGGACGCAGAATTCCAATGCGGGGTGAATGTCGGCGGCATCCCCGGCCTAAAGCCGCTGATCAATATCGAGGCCTGGCCGCCGGGCTTTACGCCTGAAGCCAGTTTGCTGGCGTTGGACGCCTTCGGTGGGGCGTTGTATTGTTTGCCGGACGCGCCGCCCAAGAGCGATCGGTTAAAAGCGCCTGAGGAAGGTGCCCTGAGCGATGTCGCCGGTTTTGCCCTTGATTTGGGGGATACTTATGTGCTGGATCGCGCCTCTAACCAAGTGTGGATTTACCGCCGCAGCGAGCTGACAGTAGATCCTAAGCCCTTCTTCAATCAAGAAGTCCCAGAGTTGAACAACGTGGTGGATTTGGCGGTCAATCGCGATGACCTTTATCTGTTGCACGCCGACGGATCGCTAACATTGTGCTTCTATAGCGAATTTGAGGGCGTTCCAACACGTTGTTCCCAACCCCCATACGTTGACTTCCGCCCTGGCAGAGAGAATCTCCCGCTGACTCCGCCCAGTCCGTTCGCCAAAATACAGAACACTTTACCGCCAGACCCATCGCTATTTTTGTTGGAGCCGGCAACCCAGGCCATTTACCATTTCAGCCTGCGGAATCTCTCTTTCCAGCGTCAATATATGCCCGATCGCGAACTTGCGCCAGGCGCAGCCACGGCTTTTGCGGTAGATAACATCCAACGTTATCTATTTTTAGCCATTGGCAACCAAGTCTATTACGCCGTCCTGCCGTGAGACTGTTGCGTGGCAGAATCTTATTTTCTGTGATTGTTCGAAAAAAGGTGTTCTTCAGGGGGATGGCGTTGCCGTGGGCCAGGGGGTGATCGTTACAACGGATTGGGTTGCAACAGATGGGGAGGTTGCGCTGGGGGTGGTGAGCGGCGGTAGGGATGGAGTTAACGAGGCTTCAACTGGCAAAGCCGCGCCCGTTTCTGTCGCTGGCATTGACCCGGAGGTTGCCGTCTGGGTAAGCGTGACCGTGGCTGTTGCCGTCTGGGTTGAAAGCGTCATGTAGAGGAAGCCGCCCGTTGCAATAAGTGCCACAAACAACACCAAAGCCATACCCACCAGACACGATTTCCAGAAGGTCAGTCGTCGCATTTGCATTTGCGACTGTAGGCGAGGAATAGTCGGCGAAGTTTCTGCCACCGAGACCGGAACCTGCAAGGCGATGATCGTAATATTGTCGTGTCCGCCGCGGTGGTTCGCCAGATCGGTCAACTCCCGCAAAGCGCCTTGTTGATCATAATCCTGCAAGGCGGATAAGATTTCATCAGAGCTGACCAGGTCCGTCAGTCCGTCGCTGCACAGCAGGATCTGATCGCCCGGTTCCAAAGGCATCCCTTGATTTGCCATCATCTGCTCATCGCTCTCATCTGGGGAGAGACGCAGCCGTAGATCCGGCTCCACCGGTTGGTTCGAACCGAGGTAGCGCCGAATCACGTGTGAATTTGGATGCCCGCGTGCCTGATCGGCGGTCAAGATTCCAGCATCCAAAGCATCCTGAATCCAGGTATGGTCAATGGTCAATTGGCAAATAGTAGCTCCCCGGCGTAAATAGATGCGCGAATCGCCGACGCTTGCCGCAAATAAGCGATGATCAATAACCAAAACGCAGGCGCAGGTAGCGCCCATTCCATGTTTGCCGACGTCGGATTGGGATTGAGCCAGGATCGCCTGGCTGGCTTGGATGATTGCCTGATGTAAGATTTCAACCGGTTGAGCGCCGTCGCTTTTCGCCACTTCTGCGCTGATCACTTCCACGGCGGTTTCTGCAGCCACCTCGCCGGCGCGGTGTCCGCCGATGCCATCGGAGACGACGGCGAACACAACCGGAAGCGGGGGATCTCCTTCCAAGCGCAACGCAGAGACGGCGAAACGATCTTCATTGTTTTTGCCGCTCATACCCGGGTGCGTGAGGGCGGCCACGTGCAGATGAGCGCGCTCGGCTGGGATCATTCCGCTTTCTCTTCCAGCGGCAATTCTGGAGGGGGCTGGGTTACGATGACGGGTTTGCGATTGGAAAGGGGTTTACGAAGCGTAAAGCGAAACCCGATGCGGCCGATATGGACTAAATCGCCGTGCTCCAGGCGCGCCCCTTCTTTCGAGACCGGGGTGTAGTTGATCCATGTGCCGGCAACCGAACCCATATCCGCCAGTCGGTAGGAGCCATCCTGAAGGCGGAGTAAGCGGGCATGCAGCGCTTCAACGGAAGCATCATCGAAAACCAGCGAGGCTGAATCTGGATCGCTGCCCAGGATAATTTCCTCATCGGAGATCGGGATCGGCGGTAAAGTGTCTTCTTGATCAGAATCGGGGATGGGGTTCAGGTAAGCCTCGGCTTTGGGTGCAACCGCCCTGCCGCTCCATTGAAAACGACTGGCCCAATTCGAGCGGCGGGCAGCCGGCATTTCGGCGCGAATCTGCACTGGCTGAGTGACTGGATCATATTTCCTCCGTTGACGTGCCGCCCTCAGCGTTCGTGGGCGTAGTTTTCCGCCAACCACCAGCACCAACAATAAGACGGCCCCCGCAATCAACACGGCCAGGGCAGAGAGGATGGGCAGGCTGCGCTGAAAGCTGCTCAGCGCGTTTTGCTCGGAGCGGCGGACAATAACTTGCACCGGAATTTCCACGCTGACGCCTGTCAGTCCCAACTTGTCGCGCGCCTGGACTTGCAGGCGCTGCACGCCGTCACTCTCATAGGGGCTTAGATCCCAAAGAAAACGATCGAAGGGCGGCTGGGTGTTCTCGGCGACAACAGATCCATTGACCAGCAAGGCAGAATAAACCAGCGGACGCATACGCCCATCTGGGAAGTCGAACACCACCTGAATAACCTGTTGTTGAGCGTTGGGGGCAGCGTCTTCGGGCAGGTTAGCGCTCTCCTGTTGTGCTCTTGGGGGCGTTAGATCGCGCTGAATTTGCAACGGCGGCGAAACGAAGGCCGGTTTGGGCGGTTGAAGCTCAATCTCGAAAGATCTGACCGGCGTCTCGATAGACGCCTCCGCCGCCTGAACCTGAGCGACTACTTGGTGCGCGCCGCTGGTAGAAACCGCAGACTCATACTCCAAAGTGTACACATAGCGCAGCGGCGACAGATATTCTTCCAGGCTGGGCAAGGTTTCTTCGCCGGTGAAGTTGAAAGTCCTTCCTCCGGTGGCTTCGCTCAGGCTGCGCAGCTGCTGGGCGGATTGAGTGACAAACGCCCCGCTGGAGGACACCAGCCAAATGTAGATGGCAATCTGTTGCTCGCGCGCTTGCGCCGCCAGGGTCTCTAACGATTGGTCGAGTTGGCCCTCTGGCGGCGGCGTGATAAAGATTACCGCCCGGCTCATGCCTGGACGTGGGGTCGGATCGGAGGCCAGGCTGACGGCGCGAAAAAGCGTGTCCAAATCCTGGATGGCGGAGCGCGCGTCAATCTGATCGCTCTCCAACGCTGCTAACCATTTCTCTGGGTCAGAAGTGTGGCTGGCGGCCGGCCCATGAGTGATCAGCAGACTCAAATCGTCAATGTTGGATCCCATTCGGCTGAACGCCCACTTGCTCAACGCCTCTTTGATCAGATCGTAACGCGAGATGGCTTTGTTGTTGCGAATTGCGAACGACGGCCCCGGATTGATGGCAATTACTGCCTGGCTTCCTACGATTAATTCTTGCAACTTGGAAACCGGGCGCGAGTTGCCATCCTCGATCATGATCACTTGATCGGCAGTCAAGCCGTGAACGAAATTGCCTTGGGCGTCATGCACCTCTAAATAGGCCTGGACAAGAGGAAAGGCTTGCGCATTTAAAGCGCTGAGCAGCGCTCCGCTGTTACCCTGAGCGTTTGCCGAATGTCGCGGCAACCACAATAAACCGATGAGCAGAATCAGAAAGCCGCGTAAGCGGTTAGACATAATAAAATTGTAGCACAATTACCCGATCTATTCCCATTCGATTGTAGCCGGGGGTTTGCTGGTGATGTCGTATACCACGCGGTTGACGCCGTCCACCTCGTTGACAATGCGGTTGGCGATGCGCGCCAATAAGTCGTAAGGCAAGCGCGCCCAGTCGGCGGTCATGAAGTCCTCAGTCGTAACCGCTCGCAAGGCAACCGTCTCCTGATAGGTGCGTTGGTCGCCCATCACGCCAACCGAGCGCACGGGCAGCAAAACCGCGAATGCCTGCGCCGAGCCGGTCAGCCCATCGGAGGTCGTCGAAACGCGCAGCAACCCAGCGGAAGCCAATTCTTCAGTGAGGATGGCGTCCGCCAACCGCAACCGCCGGAGACGTTCCGCGGTCACCTCGCCCAGGCAGCGCACCGCCAGGCCCGGGCCAGGGAAGGGCTGCCGCCAGACCATCTCGGCTGGCAGACCGAGCGCTTCTCCCACCGCGCGCACTTCATCTTTAAACAGATAGCGCAACGGTTCAACTAGTTCGAAGTGCATTTTTTCAGGCAGGCCGCCGACGTTATGGTGACTCTTGATACGCTGGGCTTTTGACCGATCCGGAGCGCTGGATTCGACCACATCTGGGTAAATGGTGCCTTGTACCAAAAAGCGCGGCATTCCCAGTTGGCGGGCTTGAGCTTCAAAAATGCGAATGAACAGTTCGCCAATGACCTGACGCTTCTCCTCCGGCGCAATGACTCCTTTAAGCGCTTGTAAGAACTGCTCCTCTGCATTTACCGTGATCAACTCCACGCCTAACTGATCGCGCAACACTTGCTGCACTTGAGCGGCTTCTCCCAGGCGCAGCAGGCCGGTATCCACAAAGACCGCCGCCAGTTGCTCGCCGACCGCGCGCTGTGTCAGCGCAGTCGCGACGCTCGAATCGACGCCGCCGCTGACCGCAGAAAGAACCATTTGATCGCCCACCTGTTGTCGCACCCTTTCGATGCTCTGGGCGATAATCGAAGTTGGCGTCCATTCAGGGCGAGCGCCGCAGACTTCCACCGCGAAGCGGCGCAAAATCTCCGCTCCGGCCGGGGTGTGCTGCACTTCAGGGTGAAACTGCAAGCCAAAGTAACCGCGCTCCAGGTCGCCCATTAACGCAATGGGCGAATTGGCAGAACGCCCCAGCACGGAGAAACCAGGCGGAGGAGCCTCGATGCGGTCGCCATGTGACATCCAAACCATCTGCGCGCCGCGATCCATGAGTGGGTTTTGCGCTTCGATATATACTTCGGCTGGGCCGTATTCGCGTTCTCCTGCCGCAGCTACCTTTCCCCCCAGGATATGGGCCAGAGCTTGCATCCCATAGCAAATGCCCAGCACCGGCAGGCGGCTTTCAAGCACATAGGCAGGCACAGAGGGCGCGCCTCCCTCGTAAACCGAAGCCGGCCCGCCGGAAAGGATGAACCCCTTGGGGCGCAGCGCCATGGGCTTCTCCGCCGGCGCATCCCAGGGAAAAAGCTCGCAATACACCTGCTGCTCACGCACGCGACGGGCAATCAGTTGAGCGTATTGCGAACCAAAGTCGAGTACTACGATCGCATCCATAATGGGAGTGAGCGCGCCTATGGAAAAGCCTGACAATTAAACTACCTCAATCTGAGAAAACAAAGTGATTGTCTTCCATAGATTGGATAACCGCTAATGACTCGATCGGCACACCCAAATGCGCCAGCGCCTGCCGCCCCCCCTCAAAAGATTTTTCGATCAGCGCGCCAATCCCTACCACTCGCGCACCGGCAGTCTGTGCCAGCCGCACCAGACCCAGAATAGTTGCGCCGCTGGCAAGGAAGTCGTCAATAATCAAAACCCGCTCACCCCCGGCGAGGTACTCTGGCGAAACGATTAATTCCACCATCCGCCCTTTGGTGTGCGACGGTGAAAGGGTTAGGAACACCTGATCTGGCATGGTGATCGGCTTATGCTTGCGCGCATACACCACCGGCACCCCCAGGTGGAACGCCGTAGTCAACGCCGGAGCTATGCCTGAAATCTCGGCGGTTAATACCTTCGTCGCGCCGATGTGACGAAAACGACGGGCAAATTCTTGCCCACAGACATCCATCAAAGCCGGATCCACTTGGTGGTTGATGAAGCCGTCCACTTTTAGAATGCCGTTTCCCAAATTCTTGCCCTCACGAATGATGCGTTCTCTGAGTTGCCTCATACTGCCCTCTCCTGAAGTGGTGTGCCATAATGATTTTACAACGCCATGATTAAGAACGCCAGGGCAGTCAACACCCCAACGACGCCTAGCGCCTGTGTTAGAATCAAGCCAGTATGTTAGTTCTGGCTTCGAATTCCCCGCGTCGCAAGCAGTTGCTCGCACTGAGCGGTTGGAGTTTTATCGTCGCAGTTCCGCAGGTGGACGAGCGCCCCCTGCCCGGCGAAGCGCCGGAAGAATATGTGCGCCGCCTGGCAATGACCAAGGCGGAAGCGGCGATGAGGCTGCTGGATAAACCCAACTCGGCGGTGATTGTGGCCGCCGATACGACTGTGGTGGCCGATCTGCCGGACAAAGACGCTCCAAGCGGAGTTCGCGCGGCGATCTTGGGGAAGCCCGGCGATGCAGCGGAAGCCGAATGGATGCTGCGCGCCTTGCGCGGGCGGATGCATCGGGTTTACACTGGGCTGGCGGTGTTACGCGCCGAGGATGGGAAGCGTTTAAGCACATTGGTTGTCACCGATGTCCTCATGCGCGAGTATAGCGATGAGGAGATGATGGCTTATATCGCCAGCGGTGACCCTCTGGACAAAGCCGGCGCTTATGCCATCCAACACGCCGATTTTCATCCGGTACAGAAATTGCAAGGTTGTTATGCAAATGTGATGGGGCTGCCGCTCTGTCATCTGGTTCGAATGCTTTCCCAATTGGGTTTAGAAAGCCGCGAGAACATCTATGAATCTTGCCAGCAAGAAACGGGGGTTCCCTGCCAGGTTTATCTTCATGCGTTGCAACAGCAATGAGGCATTGAGGAGATGCGACGCCATTTCGTGAAGATAATCTATGCGCTGTTGGTGATTGGCGCGGCGGCATGCGTCGCTCCACTGCGAACCGCTCCCACCGATTCCCCGCTCCCCCTCACGGAGGAAGCGCCAGCAATTCATGAAGCGGACGTCGCCGAGGTGGAGACGATTGCCCGGGCGTATCTGGATGCCTGGAAGGCGGAAGACTACGCAACCATGTACCCATTGTTGACATCCGTGAGCCAGGATGCCTTCAGTCAGGATGAATTTACGCGCCATTACGAGAGCGTGGCGGTGGAAGCAACACTCACCAGCGTGGACTATGAGATCCTCTCGGTATTGGTGGATCGAGGTAAAGCTCAGGTGCGGTATCGCGTCACCTTGAAGAGTTTATTGGTAGGAGACATCAGCCGGGAAACTGTGATGAATCTGCGTAACGAAAAAGGGCAATGGAAAATTGAGTGGGACGATACGCTGGTGTTGCCGGAATTGCAGGGCGGCAATTACCTGGTGATGGATCGCAGCGGATATGTGCCTTCGCGGGCAAATATTTACGATCGCAACGGCTATGCCCTGGTTGCCCAGGCAGATGCCACCGCGGTGGGCTTCTTGCCGGATCAGGTGGACCCCGAACAGGCAGAGAAGCTGTTTACCACGCTTTCGGAGCTGACCGGCGTCGCGGTAAATACCATTCAGGTTTTGTATCAAAACGCTCCAAAGGGCGCTGATTGGTATATCCCTCTGGGGGTAGTGTCCGCAGACCGTATCGCCGCCCAACTCAACACGCTATCCAGCCTGCCTGGCGTTACGATGCGCCCCTATAAGGCGCGTTACTATTTCGAGGGCGGGATCGCGCCCCATGTCATCGGCTATGTGAGCGCTATCCAGCCAGATGAGGTCGAAGAATATAAGCGGTTAGGCTATCAGCAAGATGAACGCGTGGGGCGCAGCGGGTTAGAAAAATGGGGCGAGAATTACCTGGCGGGCAAGCGCGGCGGCGCTCTTTACGTGTTCAACGCTCAGGGAAGGCCGGTCACTCGCCTGGCAAAATCCGAGGCGCAGCCGGCGCAGGCCATTTACACGACGCTGGATCGAGATTTTCAGATGGCAGCGCAGCAGGCGCTTTCCGCCTTCCGTGGGGCAATTGTGGTGTTGGAGCGCGATACCGGGCGTGTGTTGGCAATGGTATCGGCCCCGCAGTTTGATCCCAACATCTTCGAACCGGTCAACTACAACAGCTCGCAGCGGCTTTTCGAAATCAGCAGCGACCCGACCCAACCGCTGCTCAACCGGGCGACGCAGGGCTTGTATCCTTTGGGGTCGGTGTTCAAGATCATCACCATGTCTGCTGCCCTGGAAAGCGGGCGTTATACGCCGGAAACCACCTACCAATGCGGTTACTTCTTCGATGAACTGCCCGGCGCACGCCTGCACGACTGGACATACGATTATTACCTGCAAGGAGGTCAGGTTGCCCCCAGCGGTCTGCTGACTCTGCCGCAGGGTCTGATTCGTTCCTGCAACCCGTATTTCTGGCATATTGGTCTGGACCTCTATAATCAAGGGTTGACCCGCGCCGTCTCTGAAATGGCGCGTGGCTTTGGTTTGGGAAAGCCCACAGGGATCGTTGGACTGGAGGAGGAAGCGGGGAACATCCCTGACCCTGCCAGCCCTGTGGATGCGGTCAACATGGCGATCGGGCAAGGCGATGTCCTGGTGACGCCATTACAGGTGGCGAATTTTGTGGCTGCAGTGGGCAACGGCGGCACGCTCTATCTACCGCAGGTGGTCGAACGCATCGTTCCGCCGGGTGGCAAACCCAGCCAGATCTTCAAGCCCCAGGTCATCGGTAAATTGCCGTTAAGTAAGGAAAATTTGGCGGTAGTGCAACAGGCGATGGTGGGGGTCATCCGCAACGAAAAGCCGCGCGGCACCGCCTGGCACGTATTCACCGGCTTGGATATTCCGGTGGCGGGTAAGACGGGGACAGCTCAATCGGGCGCGGATCGCCCGCACGCTTGGTTTGCCGGTTATACCTTTGCCGAACGCCCAGATAAACCGGATATTGCCGTAGCGGTGGTGGTGGAACGCGTGGGCGAAGGTTCAGACTACGCGGCGCCGATCTTCCGCAGAATTGTTGAGTTGTACTTCAGCGGCCAACCCCAGAAGCTCTATTGGTGGGAGTCGTCTCTAAATGTGCCCGGCACATTGACACCCACTCCGCCAGGCGCCACCCCAGCCGTCACACCGCCAGCGCCTTAAACCCTATGCGTGGTTTAGTTGTCCGCTCTCAATCCGGTTTTTATACCGTCGAAACCGATCAGGGGACGCTGATCTGCAGGTTGCGCGGCAGGCTGAAAAAAGGGCGTCGCCTGGGAGATGTGGTCGCTTTGGGAGACTGGGTAGAAGTAACGCGGCTCGATAAGAAGAGCGGCGTTATTGAAGCAATCGAACCGCGGCAAAGGATGTTTGCTCGCCTGGCACCCAACCCCAAGGGCGATTATTTGCAGATATTGATCGCCAACCCGGATCAAGTGATGCTGGTTTTTGCCTGCGAGGAGCCCCCGCCCCGCTTGGGCATGCTGGATCGCTTTCTGGTGATCGCGGAAAAACAAAATACGCCGGCGGTCATTGTCGCCAACAAGGTTGATCTGGTGAGCCTGGAACAGGCGCAACAGATATTTGGTCATTACCCGGCGCTGGGTTATGAAGTGCTATACACCTCGGTATGCAGCGGCTTGGGGCTGCAGGAGTTAAAAGCTCGTTTGGTTGGCAAAGTGACGCTGCTTACCGGCCCTTCTGGGGTGGGAAAATCCAGCTTGCTAAATGCCATCCAGCCCGGCTTGGGGCTGCAGGTCCGTCAGGTGAGTCAGGCAACCCGTAAAGGACGCCACACTACCGTGGCGCGTGAGATGTTTCCTTTGCAAGGTGGAGGATACGTGGCAGACACGCCGGGGCTTAAAGCCCTGGCCTTGTGGGATGTCGCGCCCGAAGAATTGGATGGTTACTTCCCTGAGTTGAGGAGGCTGGTGGCTCAATGCCCCTTTAGCGATTGCACTCACACCCATGAACCGGGCTGTCGGGTATTGCAAGCAGTGCAAGCCGGCGAAGTGCACCTTGAAAGATATCGTTCTTATTTACGCATGCGTTTTGGCGAAATGGATTGAACCTTTTATATGTCAGCAGTGTAGATTATTTGTAATCGAATATGCCGGCAATATACACTTTTAAACTGCCGATCATTTGCGATGAACAACGTTATCAGTTATAATTACCTCCCATGCTACGCAAAATTGTTTAACCCCGGTAGAAAAGCAAACTCTCCCGCAACTCTCTGGAAGGAGAAGCGCCTTTCATGGATGGAGCCAATGGTCGTAAACCTATTTTACAAGTAGAAAATCTGGAAACAAGATTCAAAACGCCCGAAGGTATGGTGTATGCGGTAAATGGTGTAAGTTTTAATTTGTTGGAAGGCGAAAGCCTGGGTGTTGTGGGGGAAAGTGGATGTGGAAAAAGCGTTACGATGCTCTCTTTGTTGCAGTTAATCCCCTCGCCTCCGGGTGAGATCGCCAATGGCCGAGCGTTATTCCACGATCGAGACCTGTTGAGCATGAAACCAGATGAGATCCGCGATGTGCGCGGCGCTCAAATCGGCATGATCTTTCAGGATCCGATGACCTCGCTTAACCCGGTGTTGACCATTGGCAAACAAGTCTCTGAACCGCTGATGCTGCATCTAAAAATGAATAAAGCTGTTGCGCAGGATCGAGTGGTTGAGTTGTTGCGCATGGTGGGCATCCCTGAGCCAGAGAAACGCCTCAAGCAATATCCGCACCAATTCTCGGGCGGTATGCGCCAGCGGGTGATGATTGCCATGGCGCTGGCGTGCAACCCCCAAATCTTGATCGCGGATGAACCCACGACTGCTTTGGATGTGACCATCCAGGCGCAGATCATAGACTTGGTCAAACGGCTGCGCTCTGAATTGGGTATGTCCGTCATCTGGATCACGCACGACCTGGGGGTGGTGGCGGGCCTGGCGGAGCGTGTAATTGTGATGTATGCAGGTTACATTGTCGAGGAGGCGCAGATCAAAGAGCTTTATCACAATCCCATGCACCCCTATACGATTGGCTTGCTCAACAGCCTGCCACGCCTGGATACTAGCGACCGCCGCCGCCTGGCAGACATCCCCGGGCTGCCGCCGGTGTTGGTTGAAAAGCCAAAAGGGTGTCCCTTCGCCCCCCGCTGTTCGTATGTCTTTGATCGTTGCAAAGAAAACCCGCCTTTGATGGATGTAGGCGTCAAGCATCGCGTGGCCTGCTGGTGGGATGTGAAAGAAGGAAGACCGCGTCAATGAGCAATCATAATAACATCCTGGTAAAAACTGAAAATTTAGTCATGCATTTTCCGATCCTGAGCGGCGTTTTTCAGCGTCAGGTCGGCGTGGTTCACGCCGTGGATTCGATCTCTTTCTGGGTCCGCCGAGGCGAGACTTTCGGACTGGTGGGCGAATCCGGCTGCGGTAAAACGACCGCTGGGCGGACAATCCTGCAACTTTATCGTCCCACCTCTGGTCATGTCTACTTCGAAGACATTGATTTGACCAAGCTCAAGGGCGAGGAGCTGCGGCGCATGCGCCGCCGTATGCAGATGATCTTTCAGGATCCATACGCCAGCCTAAACCCGCGCATGACCATTGCGGAGATCGTCGGCGAGCCGTTGTTGGTGC
>DYGV01000039.1:0-25713 GCA_020724505.1 Anaerolinea thermophila
TAGGGTTGATTCAGACCCGCGAGAATTCTTGCGTCTTAGAAGGGCGCAAGTTGAGGGGTGTCTGCTCAATCGGCGTCCAGCGCGCCCGACCATCCGAGAAATATCCGCAGCGCAAAATCGGCGTTCCCGTATGCTCGGCGTTATCCACTGGCCATTGCAGACGTTCGCCGCGTTTCAGCCTTTCATATGCAATGCCAGCGTAGATGGGCGTCAGCGCTGAGATCTCTTGGAATATCTGTTCTGGAGTGTCGTAATCCCAGGCGGAATACTCGGCGGCTTGGATCGGCCGACTCTCGTCCGCCAGGATGCGGCGCGCCACATCGGCGATGATCCTCCAATCCGGGCGCGCCTCTCCGATGGGTTCGATCGCCTGATGGATCATCTGAATGCGCCGTTCGGCGCTGGTATAAGTCCCGCTTTTCTCTGCAAAGCTAACCCCCGGCAACAGCACATCTGCATAGCGGGTAGCCTCGGAGGGGAGGATTTCTTGCAGCACCACAAATTCACAGGATTGCAGATCTCTGCGCAATTGCGCGCCTAGCGTGGACGTATTTAGAATGTCCTCGCCATAGAGATAAAGGGCTTTGATCTGCCCCTGGCCGGCGGCGTTCAGCATCTGCGCGGCTCGCAACCCGGTTTCGGTGGGGATCGTCGTCCCCCAGGCGCGCTCGAATTGCGCCCGCGCCGCCTCATCTGTCACGCGCCGATAACCAGGCAAAAATTCTGGCAGGCAGCCCATGTCACAAGCGCCCTGGATGTTATTTTGCCCCCCCAAAGGATTGACTCCGCCGCCGGGGACATCCAGGTTGCCGAGCAGCAATTGTAAATTTGCCAGGCTCTGCACGTTGCCGCGCCCGGCTGAAGGATCTACCAGGCCGACGCTCCACAAAACCGCCGTGGGACGGTTCGTTGCCAGGATTTCCGCCGCCTGATAGAGCGCTTCCACCGATAAGCCAGTAATTTCAGCCGTCTTATGCGGCGTGTATTTCTTAATCACGGCTCTGAATTCGGCGAACCCATCGGGGTATTTTGCAACAAAAGCCGCATCTTCCCAGCCCTTTTCCAGGATGATGTGCATCAGTCCGTTGACTAGGGCCGTTTCGGTCTTCGGGTGTGGATACAACGCCAGCGCGGCATATTCGGCGATGTTGGTGAAATCCGGGTTGACCACGACCATCTTCACTTTGCGCCGTAGTATCGCCTGCCGGATGTGAGCGCCGAATACAGGGTGTTGTTCGGTGAGGTTGGAGCCAATCACCAGCAGGCTATTGGCGCAACCGGCGATGTCATCGAAAGAGTTGGACATGGCAGGAATGCCAAGCGAATCGTCCAACCCCTCTGTCAGACGGGCGTGGTAAATGTGCGAGCAGCAATCAATGTGGTTTGTCCCCAGCGCCTGACGGGCGAGTTTGTTCAGCAAATAGTTTTCCTCGTTGGTGTTTTTGCCAGAAGCCAGCACTCCTATCGCCTGACCGCCGTACTGAGTGCGCACGCGTAACAAACCCTGCGCTGCTGCATTCAGGGCGGTATCCCAGTCCACCTCTACCCATTTGCCGCGCTCCTTTGGTCGCGGCGTTCCTTCCAGTAGATATTGTCGCACCCGTGGTCGGGTGATGCGATGACGGCTATGAATGAATTCGTAGCCGTATCGTCCTTTCACGCACAGATGCAGACCGTTGACAGAAGCAACGGTGTGGTCGGTGTTGGAGGTAACGCGAATAACCCGACCGCCGGGGACGTCGTCTTTGACGTTCAGCGTCAGTTGGCAACCCACACTGCAATAAGCGCAGATGGTACGCGTCAGGCGGTTGGCGCGCCCAGCGCGGATGGACATTTTATTATCCAACGCGCCGGTCGGACAATATGCCACGCACGCTCCGCAAGATTCGCAGCGTGCCTGCAACATGGTAGTATCCGCGCCGGCCACAATGCGCGCCTTATAACCGCGATATGACTGTGACCAGACAAAGCGCCCCTGCACTTCGGCACACGCCCGCACACAGCGTGTGCATTGAATGCATTTATTCATATCAACCCACACAAAGGGGTTTGGGTCGCTATCTATGGGGAAACGTGGTTTTTTCGCCATGTATTTGCGGCTGTCAACCTCATAGACTTGCGCCCAATGCATGAGTTCGTTGTCTTCATCCAGGTCATATTTTCCATCTGTCCGTTTGTAACCTGCGTCGTAGTAGTTGGTGAGTAAGATGCGCAGAATAGCGCGCCGATATTGAATCACCACCGGCGATTCGGTTTGCACCACCAAGCCAGGGCTGACAGGTAAAACGCAGGAGGTCATCGGCAGGCGCGCCCCTTGCACTTCTACCACACACAGACGGCAGCCCCCAAAGGGGCTCAGGTTTTTGTGGTAGCACAACGTGGGAATGATAATCCCCAACCTTTCGGCAGCTTGCAGCACGGTAAAGTTTTCGGGCGCTTCAACAGTTTGGCCGTTAATCGTCAAGCTGATCATAGAAGACTCTCCTGTTTCAGTCTGCCTGAGCTGCAGGCTGTTGAATCGCTGAAAATTCAGCAGGGGGCAACCCTGGGATCTGACACACACCTGCTCTACAGTGGCGCTGATAAATATGCTCTTCCACTTCGTCGCGGAAATATTTCAGAATATCGCGTACGGCGACTGAAGCCGTCTGCCCCAATCCGCAGTTGGAAAGCAGTTCCATATCCCGGCCTAAAATGAGGATCTCGTCCAAATGTTCTGGCGCTCCGCGGCCCTGTGAGATTTCCGACATAAGCTCATACAGCCGTTGCGTGCCGACGCGGCACGGGGCGCATTTCGCGCAGCTCTCGAAGCGGAAGAACTGCAGAATGACCTTTGCCAGGTCCACCACGCAGGTATGTTCGTCGCAAATTAACAGCGCGCCAGAGCCGAGCGAAACGCCAGCCTTGCGCCACGACTCAAAGTCCATAGGGGTATCTTGCAGACTGGCAGGCACAATCGAGCCGCTGGAGCCACCGGTTTGCACCAATTTGAGCTGCGCCCCTCGCTTCATACCCTTGCCGTAAATTTCAATCACCTCTCGCAAAGTGATACCCAAAGGCACTTCGATAACCCCGGTGAAGTTTACGTTGCCCAGGATGGTATAGACCTTTGTGCCGCGGCTTCTTTCCGTGCCAAACTGGTGAAACCACTCCGCGCCGTTGCGAAGAATGGGAGGAATATTGGCCAGCGTTTCGACGTTGTTCACCAGAGTTGGCTTGCCCCATAACCCGTAAGTCGGCGGGTAGGGCGGGCGTGGGCGCGGCTGCCCTCGCTTCCCTTCGATGGATTCAATCAGCGCCGTCTCTTCGCCGCAAATGTAGGCCCCGGCGCCGGCATGCAGATGGATGTGGAAGTTGAAATCTGTTCCGAAGATATGTTCGCCCAATAAACCGCGCTGGGTAGCTTGCTGGATGGCGTTTTCCAATCGGTCGTATGCCAGGCGATACTCTCCTCGAATATAGATGTATCCTTCCTGCGCGCCCACTGCATAACCAGCAATAGTCATGGCTTCGATGACGCTAAACGGGTCCCCCTCCAGGATGAGACGATCTTTGAAAGTGCCAGGCTCGCTTTCATCTGCGTTGCAGATAACGTACTTGGGTTGTCCCTGCGCGCTGCGCACAAAAGCCCATTTTCTCCCGGTGGGAAATCCTGCGCCGCCGCGCCCCTGCAAATCCGACTTTTCCACCTCCGCAATGACCTGCGCCGGCGTCATCCGGGTCAGCGCTTTGCCCAGCGCGTTGTAGCCGTCGTGCAGCAGATAATCATCCAAACTTTCGGGGTCAATTATTCCCGCGCGGCTCAAAACCACGCGCTGTTGGACGGGCAACGCACCCAGCCGCGCTCGCAGCCAGGCGATCTCGCCGACCGGTTCGTGCATTTTCCCTAGCAGACTTTTTACGATATGCCCTTGCAGCAGATGCTCCTCCACCAATACGGGTACATCCTCTGCGGTTACGGGTGAATATACTACTGCTTCGGGGTAGATAATCACCAGCGGCGTTTCTTCCCAATCCCCCACATCGGCGATTGTGCTGACTCGGACCTCCTCATCCAGCCCCAAGCGGCGGATCTCCGCCTGCAAAGCCTGGAATACATCTCCCGCTCCATGTTCAATACTCACCGGGTCGTTCGAGACCAGCACCATACTTCGAATTGGCTTCATCGTTCACCTCTTTGAGAAGAACCTGTTTCCCTGCTTTCAACTCAGCCGTATGGAACGTCAATCAGCGATATTTCGCCAGGATGAATGAGACGCGCTGCGGAGTGACGTGGCCGTAAATATCGTCGTCCACCAGAAGTACTGGTCCCACGCTGCAGATCCCCAGGCAACTGGTCTGAAACAGAGTCCAGCGTCCATCGGCGCTGGTCTCGCCAGGCTCAAGGCCTAGAAAATCGTGCAGCCTTTGAATGACCTGACGCCCGCCCACCACATGACACGGCGCGCTCTCACAATATCGAACAATATGCCTCCCCACCGGCTTGAGGGAATACATGTGGTAGAAACTGGCTATCGAATACAGATGGCTATCGGCCAGGAACAACCCCTTTTCTGGTGTGTTGATGCAGCGCCGGATTTTCCCCAACGCTTCGCCGGGAATATATCCCAATGCTCGGTTGATCTCCCCCAGGATGGGGATCACCGCATCGCGTTGATCGCCGTGTTTTTCAATCGCCGCCCGAATAATGGCATCCAATTGATTTTCTGTAACTTCCAGGCTCATTCTTTTCGCTCCTTATCCGCCGATGCAGCCCGACATGTTGGCACTGAACGCCTCGCAGGGTTCTGGTCACACAGCATTGTTTTTTAGGCGAGCTGCGGTGCGGGATGTTTTGCACCACTATCGCTCCTTATTAGCCGTGGCAACCTGATTTAGTAACTCTCCACGATGTATTCTGGCACGATCATGCCTCTTTTCACGTGTTGTTCAATAATCCGCCGCGCCACTTCAGGCGTGACTCTGCCATAGGTGATAGTCGGCTGGTTGTGCATCTGTACCTGAACGATGGGCTCTAGTACGCAAAGCCCGAGGCAGCCCGTCTTGATCACCTGGATTCCGCTCAGACCCTGGCTGGCGATGATCTGCTGGATTACTCGCAGGGTATCTTTTGCGCCGGCGGCGATCCCACAACTGGCCATTCCGATACGAATGTGAATATTGACGGCAGCCGCAGACTTCTGGCGTTCGGCGGCTTCTGCTCTAGCTTGCTCCAGGTCTTCCAGAGATTGGATGAGTTTCATCGTTTACAACCTCGTCTCACGCTCAAGTTCAGCAGCTTTCAGGCGATTTTATGCAGCAGACAAGCCTAAAATCCTCTGTTCCCCGCCTCCTTCAATGGGCGGGTCCGAAATGGGGAGAACAACCATGGTGAAGTGCATGGCTATCTAGTTTTTATTTACAATAAAAAGCGCTTTCTGTCATTGGATTGCAGTTGATTTTTACCGGCAATTCGGGCAAAAAGCGCCTGCACATTTGTTGTGAGGCGCTTAAGATTAAAGTTGAGAATGATTCAGCCGCCTAAGAGAAGACGCTGCATCAATTCGCTATGTACAGGAATCGCAGAAATTCATTCCGAGCTTGGCAGATGAATTCGCAGCAACCAAATGCACGAATCCAGCCTCTGCAGGCTGGATTCCGCTACAATAGATCGGCTGTGTGTTCTTTCAGGCGCAGCTTCAACCGGCAGAATTCTTCATTTAGTATCTGATTGATCGTCCAGCGAGGCGATCCCTTTGCGCAACGCATAGAGCGTGGCTTGCACGCGATTAGCAAGATGCAGCTTGCTGAGGATGTTGCTTACATGGGTGCGCACAGTGGCTTCGCGCAGCACCAGACGGCGGGCGATCTCTTTGTTTTCCACCCCTTGCGCCAGGAGTTGTAGTATCTCCACTTCACGTTCGGTGAGTGGAGAGGGGGTGAGAGGCTCTTGCGCCGGACGATTCAGCTCTTGAATAACCTTCCGCGCAATGGTGGGATGAATGGATAGTTCTCCCCGATAAACCTGGCGGATCATGCGCAGCAGGTCTTCAGGGTCTGAGTCTTTGAGTAAATAACCTAACGCCCCAGCTTTAATCGAGGGAAAGACCTTGTCATCTGCGGCAAAACTGGTCATCACCAGGATGCGGGCTTCTGGGTGGCTGGCTGTGATGCGTTGGATCGCCTCCACTCCGTTCATTTCGGGCATCACTAGATCCATCAGGATTACATCTGGATGTAGCTTCTCAACCTGTTCCAACGCCTCTTTGCCGTTCGCTGCCTCGCCGACGACCTCGAGGCCCTCTTCTTCCGCCAGCAAGGATCGAATCCCCCTGCGCACCACCGGGTGATCGTCAACAACCAGGACACGGATTGCTTCGCCCATAATTGCTCCCATTCGATAGACTGCGATAGAGATTGGATTTCAATTCCTCTCTAATTCGGCGCGCGCGCCGTAGATGGGCGCTTCCACGTGGATGCGCGTCCCTGCGCCAGGGCTGCTGATAATCTCCAGCCGCCCATTGAGCTGACGGGTGCGCTTCTCCATATTGTGTAACCCCATGCCGCCGCTGTTCAATGCCTGCGTCACGTCGAACCCCACACCGTTATCGCAAATGTCCATCCACACCCAGCCGTCGCCATGGCGCAGATCCACGCTTACTTTTTTCGCCCGCGCGTAACGAACCAAGTTGTTCAGCGCTTCCATTGCAATTCGATATAGTTCAGTTTCCAGCGCCTTAGGCAGCCGATTGACGCCTTCGGTTCTCAGTTCTGTTTCTAGCCCGGTGCGAGATTCGATCGCCTCCAGGCTGGCTTGCAGCGCTGCTGCCAGCCCCACTTTTTGCAACATGGGAGGGTCCAGTTCCAGGATGAGCAAACGCATTTCTTGCAGCGCTTGCAATGCATCCTCTTTGATTTCCTTTAGATTTTCCTCCACTTGGTTGGGGCTGCCATTGCGTAACGAGCGGCTGGCGGCAGCGCAATACAGGCTGATACCGTAGAGCAACTGGGTTACCGAGTCGTGCAATTCGCGCGCAATCCGATGGCGTTCCTCTAACACTGCCAGATTTTGAGCCTGTTCATACAGGCGCGCATTTTCAACCGCTACCGCGATCTGATTGGCGATGGTCATCGCCAGGCGTGCATGGCGCTGGGTGTAAAACCCCGGCTGGCTGTAAGTTAGGCTGAGCATCCCTGTCACCTGGTCGCGGATCATCAAGGGGATGCCAATCCAGGAACGGGCGTGGTCGAAGGAGTAACCTAACGGATTTGAATAGCACTCCTGATATGCCCGCAGGAGCGGGGTATCTCCCTTTATATCCTCGAGGATCAGAACTTTTTTCTCTAAAACAACCTGTTGATAAGGGCCGGCGTTCTTCAGGCTCAGCCTTAGCGTTCGATCCAGCGTTGGCAGTCGCGGCACGTGATAGGCAGCGGCGCGTAGTTGATCGTCTTCCAGGGTGAAAATCGCTGCTCCGCTGTAGGGGATGATCTCTTGCATTTGGTCTAAGATCAAATGCAGCAGCGGCTCTAATTCCAATGTTGATGCAATTCTGCGAGATACGTCTAACACTGTAGAGAGTTCACGCGTACGGTCATTGACCGCGTTTTCCAACGTTTGATAAGCCTGCGCCGCTTGGGTGATATCGGAGGTGACGATAAAGACGCGCGCCGCGCCATTGGAAACGCTGGTGGAATATCGTTCGCGCACGCAGCGTCGCTCGCCGTCGCTCCTCAAGATCCAATACTCCAGTTCGTTGGGAAATTGATTGAGCCGTCTTGCATCGCCGATAATTCTCCGCAGTCGTTCCTGCTCCTCTGGCGCAGCGAACTTGAAAATGCGGGCTTCCAGATCGCCCTCTGGGCAATCGCCGAAGATGTCACAAGCGCGTTGGTTGAGATAAACCAATTGGCCGTTTTCCAGGATGGTCAAACCATCCTGAATGTTGTCTGCCATGTTGCGGAAACGCTCCTCATTGGCGCGGGCGAGCTCTTCGGCTTGTTTCTGCATCGCCATTTGGAGTTGCAGCTCCTGGTTCAACCGGCTTAACTCGGCAGTTTGCTCCTGCGCCCGCAGGATCATCTCCTGGTTGAGCTGGGTCAGTTCCGCTTCCAGACGCTGGCGCTCAGAATGGTTCTCCAGTTTGGGCGCCCCCGGCTTCATCAGGCGCGCTTCTGCCAGGATGCCTAGCCCGCCTGCAAAAAGCGCCGCTAACGCAATAAAGATGCACCACAACCACAGGGGAGCCGTGTTCAGCGGGCTGCGGCGAATCGCTTCCAGGATTGCCAGCCCAATCAACATAGACGCCGCTGAAATAAAGAGTCGCTTCACAGCGATCTGAGACATAGCATCTCCGGCTAACATCGAACGAATACAGTATAGCATAAAAGATTGAATGAGTTTTTCGAGCATTTGCCCACAGGGCGAGCAGTTATTGATTCGTTTAACCTAAAATCTGCATTTGTTGAACCTCCACCTTGACAACTGTGCAGAATTTCCGTCTGTACATTGTCTCTAAAAATCAACGCCTATCCAATGACAGAAACTTTATTTTCATGTAAATAAAAATTGAATTGAAATTCACAAGCGATGGTGAAACCATGAATCATTTCGTGATTGCAGACAACCGCAAATGCGTCGGATGCTATGCCTGCGTCGCTGCATGCACTGAGAGCCACCGCCAGGCGGGCTTGCAGGCCTACCCACGTTTATTTGTGACCTACACCCCGGTCGGGATCATGCCCATCCAATGCCGTCACTGTGAAGATGCGATGTGCGCGCTGGTCTGCCCGGTGAATGCCATCACCCACGAAGATCATTCGATTCAGATCAACGAAAGCCTTTGCATCGGTTGTAAGATGTGTGCCCTGGCATGTCCGTATGGCAACATCCTGCCAGGTGGAACGCCGGTTCCGGGTCTGGAACTCAATGTTGGCAATTATTCATTCGTCAACACGCCTTTTCAACCCGACCCCATGTTTCTGCGCCAGTTGAGCTACCAGGAACAGCTTTCGTTGCTTGAATGGAATATTGGGCGAAAGACCGTGGCAGTGAAATGCGATCTGTGTTATTTCCGCCCAGAAGGCCTGTGTGAGCGCCTGTCCGCACCGGGCGCTGCATCTGGTGACGGATGAGACAGCCGCTGCAGACCTCCATCGGTTATTCGAAAAGATGAAGCAGGTTGCCGCGCTGGCTGAAGAGGCTCCATCCGTCGGCTAGGCACTGCTGGCCCAGGAGAAATACTCATGGATGCAATCCTGTTCCTCTTACTCTCCCTCTTGTGCTATTGCGGCGCAGCGCTGGTTGCGCTGCTCGGAGGCTCTGGCCGGGCTGCTCGTCAGGCGGCCGGCTGGGTCTCCCTGATTGCTTCGCTGGCCGGCGCAATTTCCGCGGCTATGGCGATCACAGCCAGCAGCCCTCCCACTTTTACCCTGTTGCAATTGCCGCCTTTTGGAGCGCTGGCGCTGCAAATTGACCCGCTCTCGGCGTTCTTCGTCGGTTTAATTGGCCTTATTGGCGTGGCAACCGGCATCTATGGCATGTCCTCCCCGACTGTGGGGAGGGTTGTGGGATTTTTTACCTACTCCTTCCTCGCATCCATGCTGTTGGTCGTTACAGTCAATAATGGGTTTTTCTTCCTGCTCTTTTGGGAATTGATGACTTTGCTCTCTTATTTCCTGGTGATATGGAAGCATCAGGATCGCCAGACGGTCAACACTGGCTATCTTTATATGTTGGTCGCCCACATCGGGGCGGCGTTGTTGTTGACGGCGTTCTTGATCCTATACCGGCAGACGGATAGCTTCAGCTTCCGCTTGTGGCATCAAGCCTGGATCTCTCCGGGCGTGAAAAGCACAGTTTTTCTGCTGATTTTTGTGGGCTTTGGCGCCAAAGCCGGCATGGCGCCGCTGCATTTTTGGACCCCTGCAACCTACAGCGCAGCTCCCGATCACGTCTCAGCCCTGATGTCGGCGGTGATGAAAAAAACCGCCATTTATGGCTTACTTCGATTTTGTGTAGACCTATTGGGCGTTTCTGCCTGGTGGTGGGGATTTGTCATCCTGCTATTTGGCGCCGCATCTACCATCGTTGGCGCCTTTTATGCATTGACCGAACGAGACATCAAACGCCTGCTGGCTTATTCTAGCGTGGAAAATGTAGGCATTATCCTGATAGGCGTGGGTGTGGGGATGTTCGGTCTGGCTGTGCAGCAACCGATTCTGTCAACGCTGGGGTTGTTGGCTGCTTTATACCATCTATTGAACCATGCCTTCTTCAAAGCCATGCTTTTCCTCAGCGCAGGCCAGGTGATTATCCAGACCGGAACGCAAAACTTGAATCGTATGGGCGGTCTGGCGCGGCGAATGCCCTGGACGGCGCTGACGTTTCTGATTGGGGCGCTGGCTGCCGCCGCTGCGCCGCCGTTGAATGGCTTTGTTAGCGAATGGTTCACCTATCAGGCGTTGTTCGCTGCCAGCGCCGTTGTCTCCTTCGCCATGCGAGTATTTGCGCCGCTGGTTGCTGTTTCGCTGGCTTTGGCTGGCGCTTTGGCTCTGATGGTTTACATTAAAACGTATTGCAGCGCCTTCGCCGGACCAGCGCGCAGCGAGACTTCGGCGTCGGCGCAAGAGAGCAACACCGCCGTGTTATTCAGCCTGTTTTACCTGGCCATAGGTTGCTTGGTTTTGGGGTTGGGAGCGCCGTGGATTGCTCCGCGGATCGCCGGCGTGGTAAGCCAGATCGCCCATATTCCAGCGATGGCGGTTTCGAGCGGTTGGCAGGTCTTTCCTGTTGACCCGAATCGGGCGGTGTTTTCTCCCTTATTGACGGCGCTGTTGTTAATCGGTCTGTTAGCTATGCCTCTGTTGCTCATCGCCTTGTTGGGCGGCTTTCGCGCCGGCAGACGCAGCGGCGTGGAACCCTGGTCTTGCGGTTATGGCTACTCCAGTCGCATGTCGCTCACTGCCAGCAGCTTCGATCAGCCGGTGAAAGCAACGTTTCAGTTGCTCTACTGGCTGCGTACGCTGCTGGATAGACCCTTCCAGGTTATTGCTGAATTTTCTCGCTCGATGGTGCGCCTGATCCTGCGCGCTGAACCGGTGGTCGAGACGATCGTCACGCGTCCCACGGCGCGTCTGGTGGAATCGGCCGGTCAGTGGATTCAGGCGCTGCAAATGGGCGACATTCGGGTGTACTGCCTGTATATTATCGTCACGCTTGCCATCTTGCTGTTCGCCATTTTTGGAAGGAGTGGATTATGACCCTGGCTGCATTGATCGGCGTGGGCATTGTTCAAGCCTTGCTGTTGCTTTTGGCGGCGCCTCTCTTTTCAGGTTTTGCCCGCGTATTGCGCGCCAAAATACAAAATCGTAAAGGGCCGCCGCTGTTGCAAAATTATCTGGATCTGGTCAAACTGATGAAGCGCCAGGAAGTGGTTTCGGAGCAGGCGGGCTGGGTCTTTCATGCCGCGCCCTATGTGCTGATGTCCACCATGCTGCTTGTCGCCTTAATGCTGCCGGTATTAGCGGTTCAATCGCCCCTGGGCGTGGCTGGCGACCTGATTCTAGTCGTCTATTTGTTTGCCCTGCCGCGTTTCTTCATTTCTCTGGCTGGTGTGGATAGCGGCAATCCTTTCGGCGGGATTGGCGCTCGCCGTGAGTTGTTTGTCTCGGCTCTGGTCGAACCAGTCTTGCTGTTGGTGGTTTTCGTCATGGCGCTGCTGGCGGGTTCGACCAACCTGGGGACAATCAGCTGCAAAGTAGCCGTTGGCGCGCTGCCGCCGTCTATGGCATTCTGGCTCAGCATGGCGGCTTTTGCCTTTGCCGCCTTTGTTGAAATGGGAAAGTTGCCGTTTGACCTGGCTGAAGCCGAGCAAGAGCTGCAAGAAGGCCCATTAGCGGAGTACTCGGGGCGTTCGCTGGCTGTTCTAAAATGGGGTGTCTATCTCAAACAGTTGGTATTGGTGGCGCTGTTTCTGGCGTTGTTCTTGCCCTTTGGCGGCATGACCGACCTCTCGCCCGCTGGCGCTTTGCTTTCTGTTATCGCCTTTTTGCTGAAGGCAATCTTATTTTATTTCGTCGCCGCAGTGTTGGAAAATGCCATGGCGCGGGTGCGGTTTATGAAGTCGCCCGCCGCGATCTGGCTTGCCCTGGGGGCGGCGGTGCTGTCTTTTGTGTTTTATCTGGCTCATGTCTAGGATGACCATCCCGCCCGATCTACTGGGAAGTTCATCCGAGAGGAGAGAACAAGCATGACAGGATTTATCGTTGCTAGCATCTTGCTGCCCTTTGCCGGCTGCTTGCTGACCCTGGTCATTCCAAGAGATTGGATCAAGGGCGTCAGCCAACTTGCCTCCCTCCTGGCTTCTCTGGGTAGTTTACTCGCTCTGGTGATATTCACCAGCCAGGGAAAAACGGCGGGTAATGTGGATCTTCTCTATCTAGGCGACTGGCTGGTCTATGGCGTGGTGACGGATAAGCTCAGTATCCTGATCGGGCTGGCGGTGATTTTGGTCGGTTTTTTCATTGTGGTTTATTCTACCGGCTACCTTTCCAGCCAGAACCGCGAACACCCGGAGAAGGATGTCTCTCGCCGTTATTATTTCTTCTTGCTCGCCTTTATTGGTTCAATGGCCGGCCTTGTGTATTCGTCCACCATGTTAGGGATGTTGGTGTTCTTTGAACTGACCGGCGTTTGTTCCTGGGGATTGATCGGCTATTACGATAATGAAAAAGCGCGCCGGGCGGCGCTCAAGGCTATTATCACCACCCAGGTCGCCTCGCTTGGGTTGTACGCTGCTACGGCGTATTTCTTCTCCGTGACCGGCAGTCTGCGCTTATCCGATATGGCTTCGCTGACAGAAAATGCCAAGATGTTCATCTTCATCGGCGTCTTAATCGCCGGCTTTGGTAAATCGGCGCAACTGCCGTTTCACTTCTGGCTGCCGGAAGCGATGGTCGCCCCCACCCCAATCAGCGCTTATTTACACGCCGCTTCCATGGTGAAAGTGGGAGTGTATATCTTCGCTCGTTGCCTGGTCTCCGCCGGCGGCGCGCCCCAGATCATTGGCGTCATCGGCAGCATTATGGCTATCCTGACCATGATCTATGGCTTTGCCATGTATTTCCCACAGAAGGATTTCAAGAAGCTGCTGGCGTATTCCACCATCACTCAATTAGCCTACATCTTTTTCGCACTTTCGCTATCGGTGTTTGGCTCTGGCCTGGCGTTCAATGGGGCGGTGATGCATATCTTTAACCATGCCTTTGCCAAAGGTCTGTTTTTCCTTGTGGCCGGCGCGCTCAGCTTTACCACCGGCACGCGCCTGTTACCCTCGTTGCGCGGCGTGATGGGGCAGATGCCGGTGATTGGGGTCAGCTTTGCTGCCGCCTCCCTGGCGGTGGTTGGAGCACCGCCCTTCAATTGTTTCTTTAGCAAGTTCAGCATCTTCGCTGGTGGTTTCGAAGCGGCCCGCGCCCACCCGCTGCTGCTGGCGCTGGTTGGGGTCGCGATCCTGGAATCGATTGGCAGTTTTGCCTGGCTCTTCTGGGTCTTTAGCGCTTCCGGGCTTGGCGAGCCTTCAGAAGAAGTGGCTGCCGCCACGCCCCTGGCGCCGGCCATGCAGGCAGTGTTGGTTACCCTGGCAGCGCTGACCCTGCTCTCTGGATTTTTTGCCGCTGCCTGGATGGGATAAACCAATGGACAATGGAGGAGTTGCATGAATCCGTATGATCTGATCAACAGTTTAAGCGGTTTGTTGATCCTTACCTCTCTGCTGGTGATCGAGACAAAAAAGATACGCTTGTCCGCCATTTACTATATGGTGCAATCCCTGGTGCTGGTGTTGATCTTTCTCGCCCTGGCGACGATTATGCACGCTGAACAGCTCTATTGGTGGGCGGCCAGCGCCTTTATCACCAAAGCGCTGTTAGTGCCTTACATCCTGAACCGAGCGCAACGCCTTATGGCGGATGCGGAGCTGCCCAAAGCCGCGGTCAGCCCTTCTGTCTCCCTCCTCCTGGCGGCTGTCTCTCTGGTGATCTCCTTTATTGTCATCAATCAATTGGACTTAAAGATCGCCGCGGAATTTCGCCCTGCGTTGGCTGTCTCTGTAGCGCATTTTTTCTTCGGCCAATTGTGCATCCTCACCCAGCGGAATCTGCTCAAGCAAGTGCTGGGCTTTTGCCTGATGGAAAATGGCTCCCACCTGACTCTGGCGCTGCTCGCCCACGATGCGCCGGAACTGGTGGAAATTGGCATCGCCACCGATGCGGTGTTTGGCGTGGTGATTATGGTCGTGCTTGCCGTTCAGATTTACAAGAATCTGCACACCCTGGACGCTGCCAGCCTGACCTCGCTGAAAGGATAGAGGGCTTGATATGTACACACCCTATTTGTCCTGGTTGCTCCTAGCTCCGGTCATCTTTTCCCTGGCAATCGTTGCTGTCCAACGGCTGGGTTGGCGCAATTTGTTGCTGATCGAAATTCTTCATCTGGTCAGCATTTCGTCGGCGCTTGTATTGGGGCTGCTGGTCTTGCGTGGCGTGATGACGCAAGGCAGCGTTGTGGCGTTGAACGATTGGCTGCATGTGGACGCGCTGGCAGCCGTATTTTTGCTCATTGTGATCGTTGTGGGATTCCTGGTCGGCGTCTATTCGATTGGTTACATTCGCAACGACGTGAAGAGCGGCGAATTGAGCGCAGATCGCGTCGGTGCTTATTATGCTTTGTTCAGCCTGTTCCTGTTCACCATGTTGCTGGTAGTGACAGCCAATAACATCATCATGATGTGGGTAGCGGTCGAAGCCACTACATTAGGCTCGGCCTTCCTAGTGGGCGTTTACGGACATCGCTCATCCCTGGAAGCAGCCTGGAAATATGTCATCATCTGTACGGTTGGCGTGGCGTTTGGACTGTATGGCACGATCCTGGTCTATTCGGACGCAGTGAATTTCATGCAGCAGCCTGGCGCAGCCATTTTGTGGACTGAAATCGTCAAGAACGCCAAAGCCCTGGATCCTACATTGTTGAAACTGGCGTTTGTGTTTGTGCTAATTGGTTTTGGCACCAAAGCTGGCATTTTCCCCATGCACGCCTGGCTGCCGGACGCGCATAGCGAAGCGCCCAGCCCGGTGAGCGCTTTGCTCTCTGCGGTGTTGCTCAAGTGCGCTTTGTTGGTGGTCATCCGCTTTTCGATCATTTTGAATCAAGGCATTGGCCCGGAGTTTACCCACAACATCTTCCTGGTTTTTGGCGCCCTCTCTGTGGCTTCTGCTGCGCTTTTTATGTTTGTGCAGCGCGACATTAAACGTCTGCTGGCTTATTCCAGCGTCGAGAATATCGGCCTCATTGTCCTGGGGTTAGGCGTGGGAGGCGCGGCGGGCATCCTGGCGGCTCTGTTGCATGCCATCAATCACAGCCTGGTCAAGTCGCTCATGTTTTGCACCTCCGGCAATATCTTGATGAAATACCATACCCGATCTTGGCAAAGTGAGGGGTATGTTGCAGGCTGCGCCCTTCACCAGCCTGTTGCTGATGGTTGGGGCGTTGGCGCTGGTGGGTTCGCCGCCTTTCAATATCTTTGTCAGCAAGTTTTCGATCATCAGCGCCGGAATCCACGCCGGACATTTGATTTTGATGGTTCTATGTTTGCTGTTCCTGGCAGTAGTTTTCGCAGCCTTTTTGCGAGTGATCAGCTCGGCGGTGTTTGGAGAATTGCCGGAGGGCGTGACAAGAGGTGAATTCAAACCTTTCACCTTGGCGCCTGTTGCAATTCTGATGCTTCTGATCGTTATCCTGGGGCTTTATCTGCCGCCGCAAATCCATGTATTGCTGAATCAGGCGACGCAGGTCGCTCTGATCGGCGAACCGGTGGTTGAAGCGCTGACCCCGCTTGTTGAACGCGGCGGCGCTTTCCTGCCCCTGGTGCAATTGGGTATTGCGCCTTGAATCGGTTTCTATGATGGTGAAATGAGGAGATCAATTGGCGATGCTGCTGACAGAAGAAAAACCAAAAATCGGGCAAAAGTATGTGGACGCCTTGCGCCAACAATTCGGTTGGTCCATCCTGGAGGAAGCCTGGCAAGCCCCAGACCAGGTGACCGTGACGGTGGAGTTGAACAGTCTGCCTTCCGTGGTGGAGACGCTTTATTATCAGCACGGCGGTTGGCTTTCTGTGGTCGCTGGCAACGACGAGCGTCCGATCAACGGTCATTTCGCCTTGTATTATGTCCTTTCGGTCGAAGGGAATGAACAGACCCCGCAGCATGAGCGCGAAAAGTGCTATCTCGTTGTGCGCAGCCTGATCCCGCCGCGCCAGATGGAATTCCCCGCGGTGACCCCTCGCGTGCCGGCGGCGATCTGGTACGAGCGCGAGGTGCGCGATATGTTCGGTCTGCAGCCCATTGGCCTCCCTGACGAGCGACGCTTGGTGCTGCCGGATGACTGGCCGGAGGGTCTCTATCCGTTGCGCAAAGACAGCATGGATTATCGTTACCGACCTGAGCCGACCACCGAGGACGAAACCTATGAGTTCATTGATGTCGAAGGGGAAGGGATTGTTCAGGTGCCGCTGGGCCCGCTGCACATCACCTCGGACGAGCCGGGGCATTTTCGCCTGTACGTGGACGGCGAGTATATTGTAGATGCCGATTATCGCCTGTTTTACGTGCATCGCGGTATGGAAAAACTGGCCGAAACACGGATGACCTATGACCAAGTCACATTTCTTGCCGATCGCATCTGTGGCATTTGCGGGTATGCGCACAACGTGGCCTATTCCACCTCTATCGAAAGGGCGTTGGGCATCGCTGTGCCAGAGCGGGCGCAGTACATCCGCACAATCCTGCTGGAAGTCGAGCGCCTGCACAGCCACTTGCTGAATTTGGGGCTGGCGTGCCACTTTGTCGGTTTCGACACCGGTTTCATGCAATTTTTCCGCGTGCGCGAGAAAGCCATGAAGATGGCCGAATTGCTCACCGGCACGCGCAAAACCTATGGCATGAACCTGATCGGGGGCGTGCGGCGCGACATCCTCAAGGAGGAACGCGTGCAAACCTTGCAGTGGATTCAGGAGCTGCGCCGGGAAGTAAACGAACTGGTCGCCATGCTCCTGGACACGCCCAACATCGTGCAGCGCACGCAAGATATTGGCCGTTTGGAGCCGAAGGTGGCACGCGATTACAGCCCGGTGGGGCCTACGCTGCGCGGCTCTGGTTTTGCCCGCGATATCCGCGTCATTCATCCGTATTGCGCTTATGACCGCGTCCCCTGGACGCTCACCTATAAGGACGGCTGCGATGTGCTGGCGCGCACCTTGATCCGCGCCGATGAATTCTTCGAGTCGCTCTCCGTGGTCGAGCGCTGCCTGGATACCATGCCGGAGGGGCCGGTGTTAACCGAAGGTTTCCGCTATAAGCCATACGCCTATGCGTTAGGATACGTTGAAGCGCCGCGCGGCGAGGACATCCATTGGAGTATGCTGGGCGATAATCAGAAACTATACCGCTGGCGTTGTCGCGCTTCGAGTTATAACAATTGGCCGCCGCTGCGCTACATGCTGCGCGGCAACACCATCTCCGACGCGCCCTTGATTGTGGCCAGCATTGACCCCTGCTATTCCTGCACCGAACGGGTCACAGTGGTGGATGTGCGCAAGAAGAAGGCGCAGGTTGTGCCTTATAAGGAATTGGAGAGATACTGCATTGAGAAGAAGGATTCGCCGATTAAGGGCTAGCGACAATGAATATCTGTAATCTTCCTTTTGTAATTGAGGCCCTTTATGAAAAGTAAATTTTCAGTCAAGGGATAATATTGGTAGCCGCTCTACAATAAACGATACTTATTAGGAGAAACGGTGATGCTCAAATTGATCCGAGAGGTTCTCAAAGTCGGCCAGGCCACGCTTCCCTATCCATTCGCCCCGGTGGAGCTGGCGCCGGGCTTCCGCGGCAAACCCGAATACGATCCGCAGCAATGTATTGCTTGCGCTGTCTGCACCATTGCCTGCCCGCCCAACGCCTTAACCATGCACACCGACCTGGAGCAGGGCGTGCGCACCTGGTCGCTCTTCTATGGGCGTTGCATTTTCTGCGCGCGCTGCGAAGAAGTGTGTCCGACAGGCGCCATCAGGCTGGGCCACGATTTCGAGCTGGCTTCCTTCAGTCGAGAAGATCTGACAGTCCGAGCGGAATTCCGCCTGGCGGCGTGCAACCTGTGCGGCGCGTATTTCGCTTCGGCTAAAGAACTGGAACATGTGTTGGCTTTGTTGGATCAAGCGGGTCTGCCGCCAGAAGACGCCGCCGACCGCAAGGCGCTGCTGCGCGCTTGCCCGGAATGTCGCCGAAAGACGGACTTGCCGCGCGTCAAACCCTTGATACAGGAGGCGTTCAATGGCCGAGTATGACATTAAGACCGATAGTGCCTATGCTATCCGCCCGGATGAAGCCGTTGATCGGTTGAAAGGCGCGCTGCTCAAAGATATTCAGCGCTCTTGCTATGTGTATCGTGTGGACTGCGGCGGCTGTAATGGCTGCGAGATCGAAATCTTTGCTGCCATCACCCCCATCTTTGATGCCGAACGTTTTGGCATCAAGGTGGTTTCCTCCCCTCGTCATGCGGATGTGCTGGTCTATACCGGCGCTGTGACGCGCTCGATGCGTGTCCCGGCTTTGCGCGCCTACCATGCGGCGCCGGAGCCGAAAGTCTGTGTGGCTTACGGGGCTTGCGGTTGTTCAGGCGGCATCTTCCACGATCTGTATTGCGTTTGGGGCGGCGCGGATAAGATCTTGCCCATTGACCTGTATATCCCCGGTTGTCCGCCCACGCCGCCGGCTACTATCCACGGCTTTGCAGTGGCGCTGGGATTGTTGAACCAAAAGATGAAAGCCAGCTATCACCTCCAGCAAGATGACGAGCACCCCCAGTTGTTGCATCCGCAACTCCCACTGGACTTGCGCATCCAGGTCGAGCGCGCCGCGCGACGCATGGCCGGCTACTGGCATGGCCGGCGCATCGCCGATGTCTTCCTGGCGATGATTAAGAACGGCGACCCGCTTAAGCTATCTTCGACATTGCAAGAATATTTAGCCGCTCAAGGCGATCCGCGCCTCTCTGAGATCATGCATCGTTTGGAAGAGGTTTACCTGGCTTGGCTTGCTGACCATTGAAAATGTCCCCCTCTGTTGTGATTTATCGTCTCAGCCGCAAGTTCGTCAACCAGCGCCAGGACATTCCTGAAACGGCGCGTCAGGTAGTGTACTATACGCTTGCGGTGGGGCATCATGTCGGCGTGATGGATTGCTTTACCCCGCTGGCGGAGATCCCGCTGCCGGATTTTCAAGCCTGGTTGGAGACCTTGCCGGACAGCGCAGGGCGGCGCAAGATGGAGGGCGTTCTGAAATGGGGAGAAATTGAGATCAATTGCAGCCATGTCAATCTGCTGCTGCCTCTCCTGGATGGAGAACAAAGTGCAGGCTGGATGTCGCTTCTCAAGCAGAGCCTGCTGGACATGATCCAGGAGCCGGCTTTCTATTTGATGGCAAGAAAACGACCATGAAGAAGAACTTGGTGCTAACGGTAGGCAACGGAATGATGGGCGACGATGGCGCCGGCGCTTTGTTGGCGCAAATGATGCGCCAGTCGCCGTTGGAAGAATGGGAGGTGCTAAACGGCGGCGCTTCGCCGGAGAACCTTCTGCATCGGGTGAGAGAGCTCTCTCCTCAACGGGTGCTGGTGGTGGACGCCGCTGATATGGATCTCTCTCCCGGTTCAGTGCGTTCGATCCCGCTCGAACGGCTGGATGATCCCTTTTTATTCACCACCCATACCTTGCCGTTGACGTTTCTGATCGAATCCTTGCGCGAATTTATCCCTCAGGTGCATCTGCTGGGAATTCAACCCGAGGTGGTGGCATTCGGTTATCCCATGTCCACCTCTGTCAAAGATGCGGTGGCTCAGATCTATCATGAACTGAAAAACGGCCAGGGTGACTGGGAAAGCCTCTGATAATTTGCAAAAGAGTAATATATAATGTGAAAGAGTAATTTATAATGTATACACCCGGCTGTTACATCGCTCTTTATAAACCGTAATAAATTGGTTCGTCCTGGAAAGAGGTGACTATGATCACTGCAAAAGATCTCCTGAAGAAGAGGGGCAGCAGCGCCAGCGTGCGCGTGGCACCAACGGATACCGTCTATCGCGCCCTGCAACTGATGGCGGAAAACAACGTTGGGGCGGTGATGATCTGCGAAAACGACCAGATGGTGGGCATTTTCACCGAGCGGGACTATTGCCGGAAGATCATCTTGATGGGACGTTCTTCGCTCAACACGCCTATTCAGGACATCATGACCAAAAACATGATCACGGTGGGTCCCAATCAATCGCTGGAAGAATGCATGGAGTTGATGGCGCGTTATCATATTCGCCACCTCCCTGTCAAGGAGAACGACCATCTCATCGGCATCATTTCCATGCGCGATGTCATGGAAGCCATCATCTCCTCGAAGCAAGAGCATATTGACCAGCTAGAGAAATATATTTTGGGCAGCGACTACGGTCACTAGGTGGTTCTCTCGATATATTTGTAGCACCTCGCCATCGTCTCTTCCTTATAATCCCTGGAGTTTGGTCTTGTGGTTGAAACCACGCCACTAGACCCCAACCTGTGGCGGGTTGGAAAGGATGCATACCCGCCACAGGTGGAAAATGCCAAACTCTAAGGCAGGAGTTGGGATGAGGGTAGTCAAAGAAAAAGCGGGAGTACCACAAAGTTCAAAAGCCGCTCTATCCCTGTTATATCCTATCCTTAAACTGCATAGGGAAGCTCTGGCGCGGGAGTGGATTTGCGCGCCATGCGATTGCGCGCGGATAAGCTATTTATTGCCGATTGACCAGCCAGACGCCCAGCAAGATCGCCACTCCTCCGATGAGCGAAGCTAAAAGCAGCGGTTCGGCGATTACATACGCTGCCACAACGACCGTGACCAGCGGTTCAAAGTAAATAAACACACCGGCCTGCGCCACGCTCAGCTTTTGCAGCGCGTCATACCAGAAGATATAGGCAAAGCCGGAGCAAAAGATCCCCAAAAAGCTGACCCCCAGCCAACCCTCTCGATTCAAATTGGCGATTTCTCTCAATCCGGGTCCATTCAGGAATAGCAGCGAGATGAAGAACCAGCCGAAAGCCATCACATAGAACATCATCAATGTGGCTGGATATTGCCGCAACCCGCGCCGCGACAGCGCCGAAAAAACTGCCCAATTGAGCGCGCTTACCAACACCAGTAAATCGCCGATTGTCCCAATCTTGCCTGCCGCCAGGGATGACAGATCGCCTCTCGAGACGACCAGCAACACGCCAAAAGCGGCAGTCAAAATGCCCGCCGCCTGTATCCAGGTCAGTTTTTCGCGCAATACAATCCACCCCAGCAAAGCCATAAATATCGGCGTGGTAGCCACGATCCAGGCTGAATTCGTCGCCTGGGTGGTGAGCAGGGCGGTGGATTGTAGCCATTGATGGAAGGCGATGCCCAGGAAACCAAGAAAAGCCAGATAGCCTAACTCTTTCCAGCCGGGCGCGACAAATTGCTGCCGTAGCCAGACTGCCCCTCCCAGAATCGCAACCCCCATGGCAAAACGCAGCCAGACCACGGTAGCTGGCGAAACATAGCGTAAGGCGACTTTGGTGGCAACAAACGAAGCGCCCCAGGCGGTTGCTGCCAGGGTCGCTTCAATAATAGAAATGGTGTGAGGTTTCTTCAATCTGCGCTCCCACAGATGAAAATCAATCTGGGAAGTATATCGGATTTTCCCAATATTGGATGGTACAACCTTCTATTACGAAAATGCCTGGCTGCTCCCCCCGATATGGCGACGAGCTATGAGATCGCCAGCCCGTCCAGATAAATATCAGCCAGGCGCTCAGCGACCTCCATCGCAGGCGGAAGGTCGCTGGAATGCGCTGGATAAAAATATGGATACATCATCCCTAACAGCGCCCAGGTCGCCACGTTCGCATCCATACGGCGTAATTCACCGCTGGTCATACCGGCCTGCAAGATCGAAACGATATGGTTGATAAACTTGCGGTGATAGGCTGAATTGAAAGCCTGACGCGCCGGCTCGCTGAGATGCGCCATTTCCTGGCTGGAGAGGCGAATCACAGCCCGTTGCTCTGCTGGCTGCGAGAGGATCATCTTAACCAGCGCCTGCACCCGTTGGCGAGCGCTGGTGTGTTCGCCTTGGATGCGCGCCAAATTGGCTTCCATCTCATCTAAATAGGAATCCAGAATCGCCAGTAATAGCTCTTCTTTATCTTTAAAGTGATAATACAGGGCAGCTTTTGAGACGCCCAACGCTTCGGCGATCTGGCGCATCGCCAGACCGTAATAGCCTTGTTGGATAAATAGCCGTTTGGCAGTGGATAGAATTTGTTCTCTAAGATCGTTCAATGCTTAAGTCGAACCGAAATTACAGGCTGGGCAGCAGGGGGCGCATCCAGGGCACACCCAGCAGGATCAGCAATACAGCCAAGCCGAAGAAGATCGCCGCGCGTTGGTGCTTTGCCTTTGCGTCTGTTGCTCGCCGTGCAAGTATGCTGCCCAGATGAGCAAAAATGACCGCCAGAAACATATACAGCGCGTGTTCGAGGGCAAAGAATCGCAGATCGGCGGAACCCATCGCCGCGCCCAAGTTGGATAAAGCGGTGCGCGTCAGTGGGCTGAACACAAAATAAAGCAACAAACCGAGCAGCAATTGAACATCCATGGTGATGCTAAAAAAAGATCCCACTTTGCGATCGCCTTCGCTCCAGGCTCGGTCCCCAAACCAACCTGAAAAAGCGCGCACCGCAGCCAGGATGCCCAGGATCAGCGCAACCCAACGGACGAGATTGTGTAAAGCCAATGTAATTGGGTACATAAATTATCGCCTCCTCAAAACAACAGAATATTATGGATAAAAATGTTTCTCTCGGTTAATCTCAAGCCGACAGCAGGGGAATGCGTAGCAAATTCGAAGATATGGAGGGTCATTTGTTGGCCGGCAAGGATTGAACACCTGCACCTTCTCGATAAAGTTCGAAACAAGCCAGGAAGCCAATTGCCACATAAGCCATCGTCTTTGGGATCATCAGCATCCCAATGGCAGGGATCTGTTGGACGAACAAAATCACCGGAATATAACAGGCGTATGAAATCAAGATGCACACGCCAATCCATTGGAAAGTATTGTCTTTGACCGTTGTTGCCTCTCGCAAGATCAAATACGCCAGGCCTAAGCCTTGAAGCATCAATGGAATGTTCCGAATGGTGGACCAGGGCTGTGCTGGTACAACGCGATGCCATTCGTTGATCGGTAAGGTCATCATATATAGACGGGCACTGGCGATGATTAATAGAAAATATTCAAACCAGCCATAGCGTTTATTAAATCGTGTTCGCCAGACTTCAAGCATGACAATATAGAACAAGGTTACTGTCACCGCGGTCATCAGTGCACCAGCGCCTACCAGGCTGATCGGCCGTCCGAATATGTTGGCCTGGCTTTCTAAGCCTCCCAAAGCGTATGCCCATACACGAAAACCCACATGGCCGGTGTCTCCAAAGGCGAGCAAAGCAAACGCGCCGGCGACTAAGTTTGCCAGACGGCGACGCAACCCGGTCAATGCTTCTCTTCGTCGCCATATAATTGCCACTAAGCCCCATACGACCACCAGATAGGTTACATTGAAAACAATTTCAATCCAGATTCGCGTCGTTTCAGACATTGCCACTCTCCCGATAACTTACTGACCGGTCGGTAAGCTCTTCAATATTACCAGATGCGCGCTGGGATGTAAAGGCTTTTTTCCAGTCGTCAGCCCTCTTTTGTGATAGGATTCAAGCAAAAGACCCCAAACAATTTGAGATAGAGTCCCTATGCAAACCATCACCGATGCTGAAATCTTACCCCTCTCTTTGGAACACGGCTTCTGGACCTGGTCGGCTCAGGGAAAGGTTTCCCCCATTCCTGTGCAGCGCGCAAAGGGCGTGTATTTTTGGGATATGGATGGAAAACGTTACCTGGATTTCAACTCCATGGTCATGTGCGTCAATATCGGCCACGGCGATGAGCGGGTGATCAACGCCATCATCCAACAGGCGCGCGAGCTTCCCTTCGCTGGCCCGCCAATGGCTACCCGCCCACGTGCCTTGCTGGGCAAGCTGCTGGCGCAGGTCACCCCGGGCGATCTGAACCGCTTTCTTTTCACCCTGGGCGGAGCAGACGCCAACGAGAACGCCATCAAACTGGCGCGAGCTTACACCGGTCGGCACAAGATTCTTGCCCGTTATCGTTCCTATCATGGCGCTACCGCCGGCGCCATGGCCGCCACCGGTGATCCACGTCGCCTGGCGTGGGAACCAAATCTGATGCCCGGTGTCGTGCATTTTCTGGATCCCTACCGCTACCGCTCCACCTTTCATCGAACTAACCCCGACATCTCCGAAGCCGACTTCGCCCAGGATTATCTCAATCATCTGGAGGAAATCATCCAGTACGAGGGGCCAGAGACCATCGCTGCCATTCTGTTGGAAACGGTGACCGGCACCAACGGCGTCATCATCCCGCCGCAGGGGTATTTACAAGGCGTTCGCCAGCTATGCGATCGCTATGGCATTCTGCTTATCGCCGACGAAGTGATGAGCGGCTTTGGGCGCACCGGTAAATGGTTCGCCGTAGATCATTGGAATGTGGTCCCGGATCTAATGACCATGGCGAAAGGGTTGACCTCGGCTTATGCGCCGCTTGGCGCGGTCGCCATGCGCCCACAGATCGCCGAATTCTTCAACGAGCGCGTCTATCAAGGCGGATTGACCTATAATTCCCATCCTATATCGCTGGCAGCCGCCGCAGCTAACATTCAGGTGATGCAAGAGGATCATATTGTTGAGCATGCGGCAGCTATGGGGCCCATCCTGCACCGCATGTTGACCGACCTGGGTGAGCAACATCCATCAGTCGGCGAGGTTCGCTCAATCGGCCTGTTTGGCGTCATCGAATTGGTGCGCGACCGCAAGACCCGGCAGCCCATGGCGCCGTATAACGGCAGCAGCCCGGAGATGACCGCCTTGCGCCAGTATATGCTCGATCACGGTGTGTATCTTTATACACACTGGCACACGGTTCTGATCATCCCGCCATTAATCATCACCGAAGAACAGCTTGCGGAAGGGTTCGCGGTGCTGAATCAGGCTTTGGAGATCACCGATCGGGCGGTTAAACATTGAAATCTTGCACTGACGATGTCCAGCCAAATCCAACTTAATGCAACCGCCCCACGTAAATGATGTTGAACCTGCCCCCGCTTTTTCTGGAGCAGATGCAGCGCTTGTTAGAGGATGAATATTTTGCCTGGCTGCAAAGTTACGCCGCTCCCGCCAGGCAGGGGCTGCGCGTCAACACGCTAAAGGTAGAGGTGCAATGGCTGATGAACCGGCTGCCCTATCAGCTACTGCCGTTGCCCTGGTCGCCGGAGGGATTTTTGTTAGAGACCAGGCAAGAGCTCGAAGCTCCGCCGCCGGGCAAACACCCTTACCACGCCGCCGGTCTATATTATTTGCAGGAGCCTTCGGCGATGGCCGCGGCGCAGGCGCTCGATCCGCAACCTGGCGAGCGCATTCTCGATCTGTGTGCAGCGCCGGGGGGCAAGTCCACCCATATTGTCTCGTTGACTGGCGACCGCGCCTTGT
>DYGV01000039.1:25723-29312 GCA_020724505.1 Anaerolinea thermophila
ACGCACCCGCAGCGGGTGTGGGAGCTGGCGGAGAACCTGGAACGCTGGGGGGCGCGCAACGTCATCATCGTCAATGAGACGCCGGCGCGGCTGGCTCAATACCTGGAAGGCTTTTTCGACCGCGTCCTGGTGGACGCCCCCTGTTCTGGCGAGGGAATGTTCCGCAAGAGCGAGGCGGCGCGTCGGGATTGGTCGCCGACGCTAACGCGCAGTTGCGCCCTACGCCAGTCCGCAATTCTGGAAGATGCGTTGCGCCTGACTCGCCCCGGAGGTCGCCTAGTTTATTCCACTTGCACCTTTAATCCAACAGAAAATGAACAAGTGATCGCCGGCTTTCTGGCGAAACACCCCTCTTGCGAACTACTTGATATTCAATCCTTTCCCGGTTTTTTGCCTGGGAGACCCGATTGGGTCGAACCACCGCTGCAAAGCCTGATGAAAACCATCCGCATCTGGCCGCACCATTCCCCTGGTGAAGGGCATTTTATTGCGGCGATACACTGCGGCGAAGAGCAAGCGCGGCCAAAAGCCAGCCATTAGCAAGAGCGATCCAGCGAAGCAGATCTTTTCTGAGTTTTGCAATGAGTTCCTGGTGGAGGATCCGCTGAGAGATTTGGAAAGCGTTGTGCGGCGGGTGGGAACGCGGGTATATGCTGTTCCACGCGCCGCCCCGCCGCTATCCGAGTTGAAGGTTGTTCATCCAGGTTGGTGGTTGGGGACGATCAAGAGCGCCAGGGGCGGCGAAAGCCGCCTTGAACCCTCGCACGCGCTGGCGCTGGGGTTGCGTGCCGCAATGGCAAAACAGCAGTTTAACGCCGCAGCCGATTCGCCGGAGATCCTCGCCTACCTTCGCGGCGAAGCCCTTCCCTGGGATTGGGGCGAGGGTTGGACGTTGGTCGGCGTGGATGGATATCCCCTGGGATGGGGTAGGGTCAGTCAGGGATGGCTGAAGAACGCCTACCCGCGTGGCTTGCGCTGGCGCTGAAACGGGATTGCCAGAACAAAAGCGATTTATCGTCTGCGGCGCGGTGTTGAATCCCGAATAGGGGGCGAATCCAGCGGGCCGTAGCGGGGCGGCCCCAGAATGCTATATACGATTGCATACACGACCATGATGATCGAAAACCCGATCAACAGTAAGATAACGGTCAAAAGCAGGTTGGCTAAAGCGTGTTCGATCGCGATATCGAGCACCGGAATTCGGATTGTGCGCATCAGTTCGGGCGGCGTTGGCACCCAACCGGCGTCCATGTTGCTCCTGACTAGCAGATCCGCCGCCGCATAAGCCACCACCGGGCCGATCAGCACGAACAGACAACCGATCCCCCGCCAGATCGGGTGAACCTGCCAGGGGCGCGGCGGCGGGGCGACTTGCTGGCTGAGTTTCCCATATTTTGCCATCCTTTACCTCCGTGCTGCCGCGGCGCGCAAGGCGCTCGCACGTTCAATCGCCTGCACAATTTTGTAATAACCGGTGCAGCGACACAGATTGCCGGTGATCGCCTGCTGGATCGCCTCCTGACTTGGGCTGGGTTGTTCTTCGAGCAATTTTGCCGCCGACATCAGCAGGCCCGGCGTGCAATATCCGCACTGCACCGCCCCTTCATCAATAAAAGCTTGCTGCACCGGGTGCAATTGTCCATCCTGCCTCAACCCTTCGACGGTGACGATCTCTGCACCGTGGGCGCGCACGGCTGGCACCAGGCAGCTCATCACCGCTGCGCCATCCAGGAACACCGTACATGCGCCGCATTCGCCCTCAGCGCAGCCTTCTTTTGTCCCGGTCAGTCCAGCTTCCTCGCGCAGCAAATGTAATAACGTCTTCTCCTGACCAGTTGTGAAGGTATATTCTTTGCCGTTGATGCGCGTGACGATGGGTGTCCCGTGGGTGTGGTAGAGCTTCTCAGGCAGCTCTCGGATCGAGTAATCGCGCGCCCCCCATAGCAAGACCGGGTTGGCAGGCATGGAGGCGCGTTCTTGCCCGGCGCGAATAGCCCGTAGCGCGCGAGCAACGCACACTCGCACCATCTCGCTGCGATATTCAGCCGAGGCGCGCACGTCGTCAATTGGGGTTGCCGCCTGCATGGCTAATTCAGCCGCGTGGGAAATGACTGCGTCGCTTAGCTGGCGGTCCTTAATGTAATTCTCCGCGTTGTGAGCGTGGATGATCGTCGGGGCGACTGCCCCCAAAGTGATAGCGGCAGCTTCGACTGGTCTTACTGCGTATGGCCCTAGTGGCCCGGTCATGCCGGTCTTACTGCCAAAGGTCAGCACTACGGCCGCGTTCACCACCGAAATCGCCTGGGCGCGGCGCAACGCAAGTTTGATGAACATCCCGCGCTGATTGGCATTCATGGCCGGGAAAGAGATGTCCACCAGCATTTCGTCGGGTTCCATCACCGTGCGGCGCACGCCGGTATAGAACTTTGCTAACGGTACTTTGCGTTCTCCGCGCAGCGAAGCCAGATGCACCTGAGCGTCCAGCGCCATCAGCGGCGTAATGGTATCGTTCGCCGGCGAAGCAGTGATTACATTCCCCGCTACGGTGCCGCGGTTGCGTATTTGCGGCGCTCCCACCTCCCAGGCGGCTTGCGCCAGGGGAAACGCCCGCTCCTGGATGATTTTAGAAGCCACGCAATGGTTATGGGTGACCATCGGTCCCAGATGGATGATCTCATCCTCGTCCATGACAATTTCATCCAGGCAACGAACGCGGGTGATGTCAATTAGCGTGTCAATCCCGGTGCGCACGCCGCGTTCCATTTCCAGGATCAGGTCTGTCGCTCCGGCGACGATGCGCGCCCGTTCACGTTTCTCTGCCAGGATTTGCAACGCTTCTTCGATGCTGGTCACGCTATAGTAATTCTGCCACATGGTGGTCATTCTCCATCTATTTACGAGTGTTTTTACGAAAACATTCTATGCCAAGCGTTTTCCAGAATGTCTTCAACTGCTTGGGGAGCGTTGTGCTTTTTTGCTGCGCGCCGCGGCGACAGGATGCTGATCTGCTGACATCACGCTCCCGTCTCCGCCCTGGCGCAGCATAACGATCTCCGCCAGGATGCTAAGCGCGATCTCTTCCGGTGTCTCGGCATTTAGCTCCAAACCAATTGGCGAGCGCACCCGGTTGAGTTTTTCATCGGGGACGCCCTGCTCGCGCAAATTCTTTTTGGCTGTTTCCCAACGGCGTCTCGATCCGATTAAACCAATATACGCCGCAGGTGTGTCCAGCAAAGGCGGTAGTCCCTGCACGTCCACATTCATGCCGCGCGTGGTCAACACCAGGTATGTCCATGGAGTGATCTCCAGGCGCTGCGGCAATTCTGCCATCGCAGACAGGATATATTCATCCGCTTCTGGCGTGGCTTCGGGGTTGCAGAATTCTGGGCGATCGTCATTGACCACCACGCGGAAACCCAGCCATTTCGCCAGATGCACCACGGCGCGCCCCACATGTCCAGCGCCGATCACCACCAGGGTGGGTTTGGGCAACACCGGTTCCACGAACACCTCCACAGTCCCGCCGCATACGCCGGGGTCGCCGCGGCTGGGGTCCACCATCGAATACTTGAGCAGGCGCGGCTGACCG
>DYGV01000040.1:0-9060 GCA_020724505.1 Anaerolinea thermophila
TGCTTCAGCAAAGGATATTCCCCGACTGGCCTATAAACAGGGAAATGTTGAGCAAAGGCGCGGCCGTTGGGGTGCCGCCATGGAGCAATATCGGTTTGCGCTGGCGACAGACGCCCATCCGCAACCTGCTTTTATTGCTCGCGTAAAAGCGGATTGGAGTTTTGCCGCCTATCAAAGCGGACAAGAAGATGATGCCACTGAGCTGGCGCAACAATCTCTAGCCAACGCTCAGTACGCTGGCGATCCACAGGCTTTAGCCCAAGCCAATAATTTGCTGGGAATTCTGGCGCGGAAACGCGGGGAATATCGACTCTCTCGTTCTCATTTGGAAAAGAGCCTGGCGCTTGGACAGCAAATGAAGGCCGATGAAATGCAAGCAGCCGCATTGAATAATCTGGCGCTTTTGGAAAGTGATCTGGGTAATCTCGACGCTGCTATTGACTACACGAAAATGGCATTGGAAATCTGTCAACGTCTTGGCGATCGGCATCGAGTCGCTGCGCTTCACAATAATCTGGCGGATTTCTATCAACACCACGAACAGCCCGAACTCGCCATTCATCATCTAACTCAGGCGATCCTCATCTTCACAGAAATTGGCGGGGATGCCGAAGCGATGCAGCCGGAAATTTGGAAATTAACCGAATGGTGAAAGAGCACTCGTAAATAGGCATTCACCTTTTTTCGGGTATGGCGAAAATTGCGGGCAGAGTCAGCAAAGATAGGAAAGCAGCAACCCAATATGCCCTTTCGAGACCTAAGTGATCCCCCAACGTACCAATGAACAATGTACCTAAGGGACGCAAAAGAAAGATCACCATCATATATAAGCCGTTCGCCACCGCCCGGTTGTTCGGGAATTGATCTTGAACAATTGCCAGCAGGATCGGCATTGTCGAAAAAGAGGTAAAACCCAAAGCCATAAGCACCAGTATTTCGATCCACCCTTCTACGCTCAAGAAAAGCATCATTAAGAAAGAGGCTATTATGGAAGCGATGAATAATAACCTTTTTCTTCCCATTCGATCGCTCAGCATCCCAATGATGAGAGCGCCAAAAACGCCTGCCAGTTCAACCATAGAGAGGCTCGATCCAGCCAGCCAAAGGCTTTTCCCCTGACCACTAATGTACGTAGGCAAATAAGTGGTCAAACCTTCAATCATGGGATTGCGAAACAGGTTGAAGAAGATAATAGGGACAAATAAGCCGCTCACTGCGGGAATCATGGCCCTCAAGCTTCCTGTCTTCTCGGGTCGAGCTGAAACCTTACGCAAGCGCCAAAACAAAATCAGTGAAGTTGCCCATCCCAGGAACATTAGACGCCAAAACCCATCCAGCGTCCATTGAGTTACCGCCCACACTGCCAGCAATGGCCCAATCGTAAAGCCCATCTCTCCGCTTGCCATAAACAAGCTCATCCCCAATCCGACTCTGTTGCCCGAAACGCGCGCTACCATCGCCGGCGCGGGAGCGTGAAATATCGCGGTGCTGACCCCAACGGCAAACAACAAGATTGCCAAAGAGAGATAATTCGGCGCGAAGCCAATCGAACAGATCAGTGTGGCTGTTATTGCCGGGGCAAAGATCACGAAATAGCGCACGCTGACCCGATCGGCCAGGTAACCAATGAACGGGTTTAACAAAGCAGGAAGCTGCATAATCGCATTGAGCGACCCTGCAGCAGTCAAGCTTAGGGTCAGGCGTTGGATCAACACCGGGAGCAGCGGAGCTACCGCCGCGGTGTAGATGTCGTGAACAAAATGGCCCGCTAAAATAGGCAGCGCGTTCCCGGTTTCAAAAACTTTCACTTCGCTCACATCTGTGAGCATCATTTCTTCTGAAGCCATAGGAGATCCATAACCCTCTCCAGCGCAGTGTCGTCTCATTATACATCTATCTGTGCCAGGAAACCGGGACGGCAGGATAAACGTCTAAATTCTATGCATCGCCTCGCTCTGCCACTTCTGACAATGGGGGCCATCTGCAATAAATGAGAAGGTTTTATTCTCCCTTCACGATGGGAAGGGGAACTAGAGGGATAGGTAAAAAGGTAGTTTTCGAATATCCCTACAATCTATTCAAGGTCTTAAACAAGTTACTCCCCGATCTGCTAATGAAGGGGAGTAAACTTGAGATGGGCGGAACAGGACTCGAACCTGCGACCTCCTCTGTGTAAGAGAGGCGCTCTGACCAACTGAGCTATCCGCCCGCACCCCTGTTATAGCCGCGCTCGGGCTTTTTGTCAATGCCTGGTGCGCCAGAAAAAAGTTGCCACATCCCTAAATATCAACATAAAGTGTTGAATTTTCCTGAAAGTTGTGATAAACTTACAACAAGAAACCAGCAACAGGATAGAGGTCGCTTGCCCATGCCATCTATGATGGTGAAATTTGTTGTCTGGCTTGCTCCATCACTTGAGGTTTATAGATTATCAAGGAGGGCACATGTCAACGCTTACATACGAGGATCGCATCCGTCAGGATCGCTCCAACATGTCTAAAAGTTTTGCCCGGCTTGCCGACTTTTTGCTCGATTCCTATGTAGAAGCGGCCTTTATGACCGCCAGTGAGCTGGCTCACGCCCTCAATTTGGACGCAGCCACTGTCGTGCGCTTCTCGCAACACTTGGGGTATGATGGATTTCCTCAACTGCAAAGAGAGATCCGACAACGCGTCAAGGAAGATCTGCTCATTCGCCCCCGTCAGGCGGAAGAGCCAAACTCGGTCACCGGCATTGCCACCAATGCCATGCGTGAAGTGATCACCGCGTTGGAGCGCACACGAATTTCGTTGGATACCGTAGCAGTTGAAAAACTCGTCGAGCAAATTGGCGCCGCCCGTCGCATTGTGATTCTTGCCGAAGGGCCGGCGCAGCCCTCCGCGTATAGTCTCGTCCTATTCCTGGAGCAAGGCGCGTTCCCGGTGTACATTGCCCGTTCGGGCATCGCCGATCTGGCGCGCACCGTCAACACCGCCCTGCCTTCCGACCTATTGTTAGCTATGGAGATTGTTGGCCAGGCGCCTTACATTGCCCGCGCTCTTGGCGAAGCGCAAGCCAAAGGCATTCCCACCGCAGCCATCATTGCTTCCGCATCTCTGGCTTCTGCCCGCTTTGCGGATGTTGTGTTGGCTGCCCAGGCGCATCCATCTATCGGTGTGGGCATTGTCTCAATTGAGGCGGTGGTTCACGCGCTGGCTCAGGTGCTTTTCTGGCGCTTTGCCGAACGTTTTGCAGGCACAGAACAAGCCATTGCCATGCTCTCTGAGCGCATTCAACAACCTATTGATTAACCTCTAACCTGGATTATACTTAGGGCGGCAAAATAGTTGCCGCCCTGTTATGTTTAAATCAAGCCGAAATCATCCAGCATAACAATACGGAGTAGAATAAGATGCGTTTTGTTCGTTACAGTATAGGCAAACAATCTCCTCGCTTGGGATGGGTTCTCAGTCAAGGCGATGAAGAATTATGGGTTGGCCCTGTAGAAGGCACGCTTTACGGCGAATTTCGCCGTTTGGAAGCAAACCAGCCGCTTTCCGCAGTCCGCTTACATGCGCCGGTGACGCCATCGAAGATCATCTGTGTCGGTCGCAACTATGTGGCGCATGCCAAAGAACATCAAGCCGAGGTGCCTGAAATACCGCTGTTGTTCCTGAAACCCCCCACATCCATCATTGGTCCCGAGGAATCAATTGTCCTCCCACCGCAGTCGCAACAAGTTGAACACGAAGCAGAACTGGTGGTCGTCATTGGTAAACGCGGCCGATGGATTCCGCCCGAAGACGCTATGAAACACGTTTTGGGCTATACCATTGGCAACGATGTTACCGCTCGCGACCTACAACGGCGCGATGGACAATGGACGCGCAGCAAAGGTTTCGACACTTTCTGCCCCATTGGCCCATGGATTGAAACCGAATTTGACCCGGCGGATGGAGTGATCAGCTGTCATGTCAACGGCGAAATGCGACAAATGTCGTCCACGCGAGATATGGTCTTCAGCGTGCGCCAGTTAATCGCTTTCGCCTCCTCTGTGATGACCCTGGAACCCGGCGACATCATGATGACCGGCACGCCGGCTGGAGTGTCGCCGCTTCACCCCGGCGATATAGTTGAGATCACCATCGAAGGTATAGGAAAACTGCGCAATCCAGTGATTGCCGAACCGGTTCGCTAAATCCACACGACGATGTCTTTGGATATTCACACTGCTATCCTGACCGCTATGGCGATCACGGTCATCATCATGATCGCCAGTCTGTGGATTGGGGTATCTTCGATCATCACTGCGCGCAAATTGATGTTCTTTCGCATGCGACGGGCACGCTCGGTGCGAGGTTGGCGTTTGTTAGGTCTATCAATCGTGTGCGCAATTTTGATCTATGCTTTACCCAATATGGTGGAACCAGCAATTTACTATTTTTATCCACCTACGGCAACATTCACTCTCACGCCCACGATCACCCTAACGCCTACGATTTCTTTAACGCCCACTATCACGCTCACGCCCAGCATCACACCCACCAAAGCGGTTTCAGATACTCCTACAACTTCCCCCACACCGCACGTCCCGCTGGCTGTGGAAATGCTTTTTGAAAGCACGATCACCCCCAACCCTGGCGCCGTTTTCAGCCAGCTCACCTTTACCGATGGAATTGATAACCTCTACCGCCCGCTCAAACCAGGTGTGGTCTTTCAAAACCCAATCACCCACATGTACGCGGTCTTTAATTACGACGGCATGATCGTTGGTTCGCAATGGACTGCGCTCTGGTATCGCGAAGGCGAATTGGTACACTATGAAACGATCCCCTGGAATGGCGGATCAGGCGGTTATGGCTATACCGATTGGGCGCCTGACCCTTCAGAATGGTTGCCTGGGCTTTATGAAGTGCAAATCTTCGTCGGACACCAATTCAAGCAATCCGGGTTTTTCACTGTTGAAGGCGAACCGCCTACTCCGGTTCCGACTCACACGCCGACGAACACTGCGACGCCCACGCGCACTTCTACACCAACCCGAACACCACGCCCCACTCTAACGCCTACCCCTACACGCACTCCTCGACCGTCGCCGGAGCCTTATCGCTCTCCCACACCTACCATCAAACCCACGCCCTACCCGACACTGACGCGTACACCCACGCCAACGATCACCCAAACTCGAACGCCTACACCAACGCAGACGCCCACGTTAACCCGCACACCGACTTCACCGCCCACTACCCCGCCGTCACCGTATTAATTTTTTTTTATTTCCTCGCTTGGGGTAACAATTTCGAATGTTCAACTTTTTGCCAGCGCCAATGCAATCTGCGCCCCTAACCGGGCGTTATTCTTTAACAAAGCCAGGTTGGCTCGTAGGCTGGCGCCGCCAGTGATCGCGCTCACGCGACTCAGCAAAAAGGGCGTAACCCCTTGACCGCGTACCCCCTGCGCTTCCGCCTGTTGAATGGCTTGTTCAATTGCCTCCTCAACCAACCGATGATCCAAGGCGCTCTCTTGTGGCGGCGGATTGACCACAAGAACCGCACCAGCCGACGGCAAAGACCAGTGCGCTTTGGCAATTTTTGCTATCTGCTCCACTGTCTCCACCCGCACGCTGACCGGCAATCCGCTATTTCGTGAAAAGAAGGCAGGAAATTCGTCGGTTTGATAGCCAATCACCGGCGTTCCACTGGTTTCCAGATACTCCAGGGTGGCATCCAGATCCAGGATTGCTTTGGCGCCAGCGCAGACTACTACCAGTGGTGTACGAGCCAATTCGGGCAAATCTGCTGAGATGTCATGAGGCGGCTGGCGATGAACCCCGCCAATTCCACCTGTAGCAAATACCCGAATACCCGCCGCTTGGGCGACGATCATCGTTGCAGCCACAGTCGTACCCCCGCTCCAGCCCAACGCAAACGCCGGGGCAAAGTCTCTCCGGCTTATTTTGTGCATTTCCTCCGCCCTAGACAGGCGCTCGATCTGTTCCGAAGACGCCCCAACAATCACATTTCCATCCAAAACTGCAATCGTCGCCGGTGTCGCACCAGCAGCAACGATTTCAGCTTCCATCTCAATTGCTATGCGAAGATTCTCAGGATGAGGCAATCCATGGGTGATGACGGTTGACTCCAGCGCTACGACCGCTTGACGGTCTCGTATTGCATCGGCAACCGCTCTCGAAAGATGTAGGCGCTCTGCCAGAGGGTCAGATGACCAGCGCATCATAAAGCCTTTCCAAGGATAAATCGGGCACGACTGCCCCAGGATATCTCAGGGTGAGTGTGGCTGCGGAAACCCCCAAGCGTACTGCATCATCCAAAGGTATATTGTTCAGCAACGCAAACAAAACTGCTGCGGTCATTGCATCACCACCGCCCGTAGGGTCAACCACTTCGGTGCGCAGCGCGGGTACAAAACCGCTGGTTTGCGAAGTCGCGTAACAAACACCATACTCTGCTAAAGCAACGATCGCCACGCGCGCGCCCTGGCTAACCAAACACTTGGCGCTATCCAAAGCATCTTCCGGGCGTGATGGATCTACAGCGCGCTCACACAAGACGCTGGCTTCGCTATAGTTCGGCGTCACAAGAAATAATTTTGCTAAGTGAGGTTTGATCCGTTTCGCTAGCGAAACGGAGGTTGGGTCTGCACAAACGGGCGCTTTGGCTCGCCGCGCTAAAGATATTGCTTTTGAAAGCGCTTCGCGGGACAGATTGGCATCCACGAATACCAGAGAGGCGTTCTTAAAGCAATCTGCTTTCTGTTCCAGATATTCAGGGGAGATGGCGTTGGTGGTGCGCATATCATCCAGCGCGACCTGAAGTTTCCCTTTTGCATTTACGATTGCCAAATAAGTGTTGGTTGGCGTATGGGGCACGCGCAACGCCGCGCTCATATCCACCCCAGCCTCCATAGTCTGGCGCGCCAATCGTTCGCCGGCTGCATCATCTCCAATGGCAGTGAGGAGCATCACCGGCTGACCTAAACGCGCCAGGTTCTCCGCCACATTGCGCGCCACGCCCCCAAATGAGCTGCGAATTTGGGCGGGGTTTGAGGTGCCCAGATTTAACTCGCCCCTTAATCGGCCAACAATATCCACACCCGCCGCGCCAATCACTAAAACAGGTGCTTCGGGGTTCGGAATCATTGTTTCGTCTGTCATCCTGTTCTCCCGGTCGCCCGTGATTCTAACATAATCCTCAGCTTATTCCGCCCAGCAAAGCGAAATGCCGCCTGGAAAAATGTTACAATTGACCGAGTAAGAAATTGATAGGAGGCGATCCCATGAGCAATTTTCCCGGCAAAGGAAAAGTGGCCGCGCTCAAAACCACCCCGGCTACTGTGCTGGAGGACATCGAGCGATTGATGAAACTGGCCGATTTTGAAGCTGCTCTCCCCAAAGGTGTTACAACGGGTCTCAAAATCAACATTTCCTGGCAAACCTGGTATCCGGCCTGCTCGTCAACACCCTGGCAGATTGAAGGCGTGATTCGCGCCTTGCGCAATGCCGGATATGAAGACATTGTTGGTGTGCATAATGATACGGTGGTTGTGGATACTTCGGACGGCGAACGCAACAATAAACACAAGTTTGTCACCGATCAATATGGGGTGCCGTGCATCTATCTGTATAACGAAGCCTTCGAATGGGTGCATTATCAACCTAAGCAACCGTTTTTGGTGTTGGATAAGGTTTATCCGGACGGTGTATTTATACCTCAAGCGCTGGTAGGGATGAACATCATCCATCTGCCCACCATCAAGACTCATGTTTTTACCACCATCACCGGCGCTATGAAGAACGCTTTTGGCGGCTTGTTACATCGCAACCGCCATTGGACGCATAGCGTAATCCATGATACATTGGTGGATCTTTTAATGATCCAACAGGATATCCATCCAGGCATCTTCGCCGTGATGGATGGCACATTTGCCGGCGATGGTCCCGGGCCGCGCGCCATGCGCTGGCATGAGAAGGATATCCTGCTCGCTTCTGCCGACCAGGTAGCCATTGACGCTGTGTCGGCTAAACTTCAGGGTTTTGACCCTATGAGCATCCGCTTCATTCGCCGCGCTCATGAAATGGACCTGGGCGTGGGCGATCCTCGCCAGATTGAGATTGTTGGCTATGATATCGAACAAGAAGCGCCCTGGAATTTTGTCCAAGAAGATACTTTTGCCAGCCGCGGACAAAAATTGATCTATCACGGCCCGCTCAAACCCTTTGAAAAGATTTTGCTGCAAAGCCCTCTGGTGCCCTGGTCGTACTTTGCCAGTAACTTCTACCACAACGTTTATTGGTATCCCTTCGTTGGGCGGCGGCGCGTTGCAGAAGCATTGAACACGCGTTGGGGTCAACTTTTTAAATCCTACGGCGATGGCAACGTGGTTATGCCAGGTTTTGAAAAAAAGACCCTCGCTCAGGCCATGATCGCGCTGGCAGCCATGGGGGGATTAGCGTACGGCGCTTATCGCTTGCTGACTAAAAACCGATCAGCCTGAAAACGTTGAAATAGGTCTGTCTGTCTTGCTGGGCAACGAAGCAAAGTCGAGAGCGTTCTTATCTTCGCCCCTGCTTCGCCGCATGGCGGGCGGTTTGATCTTTGGATTCGTGATCTTGCTGCTGTTGATGCTCTTAGGCGACATTCGCCAGGTCAGTCAGCAGGTTTTCAAATTCCGCTGGGGATTTTATCCGTTCGTCCTAGTTTTCACCCTTTTTAACTATACCTTGCGCTTTTTTAAGTGGCATTACTACCTTAAGCAAGTTGGCGTGCAAGGTTATCCAATTTGGCGTAGCGCTCGGCTATTTGTCGCCGGTTTCCCATTAGCCGTAACTCCGGGAAAAATTGGCGAGGCGCTAAAGGCAGTGTGGCTTTATCGCGAAACGGGGACGCCCACTGCGGCTGGCATTGCGGTGGTTTTAGCCGAACGGATTAGCGATGGCCTGGCCGTTCTGGCTCTCTCCACGCTGGGAGTGATCGCCTATCCGCAATTTTGGCCCGTCTTTACGGCGATCCTGTTTCTGCTGTTGACAATTGTTATTGTCTCTCAAATTCGACCTCTTGCGTT
>DYGV01000040.1:9070-17908 GCA_020724505.1 Anaerolinea thermophila
GGAGCTTAACGCAACTGGCGCGCCTGCCCATTTTGGGAAGATACTCGCCGCGATTGTTGGAGTTTTACGAAGGCAGCTTCGCAGTATTTCGCCCCAGGGCATCGCTGAGCGCGGTGACGTTAGGCGCGGTTTCCTGGCTTGGCGAGGGGATTGGCTTTTATCTGATATTGTTGGGGCTGGGGATGATGCCTTCTTGGGAGCTGGCGTCTATGGCAATTTTCATCTTGGCTTTTTCGACCGTGGTGGGCGCGGCGTCAACACTGCCCGGCGGGCTGGGAGCGGCAGAAGCCTCTATCACCGGAATGTTGGTGATGTTTTTAAACTTGCCTGTCGAGTTGTCTGCCGCAGCCACGCTGTTGATCCGTTTCGCCACATTGTGGTTTGGCGTCAGCCTGGGAGTTGTAGCCTGGGCTTTGTCGCCGGGCTTGTTGAGCCTGGCTAGTGACAATAACGCCTCCACGCCGAACAATCTTCCACGTTGATGCATTGAATTCGCCATGCTCACTGTCGAATTTCATTGTCACACCATCTACTCACGGGACAGCCTAACGCGGCCAGCGGACCTGACAGCAGTCTGCGCTCGCAAAGGAATTGACCGGGTGGTAGTAACCGACCATAACACAATTGCCGGGGCATTGGAAGCGCAGTCGCAGGATCCACAGCGGGTGATCGTCGGCGAAGAGGTGATGACCACAGCGGGGGAACTACTTGCCGCTTACGTCACGGAAGAAGTGCCGCCCGGCTTATCCCCCATGGAGGCGATTGCCCGCTTACGTGATCAGGGCGCTTTCATCAGCGTCTCTCATCCTTTTGACGTTTATCGCAAAGGGCACTGGGCAGAGCGAGATCTGGAGCAAATTGCGCCTTACGTGGATGCAATCGAAATCTTCAACGCTCGCTGCCTGTTGGTCGATTCCAACCGCCGGGCAGAGGACTTTGCCCGGCAACATAATCTTGCCGGGACAGTCGGCTCTGACGCCCACACCCTTGTTGAGTTGGGCCGGGCGTTGCAAATACTTCCCGACTTTTCCGACGCTGCGAGCCTGCGCGCCAGCTTAAGCGCCGCCCGCTATATGACTAAATTATCATCCCCGCTGATTCATCTCTCTTCACGTTGGGCAGTATGGGTAAAAAGGCTCCGTCGAACGAAAATATAAATCGAACACAAAATTGACCTGCTTGATCCTTGACACGCAATACTGGAGACCTTACAATATTCCCACCTGTTTTGGGGCTGTGGCGGAACTGGCAGACGCAGGGGACTTAAAATCCTCCGGAGGTGACACTCCTTGTGGGTTCGATTCCCACCGGCCCCACTGGCTGTTTTATCCAAAACAGCCCACCATTCGCCATATGTGGGGGTGTGTTAATACGCCAGTTTCGCACATCTTTTCAATAGTCCTCTGTGCATATGCTACCAAAAGGGTTTGGCTTCGATTCTATTTGACCACTATAGGTAGATACAGCGAGGCTAATTTCTCGACCACCTTGAGCCGAACTGGCGCCGCCGCCGGCGAGACGCCTGGCGCTGAAATCGTCACAACACCGTTATACTCGCCAACCGCCAAATCTTTGGGGTTGACGCTGACTAATACCTCATCGCCCACTGCTTGCGTTTGCAACCACGCGACGTCGCTGTCGGCCTCCCAGCTATAGGTCTGACAATTCTGAAACACTTGCAACACTGAAGCAACGGGTAGAACTGTGTCGCGATCTGCAAAGAAGGTCAACGAGGCAGGAGAGACCTCCAGCGGCGGAATGGTATCCGCCTGCTGAATAGGCGAGAACTGACCATCCTTGATATAGCGCATCCACACACCCCGCCCGCGGTAGTTGCCCCCTGGTGGCGACCAGACAACCGTTGCGGCGATCGGCTGCGGCTCGCTGAAAATCGAAACCGCGTCTATATAAACGCTCGCTTCGCCAATGCGCCAGAACTCAAAAAACAAAAACGGCTCATCTGGATTGTCCTGGAAGGTGAAATCCAGGGCAAATTCTTGATACTCATTTGCTGCGGCAAAGTCAACGCCCTTAAGGATAAGAGGTCCATATTCTATGCCGCCGCCCAACACCGCCACGCGCGCCACATCACCTTCTGAGGTATTGTCACCTACCTTGAGTCGAAAATAAGCCGTCATGGGAATGCTTTTATAGAAAGTGGTATCATAAACCCAGGCGAAGGATTCGCCATTTCCTGGATCCAGACGATAGGCTGTACCGCCCCACGCCTTGGGGTCATTAACGCTTTCACCATTTCCCCACCATTTTTTGAACGTTTCATTCGTATCATCCGCTAGCCAGCCTAGGCTGAAATGTACTTGTGCCCAATTTTGGTTGTCCAGGCTATAAAGCGTGACTTGGTCCTGAGTTGTGCTCATTTGTGCCGCGCCCAACTCGTTTAAAGGGACGTTGACGCCCAAATGAATCGTGTCGCTCACCGTCATCGTGCGGCTAAAGACATCCCGCGTCTGGACATACACCGAACGCCAGCCCTGTCCGCTGGCAAGAACCCAGGATCTACGAGCCGAATACGCTTCCCAGGTCGCATCGGTAAAACAGGCATCGTTGCTCACCATCATTTGCGTCGCCGCGCTCAAACCCGCAAAACCGCCGCTTTCGGATCGGTCGTAAATATATAGACTCACCATCGGGGAAGTGGTCGAAATGGCTTCGTTGGAGATAATCACCGGCGCATAGGCTGGGTCAACGCCAAAGTCCTGTGTGATATAACCGCGCCCATCGCTAGCGCGGCGATAATACCCTAAGCCGACTTCGCGCGAGTTGGGATCGAGAAGGTTGGCGCGATGACCTGGGCTATTCATCCAGCCCTGGATAGCGTCCTCCGGGCTTATATAACCGCAAAAGGCGTTCTCCGCCCCAGCAAAGCCCAAATAACCATGCTCCCGGGCGCGAAAATCTGGCCAATGACCTTGCGTATCCTGATGTCCGCAAAACCCTGGCGGACGATTTTCGACCGAATCCCAAGAAAACCAGCGCGCCGCCAGCGTCAATTGCTGATTCCAACGCAAAGGCGGCACGCCATTCTCGTGCCGCTTTAGATTGCCCAGATAGACCGTTTTTGCCTCGTTGTATTGTAAATCAGGCGATTGCTGATGGGGATCATAGCCGCCTTGCACCCGGGCGAAGATGATAACCAGGAGCATAAGGCATAATAGCAAGGCTAGACGAATTTTCATAGACGAGGTTATCTCCACCTGACGAAGATTATTATAGCACTCCATCCTCCCGTGTATAATCTATCCATGCTTTCTCACAAATTCTACAGCCTCGTATTGGCGCTGACGCTGATCTTTCTCTCGAACATCAGACAACCTGCCACAGTGATTACTCCCACTCGTCAGTGGGGAACGCGCCCGCTCCTCTCTTATTTCGCCCTCAGTGCCAGCCCGGAAACGCCACTGCGCCAGGGGGCGCGGCTTTCTCCTACTCAATTCGAACGCACACGCCAGATCGCGCTGGATGAAGCCGCCGCTTTGCAGCAGTTGCGGCAACACAGCCTGACATTTATCGCTGACCCTAACCTGAGCCTGGAACAGAAACGCCTGGCAATCATCCGCATGGGCTATAACCGCCAGGTAGAACGCATTGCCTACCTTAGCGACCAGGCGTTGCGTCGCGCTTTGCCGCGCGATGTTTACGCCCGTTTGATTACCTGGATTGAGCGCCGTTGGCCGGAGGAAGTCGCTGCACACGGCGTGGCGTCTTTCTCAAGGGATGCCCCTGCGCTGCTTCTCGAACGTTTCTTCTTCTTCAAGCCGCTTAACGGGTGGATAAATGCGCCAACCCAGTCGCCACGCACTTATAAAATCTACGCTACGCGTTACGACTCCAAGGGCCGTTATACTGTCGCGCTGCCCGATCAGTGTCTCAAACTGACCAATGGCGGCCTGCGCACCTGCACTGACAAAGGTTATGTAGTTGGGCAAACTTATTCGGTTTTCATCAGCTACAAAAAGTCGCTGGGGGTCAATGTGGGCGAAAGCGGACCCTGGAACATTGACGACAACTTCTGGGCAACTCTGACCGATCCCACTCCGCGGCGCATGTTCGCCGAGCTGCCCCTGGGCATGCCCGAAGCCCAGGCAGCCTTCTATAACGGCTACAACGGCGGCTTGGATCAGTATGGGCGAAAAGTCACTGCTCCCTTTGCCATTGACCTGTCCTTTGAGGTCGCCGCCGATCTAGGATTGCCGAATAAGGTCAACGATTGGGTCAATGTCTCCTTTATGTGGACGGAAGGCTGGGGCTCTGGCAGCGCTGGTGGCGGGAGCGGCGCTTCCAGTGAAAGCACCCTTGCCGCTCAGGCAATTGCCGCAGTGCAGACTGCAACGCCCAATCCCGACGGCTCAATCATCCACGAAGTTCAGCCAGGGCAGACGTTGTGGGCAATTGCTTCGGCGTATGGTACCACCGTGCAACGCTTATGGGAACTAAACGGCCTGGGAGAAAACGACGTGATCCTACCAGGGCAAAAGCTGTTGGTGCGCCCCGCCGGCGCAGCACCAACGATTTCCACTGATGCAGCGCTTACCGCCACTTTGGTTGTGGAGACGCGGACCGCTCATCGCACCGAAACAGCCGCTCACAAAACAGCGACACCCAAAGCACAGGCTGCCGTGGTCGCCCTGGCAACCCCTTCACCAAGGACGTCCTCTCTTCCGTCGGGGGTTGCATCGTCCACAGGATCACAATCCGCCCTATTGGCAGCTCCCAGTCGTATGGATCCGTTTTTATTGGGTTTTAGCGCTCTGGCTTTGATGGGTTTTGGATTGTTTCTGTGGGGCTCGCTCAAGCGAAAGTCATAAATTCGTTTTGGCTTCTCGCTCACAATAGTCATTTTGTCATTTCACAGATGACAAATGTCACTATAATAGATAATCGATTATAGATAAAATAAAGGTCGCGCGGTTATAGATTCCAATCAGTCAGAATCCAAAAAGGTGAAATTTATGGGACACAATTACGGCTATCTGTTACGCGTCGATCTAACCAGCAGCAAGATCGAAAAAGAACTCATAGATGCCGCTTTCGCCCAGAAATACTACGGCGGACGCGGCTTTACTTCGCGCTTGCAGTACGACTTGATCCCCAAAGAGGTGGATCCTTTGGGGCCTGAGAATGCGCTGATCTTTTCACCAGGGGCGCTGACCGGCGCGCCCATGCTCTCCTCGGGACGTTACGTGGTTGGGGGGCGCTCGCCTTTGACGGGTATTTTAGGCGATGCTAACGGCGGTGGGGTGTTCGGCGCAGTGCTTCGGCGCGCCGGATATGGGTTACTGATCATTTTCGGGCAGGCAGATCATCCGGTGTTTTTGCGAATTGATGACGATGAAGTGGAAATCTGCGACGCCACAAATTTGTGGGGGATGGACGTTTATGATACTACAGACGCCATCCGCTCCCAATGCGGGCGCGGCTACTCGGTAGCCGCCATTGGGCCAGCCGGAGAAAATCTGGTGCGCATCGCCGGGATTATGAGCGAAAAACACCATGCCGCTGCACGCACCGGTCTGGGTGCGGTGATGGGTTCAAAAAGACTCAAAGCGATTGCGGCGCGTAGCAAACAGTCTTTCCCCTTGTATGATCCTTCAACATTCAAAAAACTGGCTGAAGAACTTGCAGTATTAGAGGACAATGACGCCCGCGCGCAGGATTTCCATCGCCGCGGCACCTTGGGTACCCTCATGGATCATCACCAAGCACTTGGCGGTCTTAACACGCGTAACTACCAGTTTGGGCAATTCGAGGGCAAAGAAAAGATTGACAACGAAGCCCTAAAATCTGGTTTTTACCTTCGCTCGACGGGCTGTTATCGTTGTACCTTAACTTGCGACCAATATTGTAAGATCGAAGAAGGCGAATACGCCGGCGTCGAGGTGGGCGGGCCGGAATATTCCACGGCTGCGGCATTCGGTTCTGGCCTAGGTAATGATAATCTGGCAGCCATTCTGAAAGCCAATGACCTGGCAAACCGTTATGGCCTGGATACAATTGATTTAGGCGGGGTGATTGCCCTGGCAATGGAGCTTTATCAACGCGGGATCATCTCGCAGTCTGAAGCAGATGGTCTGGATTTAAGCTGGGGCAACCATCGGGCAGTGATGGAATTGATCGAAAAGATTGCTTACCGCAAGGGGTTCGGCAACATCCTGGCAAACGGCGTGAAGCGAGCCGCGGAAGATATTGGGCGCAATGCCATCCGCTACGCCGTTCAGGTGAAAGGAATGACTCCCGCCCCCTTAGATGCTCGCGCCGTCAAGGTCTATAACTTCCGCTACGCTGTCGCCCCGCGCGGCGCAGACCATTTGCGCATTTCAGCGCCTGGAGGCTATGCGTTAGATAAATTACCGCTTTCCGAAGCCGCCGAGAAGCTCCATTATTGGCAAAGCATCATTGCCATCCCTGACCTGATGGGAGTGTGCAAATTCGCCTATACCTACTACACCGAAACCATCGAACGCACACTTCATAAAGTGTTAACCTTGATCCCGGGGCTTTATTCTGCAGCAACAGGCAACCAGATCAGCGGCGAAGACCTGATTGAAGCGGGTGTAATGGTCACCAATATCGAACGCGCCCACAATGTGCGTCTTGGCCTGACCGCCAAAGATGACACCCTTCCGCCACGCTTCACCGAAGACGTGATGCCGGATGGCCCAGCTAAAGGTAAAGTTTACGACATTCTTGAGCCTATGAAGGAAGCATGGTATGTGGCTTCTGGCTGGGACCCTGTCACAGGCATCCCACGCCGACGCACTTTAGAAAACCTCGGTCTGGCAGATATTGCCGAAGACCTGGAGAAGAATGGCATTCAGCTAACTTAGATATTCGGTGCAGAGAGTCTCGTCGGTATTCCGGAGAACAAAGCCTATGTGATCAGAAACCGGCGGCACTTGTAAAATACGAAGATTTTCAATTCAATGACAAAATATATTTTTCTTCTGGGTTCGCTGGATACCAAAGGCCGCGAAATTGATTATCTACGCCAACGCGTTCAGGACGAAGGAGGGGCGCCGCTCGTCGTAGATACCGGCGTATTAGGCGACCCAGCCATTCCAGCAGACATTGATCGTCATCAGGTGGCTAAAGCTGGCGGTAGCAGCATTGCGGAGTTGATCGCAGCCAATGATAAGACGCGAGCCTTACTGGTAATGGCCGAGGGAGCAAGCCGTATATTGAATGCTTACTTGCAGCGCAGCGAGTTGGGCGGCGTACTTTCCATAGGCGGATCGCGCGGTACAGCGTTAAGCACTCGCGTAATGCAGTCACTGCCTATTGGGTTACCGAAGCTGATGGTGTCAACCGTAGCCAGCGGAGCGAACACTTTTGGCCCCTACGTTGGCGCGAAAGACATCGCCATGATGTACTCAGTCGCTGACGTTCAAGGCTTGAATATCCTCACACGATCCATCTTTAATAATGCTGCGGCGGCCATCGTAGCCATGAGCCGCGGCGAAGGGGCAGTGAAGCGCTCGGATCAACGAGTATTCACTGCTTCCATACTAGGCGCCTCTACAGCACTGGTCAGCCAGATCCAAAGCCTGTTAGAGAATGAGAATTGCGAGGTAATCGCCTTTCATGCCATTGGAACTGGCGGCAAGGCGATGGAGGAGCTGGTCACTAGTGGTCTGGTGGATGGCGTTTTTGATGTCACACTTGGAGAAATCACCCAGGCTCTTGTGCAAGGGGCATTTTCTGCCGGCCCAGAACGCATGTTAGCAGCCGGGCGTCGCGGCGTTCCACAGGTGGCAGCGCCAGGAGGGGTAGATTTCATTATCACTGGCCCGATCGAAAGTCTGCCAGAGCAGTATCGCCAGCGTAAGATTATGCAGCACACGCCAAGCATCACCCTGGTGCGCACATCTGCCGAGGAGATGGCGGCCGCGGGGAAATTGATCGCCGAACGCCTGTCAAGTTCCAAAGGCCAAGCCGCGATGATTTTACCTCGACAAGGATATAGTTGGTTTTCCTTACCCGGTCAGCCGTTGCACGACCCAGATTCGGATGAGGCTTTTTACACTGCATTCAAAAATCATGTTGCACCTCATGTGCAAGTTGTCGAGTTAAATACCCATCTCAACGATCCGCTGGTGGGCGAGACTGCCGTGGCGTTGATGAAAGACATGTTGAACCAGGGGGAGAGAAGGAGTTGAACGAAGATGAAGGTTCAGGTGCAATTATTTTCCAGTCTGCGATCCTGTCTCGCGCCTGATGCAGAACGTGGCAAGGTTATCCTCGAACTACCAGAAGCAGCAAACCTGCGCTCCTTATGCAACGCACTGGAGATTGAACGTTGCCTCCCTGCAAGCAATGGGCTGGAAGAATTGCTAAAATCCTGGCAAGTCAGCATCAATAACGAGTTTGTGTTGGATTTAGATCATCCATTGCAAGACGGCGACCAGGTGATGATATTTCCTCACATGGCGGGTGGTTAACCTCCCCCAACATACTCTACATCTTCCAAAAACAAAGTTCAATCCTCAATAGGCATACTGAATGGCTCTAAGGCAGCGATCAACGCCGGTAAGTCGTTGTTTAATACTTCCCAAACTTGCTCAAAATCCACCTCGAAATATCCATGCCAAACAGGTGTTCCCGCCAGGGCGTTTCAAGATATTCTGCCCTGACAGCCGGCGAGATTTTAGCCGCCGCATCGCCAATATCTTCAAACGCTTTTAGAACAGCCAGTTGATAATCACGCTTAGATCTAAACTCTTCCACCGACAAACTCCGCCCGATTTGGACTGCCTTACGAGCCAATTCTAAAATCTCCAGAAGATACTCTTGATCGCGTCGCATATTTTTTTCTCTATCTCT
>DYGV01000040.1:17918-28767 GCA_020724505.1 Anaerolinea thermophila
TAACGTACCAATTCTCACATTAACCACAATAATACTCCAATTATAGCACATTGCCCCAAAACCATCCGCTATGCTCTGACATGATCACCTGATAAATACTTAGGAAGCATTCGAAAATTCCCCGCCCCTAACGAAGATAGTTTATGAAACTTATCGCTTAAAAAACTGGGTTGTTGCGTTGATAACTCCCGCAACAACCCACTAGATCACCAAATGAGCAAACCGAACTAATCAGGAATATACAATTTCTGGCCTGGGCGGATCAGATTCATATTTGGCCCAATTGTAGCCATATTGGAATAGTAAATCTTATAAACATCGCTGGCGGACTTGCTGCCATAGAAACGTTGCGCAATGTTGCTCAGGTTATCTCCAGACTGCACAGTGTAGCAGGCAGCGCCGGATTTTGTCCCAGTGCGAATCTTCATCGGTCAACTCCCTTTTCTATCAATTGATTACGCTGCCGGCCTTTAGCTAAACAGCCCGGTCAGCCCTTGCCAAAATCCACTGAACAGGTCGCTGGCGCGGCCGACCACATCCTGCGCTTGCTCCTGCGCAGCAGCCATAAAATCATTCACTTGCGCGCCCATCTGCTGGGCAGCGTCAGCCGCATCGCTGATCAAGGCGCCTGCTTTGAGGTCCGTAGATACTCTCATAATGGCTCCTTACCCACCTAGCCGCAAACGCCGCTGCGATCGGGATACCAGCGGCCGCCCACCCATCCGCCGCCCGGACCCGGTCGAGGGGTTGGTCCTGGGATCGGTCCGGGCATGGGGGCGTCGCAACGGCGAGCTTTCACCATCGCCTTCCAATAATTCCGCTGAGCATCACATTCTGCAAACGTCATCCCTGCGCGAATGTCGGATTTGATTTTCATAACTTATCGCTCCTTTCAGAATAGTCCACACATCCTGATGTTGATCTTTAGCGCAGGATGCACTGTTCACGATAGGCTTTCTGCCAGTAGTCCAGGTTGCGCAGACAAGCTTCGAGGCTCTCGCCAGCGCTCAGGTTGCTGCGCACGCGTAACTGTGGCGTGTTGCTGGGGCGCGGCTTGGGTTGAACGGGTTGTTTTTGAATCATGAGTCTTCCTCCTGTTAAAGATGACACACCTGATCTCAGACGGAATTACGATCTGCTTCGCTGCCCCAGCCAATAACCGATGACTGCGGCAATGGTGATGAAGATAAATAATTCTAACATGATTGACCTCCTAAAACCGAGAATCGGGTACTAACTGTTTTGTAAGTGGATGCACAATCGGCTCCGTAAGCAAAGGGGGAGATTTTACGGCTGATCATCTGGCGTTGTCTGTAGCAAGGGTTGTACGAACACAAACTGCGAGGCATTCGCCGTTCCGCCAAACGCCGAGACGACCATCAACCGATATTCCATTTGCCCTGAGTCGGGCGGGCAATCTTGCATGAAACCATTTGGATCTAAGTCGTCGCTAATGTCATCGCCGTTCCGATAGATGACAGCATTGGTAATGTTATCGCCGCTGAACGACCACGACAGGTTGAGACATTGTCCCTGGTCAATCTGACTAGGATTGGCGCTGAAAAAGTTAATCACCGGTGGTTGCGGTTGGGTGGGCCATGGGCTGGGGGTGGGAAGTAGCGGTGGATAAACAAACACCGTTTGCGAGGCAGAAGTAGAGCCGTTAAACCATGAATCGACTGTTAACCGATACTCCGTATTGCCCGTGTCGGGCGGGCAGTCCCTGCCGGATCCATTGGAGGTTAGATCTTGCAAAATGAGGTAATTATTGCGGAAGATGCGCGTCATCATCAGATCTTTCCCAGCAAAGCTCCAGCTAAGCGTCAAGCAATCACCGCCTTGTAATTGCAGGGGGGTGGCAGTGAAGCTATAAATCACGGGTTTATCTGGCGCGATGGTAGGGGTAACCTGCCCAATGACCTGCATCCCCATCCATAGACGATTACCAAAATACTGCCCCTTGCCGCTACGCAGAGACCAAAAGCTTTGATAACGCCCGGCTTGCCAGGGTGTGGTCAGCGTCACGTAAATATCATACGTCTGGCCTGGAGCGACGAAACCTTGGATGGCGACCGGGTTTCCACCCACTGGCGAATTGGGTGGATTAGCACCCACATAGCTCATTACATAGGAATTGTCCCAGGTGCAAGTTCCCGTATTACGGATGCGCCAGCCCTTCTGAACCGGGACGCCGGGAGGCACTTGCGGCGGATTGAGCATGTTTTGGTCTGGATAATTCAAATCGGCCACATAGCTCATCCCATCCAGGCAGGTCGGCGGTGGAGGTGGTGGAGCGGTTGGGACAGGCTGAGTGGGCATGGGAGTTAGTGGCGGCGCTGGCTGATTGATCTTCAAGTACTGCTGGGCGAGCGTTACCAGCGTCCCATCTTTCTGCATCTCCCCCAAAGCAATGTTGAGTACGCTAAGAAAGTCCTCCGCCCCTTTGGGAATAGCAATAGCAAAACCTTGTGGGTTCAAGCCGCGAGCAATGATCTGCAACGGCTTGCCCTGAATCGCTCTTTGCGCTGGAATAAAATCCATCACCACCGCCTCGATTTGCGGTGCCGGACCAGACAGTGCAGCAATCGCTTCATCCGTGTTGTCATAGAGCGCCAGATTCTGCGGCGGCATCAGTCCAGGCAGAATCAGGCTGCTTTGCAGCCAGGTTTCGTACACCGAGCCGCGTTGGACGCCCACGCGACGCGCAGCTAAATCTTCCGCGCGCGTCACCTGAAATGGCGTCGCCTGATTGACAATCACCGCGTCCTCACCCACGTAATAGATGTTAGTAAAATCCACTGCTGCCTGGCGTTCCGGCGTCACCGAAATGGCGGCGATTGCCATATCAATCTGATTGAGTTGCAACGCTGCACTCAAGCCATCGAAAGCCATATTCTTGAACTCAATTTGCAAGTTCAGGCGACGACCGATTTCGTTTGCCAGGGCAATGTCATAACCTTGTAGGCTGAAATCCGCGCCCACGTAGGCAAATGGCGGATAATCGGCAGATACCCCCGCGACGATCTTTTTCGTCGCCTGGATGCGATCCCAAACCGTTGCGCCGGAAGGGGTGGGCAAATCAACCGCCGGAGTGGTAGTGGGTACAGGTGCAGGCATCATCCCCTGCCTCACCAAATAAACCAAGCTAACAACCAACACGCACAAAATCAGTACGCTCAGGATCAGCGCCAGAACGATCAACAATTTACGTTCAACTTTGAAGGGATACTGGGGGGAAGGTGTGGCGGCCATTAGATGAATTTTTCCTTTAGCGTCTCATTGGCTACTCTGGGTAGGCGGGGGCATAATTTTAATCTGCATCCCCAACGATCCTATTGCAAATGGGACTCATACTTTGTTTTTAATCATAACACGAGTTGCCATCCCAGAGGTAAATATTGGCTACAGGCAGCGTTTACCCATTTGCCCGCCACAAATGAAAAATTCAGTCAATACTCGTTTCATAGCATTTTCAAAACAATAAAAGACCCCCATCCCCCAAGTAGTTAAACCCGGGCATCACAGCAGAAGATCGCTCTCGGAAGGATGCCCGTGGATGAGATGATGGGTAACCCGATTCACAGCTACCAGTTGTCCGGATTTAAAAACCAATAATTTCTCTGCTTGATTTACGATCGCAGCCGATGGATAGTAAGCGTCTAAGACAACAAAATCAGCCCGGCAACCAACTTCAAGACCGTAATCTTCCAATTTCATGATCTTCGCCGCGTTTACAGTACACATTTTCAACAACGTTTCCAATTCTTCTACACTGTCCATGTGCGCGCCGTAGGCAAGAATTAATCCCTCTTCCAACAAATTAAAGTTACCCAATGGGCGGTATGCGTCACGAACATTATTTGAAGCGAACGCAACATTGACGCCAGCGGATAGTAGTTCTTTTACTCGCGTCAGGCCACGACGTACATGATGAGTATCATCCCGAGCCAAGCGATACATATCAGGCATACTAATAACCCCAATCTGGGCGTCACGAATCATAGTAATTGCCTGTTCCGCCACATCTGGAGTAGCCGAGCCAAGGGCGCAGAGGTGTCCGGCTGCAACTCGCCCCTCATAACCCCTTTCTTTCACGCGACGAGCCAGATGAACAATCTCCAAGTCATTCAACTCGACATGCCAGGGTATTCCCAGGTCAGCATGAACATCTAAATCCACATCCAGCTCCATTGCCAAGTCGAGCGCTGCGTCTAAATGTTGACGGAAGTCAATTCCCTGTCCACGCTCTAAATTACTTGCGCAACCCATCACGTCTGCGCCTATAAGAAAAGCCTCGCGGAAAAGCCCCAGTCCATTTGGCTGACCGAAAAAGCCCTGCTGAGGGAAGGCAACTATTTGCAGGTCAACTAAATGGCGAAATTTTTCACGCAGGACAATTAATGCCTCTAAATGACGCAGCCCAACTTCAGGGTCAACATGACACTGGGCGCGTATCGCAGTCACCCCATGGCGACATGCCAGTTCTATAGCACGCTTGCCCCGTTGCTCGAAATCTTCAAAAGTGAAAAATTTTCGACGCCTTTCGACCTCTTCATTTAGCTCTTGCGGATAGCGGAATGGTCGGGCTCGTCCCGGTCTATCCCACTCATTCATTAAAGCAATGTCGAGATGCACGTGACTATCCACAAATCCAGGTATTAATAACCTGCCCTTGAGATCAATTTCCAGATTCGACGGAAGGGACAAATCTTTCCCCCGGCTTACGATCCTCCCACCATCAACTGCAATATCTATCTGTTCCCCACAATCCTGGATCGAAGCGTTGCGTATTAAGAGGTCAACCATGTGAAGTCCACTAGAAGGCTTGAAGGCTTTGCTGATCCTATGATTTAGACTTATACGGGGTATTGAAAATAGCAGAATAACCAACCACTTCCTTATAACCCGGCTGAGAATAGGTTAGTGATTTGCTTGTTCGCATCCCATAACCAACGAGCCCTTCGACCAGCTTGAGCGCGCTAACTACACCATCCACCACCGGTATGTTAATTCGGGCTTGAAGTTTTTTATCCAGGCCGGACATTCCAGCGCATCCCAAGCAGATCACCTCAGCTTGATCTTTTTCTTTGGCATCCAGTGATGATTTCAGGATCAACTGAAAAGCTTCCTCTTCAGAGTCTTCAAGAGCAAGGACGGGCAGGTCCACCGAGCGTATCGAAGCGCACCGTTGACTTAACCCATAATGTCGCACTGCATCCCAAAGGAGTGGTTCCCATTCACGGTTGGTGGTCACTACGCTAAAAGAGCGCCCCAGCATACAAGCAAAGTACATGGATGCTTCTGCAATTCCTATGACCGGTTTATCGGTGATTTCGCGACCAGCATGGATTGTAGGGTGATCGCTATAGCAAGCGATCACAAAAGCGTCGTATTGATCAAGATTAGATAGCAACACTTCTAATGTCCCGGGGGCACTGAGCAATTCATCATAGATGCATTCGATTGAACGAGGCCCATTGACCGGGTTCAATGCCTCAACAATCGTCCCTGGCGCTGCATATTGCTCAACCACTCGTCGTATCTTTTCCGTGAAACCCTCAGAGGTGTTAGGGTTGATAAACAGGATGCGCATATCTGCTCCTTTCCGATGAACCTATAAAGGTTGAAGTCAGGATCAGGGGCGCTGGAGATCACCCCTGATCCCGAAGTGTCTGCCAGAATCGCAGACGATAGAAGATGTTTATTGAAGTTACTGAGGTGTTTGCACAACCCCGACGGCTTTCAAATCGAACTGTTTCTCAAAACGGCTCAGAGGCAATCGTTTCAAAAGAACAGATTTCTCGCCGTAGGCTACAAACAGCGCAATATCCCTTCCGATAGCCGGCGCTTCGATGACGCCATTGCCGCCGCAACCGACCGCCAGGACATAACCTTCCACCGGGGTGTCGCCGAGGATGGGGAGAAAATCTGGCGGCTCAGCCCTATAGCCCAGCCAAGAGAACGCCAAACCGGAATTCAATAGACGAGGTGCATGATGCTCAAGCTCTTCCATCAAGAATTCAAAGAAATATTCATCAGTGCCTCCGGTAGGAGTCAGAGCATCCGGATCCCACACCCCTGCATGCATAGGATCGGTGAGGTCCATCGTCAAATGGGCTTTGCAGATGAAAATGTTATCGCCCTCAGGCCGAGCGTAAAACCTCGGATATTTTAGCGTTGGAAATTGATAATCCAGCTTCTTATTCGGTGGCACTAAGAAGAAGACCTCTGCTTTGGTATGCCAAATCGGCAACTCTAATCCCACCATCCGACTTACGTAGCGCGTCCAGGGACCTGAGGCATCTACAATTACATCAAAGTCGAAGCTGCTATTATTTGTTTCGAGCCCCGTCACCCGGTTTCCCTTCATATTTATTTTTTCGACCTTTGTATATTGATATACTTTTCCACCGTTAGCCTTCATTTTCTTAACAAAGGTATTGGCAGCTACGGTGGGGTCGAAATAGCCATCTTCCCCCGTCCATCCTGCACCTAAAACGCCTTCCAGGTTAATATCTGGGAAATGTTTCCGGATTTCATCGGGATCGGTGAGATATTCTGCCTCATATCCTGCCGCCTTAGCAAGCGCAATACCGGTACGGGTGTATTTCTCGACCTTCTCATCAGTACAGACAACTAAAGTGCCCGTGTTATGAAAACCCGCAGAACCGCGTTCTTCTTTCTCCATGTTTGTATAAGTTTGGAAGCCATAGAGGCGAACTTCCCAGAACTCATGCGGTAATGAGTCGTCGAAGAGGCAAACCGTCCCAGCGGATTTTGCCGTAGTTCCCGATCCGATCTGATCTTTTTCGAAAAGTGATACGTCAACAAAGTCGTAAAGGCTGAGGTTATAGCCTACCGAGGCGCCGACAATGCCGCCACCAATGACTCCAACTTTCAATTTTGCCATCTTTAACTCCTTCTGCTTCAGTCCTTTTCACCCAAGACTGTTTCAATGCGCTTCGGTCAAAAGACAATCCGGCGCTTTCCTACGGAATAATGCAAGCCATCACGCCTTTCTGGGCATGGAGGCGATTTTCGGCTTCATTGAAACAAGCGACGCCCCATTTACCATCCAATACGCCATCAGTCACCTCAGCATTGCGCTCGCAAGGGAGGCAATGCATATATTGCGCAGTGGGTTTCGCCAGGTTCATACGTCGCTCATCCGCGATCCAATCCTTGTATTTTGCAAACAATTTCACCATCTCATCTAACTCAGGTTTATTCGTAACAGGAGGCAATAGATCCAAGCAGACGTAGTTTTTAGCGTAAACAACGTCGGCATTTTCACACGCATCTTCCATGTTATCCACAACCTGATACGAACCACCGCTGGCTTCAGCATTTGCCTTTATAGCAGCTTCGATGTCCGGGTCAATCCGCATCTCAGGGGGATGAGCGAAAACGATATCTGCCCCATATAAGCTGGCTGCATACATAAAATCATGATGCGGAGCGATGGGTTTTTTAGGCGACGATCCCCAAGTCCAGGCGACGGCGAGCTTTCGACCACGCAAATCGCGCCCGTACATTTCATGTAACGTCATTACATCCGCCATTCCCTGACAAGGGTGGTAAATATTGTCTTCCATGTTGATGACAGGGACATGCGACCATTTGGCAAATTCTTTGATGATCCGCAGACTCTTGTCATACTCCCAGCCCACCTTATCACCCAAGATGCGAATGGCGATACAAGCACCCATGCGCGAAAGAACGCGAGCAACATCTGAGATGCGCTCTGAACCATAGCCCTGATCTTCCCCTTCCAAAACAGGCAGGCGAGTTGCTTCGGGTACCAAGAAATTAGCATGACCGCCTAGCTCGAAAATGCCTGTTTCGAAGCTGTTGCGAGTTCGCAAAGATGGGTTAAAAAACATCATGAACAGGGTACGCCCGGGCAGGATATTATCATGCCGACGGCGCATCGCATTATCAGCCTTTAGCTGGAGAGCGACATCTAGCATCGTGTCAAGCTCTTCACGTGTGAAATCACGCAATGTAATAAAATCTCGACCTTTCAATCCTTCGGTAATCATCGTTCCTTCTCCTTTTCTAATATCTCTCATTCGCGAGATGATTTAACAAGTTCGAAAATCTCCCTGAAAGTTTCCTGTCGCCAGGCTACTTTATTTTCCTCTCTTAGACGACGGCGTAATTTGAGCGACTCCTCTTCGATTAGTTGGGTGGCTACAGCAGGCCGCTCGATCCAACTCGCCAACTCGTTGAAATCTCGATCAAAAAAGACAAAAACGGGGATTGAGTGATAGAGATTCTCCTTTCTATACGGTAAGATTAAGTCAGGATACAGGTCGCGGTGGAAGATGCGAACATTCCAGCCCAATTGCTCAGCCATTCGCAACAATACGGGCATAAAGTATTGAGCATCTCCTGACCACTCTTCGGCAATCACCATGACATTGAGATCTTTGGGTAATTGCGAAAGCAATCGTAGTTGCTGCTCATTGAATTGAATCTCTTGCAAATGCCGCTCGAAATCTGAACGACGCTCTTGAAGATTTTCCAGGAAAGCTTGAGGTGTCTCACCGCGTTCGAAAAAGTCCCGATCCATGTTTATCCGCCTCCAAAGAGTTTTCGCCATTCGTGGCCTACCTTCTCCATCAGCGACTTTTTCCAGGTGCGTCGCATCCGATGCAGGTGGAACATCCCTAATTGCCACTCTGTCATCCACGCCGCGGCGAAGTCTCCACGTATCGTCTCTTCAAAAATTTTCTCGATTTCGGCTCGATTGATGACCCGTGGGCCCGACATGCGCACGGCAAATTCACACGTCCGGCTGCTGCGTTCGGAGATGTATGCTTCAATACCAATCTCATCCATCACATCTATCACAGAGCGTAAAGATCGAATGGATTTGGCGTAAGCAAAATATGGTGGATAGCCGTTTTGAACCATCACATCAAAGACCGCTCTCATCAAAGCGATCGTTCCGCCATAGAGTACTTGCTCTTCGAAATTGTCCCCTTCCGTCTCAGAGTCGAACTCAACTTCGACAACGCCAACACGCGTGCTGCCTACTGCCTTTGCCAGAGCGAGGACGATCTTCATTGCATCACCGGTTACGTCCTGATCCACAGCGACTGCGCCGTAGATTCCAGAGCCGGCTAGATATTTTTCTCGCACAAGATGCCCTGGCGCGTTAGGCACAAATAGCACCACATTGACATCCTTGGGCGGCTGAATTGCGCCGTATAACACGTTAAAGCCATGCGCAAAACTGAGAGTGCTGCCCGACTTCAGATTTTTATGAATGGATTCCTTGTAAACAGAGGGTTGAGCAGGGTCCGCAAGCAGAACATGGATGACATCCGCTCTTCGAGTAGCTTCGGCAAAATCATAGACTTCAAAGCCATCCTGCTCAGCTGCATCCCAATCTGGAAATTGATCGCGCGCTCCTGCGCCAATGATCACCTTGACACCGCTATCACGCATACAAAGCGCCTGCGGACGTCCCTGAATGCCATAGCCCAGAATGGCAACTACTTTATTTTTCAAAACACTCAAATCAACATCTTCGTCCCGATAAACCTGGTTTAACATAACAAACTCCTTTCTGCCAACTCCTAAAGATGATGAATTACAAGCAAACACTTTGTAAGGTTATAAGAACTGAACATAGTCCCGATTCACATCTTTATATAAAAGGTAAGCCGATTTTTCCCAACCCGTAGCATAGAAGAACTGGGGGCAAAAAGGCGCCATGTAGATAAAGTCATCTTTCTGCACTTCGATCAGGTCATGATTAAGCCAGTAAAGGCCACGTCCAGCAACCATATACAAACCATGTTCCATCACATGCGCTTCGACAAAACTAAAATAAACGCCTGGGTCGAACGTTTGCAGATTAATCCCCATATCATAGCCTAATTGCTCGTAGGGCGTCAGGTGTTGCTCCATGCAAGTATCTGTTGGATAAGCGGGAACATCACTTTCATGAGCAAAAATCGGTTCTGGTACAGGAACGCCATCCACCATCTCATAGCGACGACGAATCCAGATCGCCCGGCATAAAGCTTCTCCTCTATTCACGAAATGATAAGGGCGGTTTGGGGGCAACCAGCAAAAGCTTCCCTGAACCATCTTATGGCTTTTGCCTTCAAGTTCAAACTGAAGCTCCCCTTCCAGCACAAAGAAAAATTGTTCGAACCCTTCGTTCCTTGGTTTCGTGGTTCTGCCATTCGCTTCGATTAAGAGCTCATGTTCCACAAATTTTGCTCCGAGCTGCGGTGTCGCCAACACCTGTGCCAGCACACCTTCGAAATGCGGTAAATGGTGTTCAACTCGATTTGACCGCGGAAAAATCATGTAGCTTCCAGGTTTATGAATGCAACGGCATCGTGAGGTGATATCTGCATCGCTAACAATTATTTTTTCGTTTTGATAATTCATGATAGCCAGACCTTTCTCAAGATGAATGAGGTTCAGTTCCCAGCCAACGCATCGCCAATAAGGCAAGGAAGCGAGCAGTTTCAACAACCTGCTCTACAGCAACGCGTTCATCTGGCGAGTGTGCAACAACCGGATCGCTTGGGCCAAAAATAATGATTGGAATTCCATCCGAGGCGAACCAACGTCCATCGCTGGTTTGGACGTAACCCGTCAATGGGCGTTCTTCTCCACAAACATCCCTCAAAGCGCTCGTAGCTACCTGGACAAATGGAGAATCCGCAGGCGTGTTAATATTCTTTGCCACTTCCCCCGTAGAGGTAAGCGTATATTGTAGGGGCTCAACGGCAATGGAAAACTCATCGAGGCATTGTTGGATCTCTCTAGCCGCTGTTTCTCGACTTTCACCGGCAACAAACGGCGATCCATTTCTACCTTC
>DYGV01000041.1 GCA_020724505.1 Anaerolinea thermophila
AAATTGGTGAGCGGGTAATGCTCGCAAATTATCTGTTCTTGTGGAACCGTGTTATACAGACGCAAGCTCACGCCCAGCCCCAAGGCGCGCTTTTTTGCCTCTTCGATTGCTTCCTGCGCCGGATTGGCAACGGTGTCGTTGTGTGAAAAAGTTTTTCGTTGATCATCGCTGTCTTTGAGAATCACATCCAGGTTTTTAGCGATAATCTGCTCAACGCCCAATTGATGAGCCAAATCAACGAACTGCGGCAGCTCGTGATAATTTTCCTGCTCGCCAGTCATCATGACATATACCATCATCATGCGCGGCAGTTGACTGCCTGCCTCTCGCCTGACATCCCGCAACATTTCGATATTGCCGAGGACAACCTCGTATCGCGCCCCTTGGCGGATGCTTTCGTACAGGTAAGCGCTGGCGGCGTCAACAGAAAAAGATATCCAGTCCAATTGATACTTCACCAATTGTTCGGCGATCTCTCTAGTCAGTCGAACGCCGTTGGTGCTGAAACCCACCTCACAACCAGCCTCTTTGGCAATACGCGTCATTTCCGCCAGGTTTGGATTCTTCAGCGGCTCCCCTCCACCCGTGAAATCCACACTCGCAGTTTGATCCAGGTACTGCGCTATGCGCAGAAAGGTTTCCCAAGACATCATCGCTCCCGGCGAACGAATCTCGATCCACGGACACATCACGCATGCTAAACTACAATCCAGAGAAGATTCGATCTGGAATAATCGAAAAGGACGTTGTTTCTTTCTCTGGAAAATTCGGCGGATTTCGCTAATCATGATCGTTGTTACCTGGGTAGAAATTGTTCACGGGCATCAAATTATCGAAAATCGGTTAAACTTTATTGAACAAGGAGAAAAGGCATGTCGGACAAAAAAAGCGCTGCAAAGACCGAATTACGCAAAGAGAATCGCCCGGCCTGGTTGAATATCGCCTTGGCCCTGACTCTGTTGCCGCTGGCGTCGGGCATATTGCTCATCATCGCCTGGGCGATGGATTTTTCCGTTATTGGTCCCTTAGAAAGCCAGGCTTTCTTCGGGCTGTTTCTCATTCTGATCAGTTTCACATTATCCAATCTATTCCAGAAAAAGTGGGGCCTGTTCCTGGGGTGGTTATTATTAAGCGCCGCTGACGTCTTACTTTTAAATTGGGTGAGTTTGGTTGTGCAAATCATCGCTTTTGGAATGCTCGGAGCGGGGTTGATCATTCTGGCGGTCGCTTTCTATCGTCAATTGCAAGCCAACTCCTGAAGCGCACTCGGGCAAACGACGCCCAATAGCATTTTACCTTCTGCTGTAGAGATTGTAGAATACCTGCTCTGCCTTTCGTCTAAGGAAAGTCTTAGATGAAAGGCAGTATTGTCTTAAGTCGCTGCTTTGTGAAGCTCAGTACAATCATTACAGGAAGAACTGTAAAACGGCTCTAAGAAATCATCAAATGTCGGTACGTAGTTTCCAATAGGAAGCTTGGATTAGATGACTGTTCAGACCAAGAAATCTCTTTTCTTCAATCAAATAGGAGGTGAAAAGCGAACATAATCCCTGGCCTGAGCTGAGCTTGGAGTAAGAAGAAACAAGCACAGCCAGGTGAAACGCGCAGCAGTGATCCACCCGCATTCTTCTACATACTGGAGATCCAATAAATCATTTTCAGGAGAAATGCCATGAAAACAATAACTGAAGACTGGCTCGCAGTCATCATCGCCTTTGGACTGATGATCCTGGCCTTGGTCGGGCTGATCTCACCGGCCTGGATGAAGTTTTAGGCGGAACACAGGAAGTGAGGAGAATCAGACATGGCTACGTCAAATGTTAAAAGCACTGAAAAGAACAATGATCTGCTTGGACTGATTGTCGGCCTGGTCATTGTCGTTGCACTGGCTTTCTTGGCCCGCTGGCTCAAAGGGCTGGTGTATGCGAATAATAACGTTCTAGGGCTGGGCATCCCAGGGAAATCATTGGAATACCCCCTGTGGGCGGCATTGGTCGGCCTGGTTGCCAACTATATTTTGAAACTGTTCAAAGTATATGATCTGGCAAAAACAGGTTTTCGCACCGAACTCTTCCTCAAGGTTGGTTTGGTACTTTTGGGTACCACCATCAGCTTCAAGGTGATCGTCACTGCGGCAGCTGGCGCGGTTGTTCAGGGCGTGATCATGGTCACCTGCGTTTATTTCTTCTGCTGGTGGCTGGCGGGGAAGTTTGGTCTGCCCGACACGCTGCGCGCCGTAATGTCCACTGCAATCTCCATCTGCGGCGTCTCGGCGGCTATTGCGGCTTCCGGCTCCGTTTTAGCGAAGAAAGAAGAAATCACCTATATCACCGGCCTGGTGATTGTCACCGCTTTGCCTTTGATGGTCATCGCCCCGCTCATTGCTCAGGCAATTAACCTGCCAGAACCCATTGCCGGCGCCTGGTTCGGCGGCAACATTGACACCACCGCGGCTGTGGTCGGCGCGGGCACAATCTACGGCGAAACGGCGCAGAAGATCGCCAGCATTGTCAAGCAGACCCAGAACGCGCTGATCGGCGTAGTGGCGTTCCTGCTGGCGCTCTACTTCAGCACCGTCGTAGAAGGCAAGAAAGAGAAACCCAGCGCCAGCATCATCTGGCAGCGCTTCCCCAAATTCGTCCTGGGCTTCATCGTCGCCTCCTTGCTGTTCACCTTTGGTTTAATCCCCGCGGCTTCGTCCAAGGAGCCCAACGCCGGCAACGCAATTGCCGCGATGAAAGACTGGGCGTTCTGTCTGGCATTTGTCTCCATGGGTCTGGAACTCTCTGTCAAGGAATTCCGCAAGATGGGTTGGTCGCCGGTGATCGTTTTCTTGATCGTCACCGTCTTCAACACCCTACTGGCGCTGCTAATTTCCTGGATCATCTTCGGATGGCTTTTCCCGCCTACTCTGTGATACCGCGAGGATGAAGAGGCATACCGGGCGCAATCTCGCCCAAGTATCAACTATTACCGAACCAATGCGCCCGGCTGAATTCATAAACACTCAAATTTGCTAGACCAGTCTGCGGGTGGAAAGAAACCGGGAGGGAAAACAAATGATAAAACTCAGTTTTCCCTCCCCACTATAATCGCCAGCAGACGGCGATGGAGGTAAACCGAACATGACAAACGCTAAGGACACAGAAACCCCCTTGCTTGACCAGCTCGAAGAGGGTCCCTGGCCTAGCTTTGTGAAGGAAATAAAGCGGGCAGCGGAAGACAATGCTTCAGCGAAAGACCTGTTGCGCCAGTTGGAGCGCTCCTACAACGATAAGATCGGTCACTGGAAGCACGGCGGCATCGTTGGCGTGCGCGGATACGGCGGCGGCGTCATCGGTCGCTACTCCGACCTGCCTGAAGAATTCCCTGCGGTGGCTGAGTTTCATACGCTCCGCGTTAACCATCCTTCCGGCTGGTTTTACACCACCGAAAAGCTACGCCAGTTATGTGATGTATGGGATAAGCACGGCAGTGGATTAACAAATCTGCACGGTGCCACAGGCGATATCATCCTGCTGGGAGCGCCCACAGATGCATTACAACCCTGCTTTGACGATCTGGCGGAAATCGACTTCGACCTGGGCGGGTCAGGCAGCGACATGCGCACCCCGAGTTGTTGCGTTGGGCCGGCTCGCTGCGAGTACGCTTGTATTGACACGCTGGACATCCTCTATAGTATCACGATGGAGTTCCAGGATGAACTGCATCGTCCGATGTTCCCCTATAAATCTAAAATCAAGATTGCCGGTTGTCCCAACGACTGTGTTGCATCCGTCGCCCGCTCAGATTTTTCTCTGATCGGCACCTGGCGGGATAACATCCGCATCAACCCTGACGAAGTCGCCAAGTACGCCAACGATGGCCTGGATATTCAATCCGAGGTTGTCGCCCTGTGTCCGACGGGCTGTATGCATTGGGATGCAGCTACCAAGACATTGACGATTGATAATGCAGAGTGTAATCGCTGCATGCATTGCCTCAACCTGATGCCGAAGGCGCTGCAAATCGGCATGGAGCGTGGAGCAACCCTTCTGGTGGGTGGAAAAGCGCCGATCGTGCATGGCGCGCTTCTCTCCTGGGTGATCGTTCCGTTCATGAAGATGGAACCTCCCTATGATGAATTGAAAGACCTCATCCGCCGTATCTGGGAGTGGTGGGATGAAAATGGCAAGATGCGTGAACGCCTGGGCGAGCTAATCAACCGACTAGGGATGCGCAACTTCCTGAAAGCTGTGGGGTTGCCGCCCGTTCCGCAAATGATCCGCGCCCCGCGCGCCAATCCTTACTACTTCTGGGACCCTGAGGAGGTGAAATAATGGCCACCCGAACAGACTTTGGCCCCCCTAATTACAAAGAGCTCATTCCGCCGGTAGTCGCGAAAAACTACGGGCAATGGAAATATCATGAACGGGTCAAGCCGGGCGTCCTTAAGCACGTCGCCGAATCCGGGGACGAGTTGTACACCGTCCGCGTTGGCTCTTCCCGCCTGGTGAGCACGGACTGGATTCGCGAAGTGTGCGAAATCGCCGATAAATTCTGCGGCGGACACCTACGCTTCACCAGCCGGCACAATCTTGAGTTTCTGGTTTCAGATAAAGAACAACTCGAACCGTTGCTCCAGTATCTGAAGGATCACGGCTACCCTGTCGGTGGCACCGGGCACGCCATCAGCAATCCAGTACATACGCAAGGATGGATCCACTGCCACACCCCGGCCACAGATGCCTCCGGCATCGTAAAAGCCGTGATGGATGATTTGTTCGAGTATTTTGTAGATTGGAAACTGCCCGCCTATTGCCGCATCTCGCTGGCTTGCTGCCTGAATATGTGCGGCGCGGTTCACTGTTCCGATATCGCCATTTTGGGCATCCACCGCAAGCCGCCGCACATCAACCATGACATCGTGCGCGCCAAATGCGAGATCCCCAATGTAATCGCCGCCTGTCCCACCGGCGCCATCCGTCCGGATCCCAAGAACAAGTCCCTGACAGTTAACGAAGAGAAATGCATGTACTGTGGCAACTGCTATACCATGTGTCCAGGCATGCCGCTAGCCGATCCCTTGGGCGATGGCGTTTCCATTTGGGTAGGAGGCAAGATTTCATCTGCGCGCACCCCGCCCAAGTTCTCTCGTCTGGTGATTCCTTACTTGCCAAACAACCCGCCTCGCTGGCCTGAGGTGACTTCAGCGGTGCGCAATATCGTGGAAACGTGGGCGAAACACGCCCGTAAACATGAAAGAATGGGCGAATGGATTGATCGCATCGGATGGGAACGGTTCTTCGACCTGACTGGTATTCCGTTTACAGTCCAACTCATTGATGACTTCACGATGGCAACTGAAACGTTCCGGTCAACGCCCACTTTCAAATGGTAAAGGGGTGTCCAAATGACAGACGAAGTGACCGACGAACTGAAGGCGCAAATTGTCGAGTTCTTCAAACAAAAGAACAAGATGATGACCAGCCGAGATGTGGCTAACGGCCTAAATCTGGAACACCGTGTGGCGAAAAAAGCCCTGACTGACTTGGTTAATGAGGGCGTGTTGGAATTCACATCTTTTGGCGGCGCAACCTTTATCAAACTAGCCGGAACATAAGTCAATCTTTGTTTCGGCGTCAATCAACGTTTTTCGGAGGGTACTATGCCAGTAATCGAACTGGATGGAGTCCAGGTTGAAGTTGACGAGGATGGTTTCATTCAACAACCCGATCTTTGGAGCGAAGAATTAGCCAGGGCGATCGCCAAGACAGAGGACGTCCCTGAACTGACTGAAGATCACTGGAAGGTTATCAATTATTTGCGGGAGTATTACCAGCAGTTTGGCATCGCGCCTATGATCCGCAAGCTGTGCAAAGACACTGGCTTCCAGCTCAAGGAAATTTATGACCTGTTTCCGAGCGGGCCGGCGAAAGGCGCATGCAAAATTGCCGGATTGCCCAAGCCGACCGGTTGCGTCTAAATCGGCGTGTCTTGCCCTGACGACATCCACGTCAAACTGCGACGAGAAAATTACAAATTGATCAGAGTGTGGTAGGGATCAGGGATCAAGAGGTTCTTCCTCGTCCCGATCCCTGGCCCCTACCTTTGTGTTGCCTGGAAGGAAACGTCGAGGCGGTATTATGGATACCTCTAGCGTGTTATGGACACTGATTTCAATTTTCTACATCGGGTTGTCTTATTTTGCCGCGCTGTGTTTGATTTTTGGCCTGCTGTCCAAACTCTACGGTTACTTACGCACGCCAATGCCCTGGCCAGAGGTGGTTACGCCTGCTCCTGAAACAGAAGGCGGCGCAATCATGCGTGTGGTTGGAGATGTTCTTATCTTCCCCAACCTTTTCAAGGCAGATAAATATTTGTGGGCTGGCGCATGGGTCTTTCATATAGCCCTGGCAGCCATTCTGTTCCGTCATCTAAGGTATTTCACCTATCCGGTTCCTTCTCTAGTGCTATCCATGGAAACGGTAGCCCTCTTCTTTGGCTATCTGTTTGGCGTCACAATCTTGTACTTGTTCTGGCGAAGATTGGCGTTGCCGCGCAGTTTGTACATCTCCAACATCCCTGATTATTTTGCGTTGGTCCTGTTGGGAGGTATCGCAGCCAGCGGTATTCTGGTCAGCTATTGGTTACATGTGAACATTGTGGACGTGAAAGCCTATATCTTGGGCTTGATGACTTTGCGTCCCACTCCACCTCCCGCCCACCCGCTTTTCCTCGTTCACCTTACGCTCGTCCTTATCCTGATGATTTATTTCCCATTCAGCAAGTTATTACATGCAGGGGGCATTTTTTTCAGCCCTGCCCGCAACCAACCTTACCAGATTCAAAATCCAGGCCACAGGTATATCAATCCCTGGGATCAATCGGTTGGAGATTGACCTATGAAATTTGATGAAACCCCAATCGTTAAAGACCCTGCCAAAGAAGGCCTCTCGCCGCCGAATATTCGGGAGAACGCCTCGGCTGCTGTTCGTTGCTATCCCAGTAAGCCCAAAGACACCCAGGCGATTGGCTTGCCCGGCGAGCGCGTCCCAAATTGGCAGGAAAAAGGTATTGCCAAATTTGCCGAATTACTGGAAAAGAATAAAGCCTTGCGAGTTTATATGGACATTTGCGTGCGTTGCGGCGCGTGCACCGACAAATGTCAGTTCTATCTGGGCACCGGCGATCCACAAAATTTCCCGGTGATGCGCGCCGAATTGATGCGCAAGGTCTATCGCCGTTATTTTACCCCTGCCGGGCGCGCCAACACCTTGAGCGAAGCGGCAGACTTCGATGAGGAGATGCTGGAGAAATGGTACACCTATTTCTACCAATGCTCAGAATGTCGTCGCTGCTCGGTCTTCTGCCCTTATGGTATTGACACCGCTGAAATCACCATGGCGGCGCGCGAGATCATGGCCAGCATCGGTGTCTCGACCAAATATGTCACCGAGGTGGTCGCCAAGGTCTATGAGCGCGGCAACAACCTGGGCATCCCGCCAGCGGCATGGAAAGATAATTGCGAGTTTCTCGAACAGGATGTCGAAGAGGAAACTGGCAAGCCTATCCGCTTCCCGGTAGATGATTACGGCGCGGATATACTATTAGTGCCGCCATCGGCGGATAACTTCGCCAATGTGGATACCATGATTGGGTACGGCAAGCTCTTTTACGCCCTGGGTATCCGCTGGACAACCAGCACTTATTGCAATGAAGGCGGCAACTTCGGCTTATTCCTGAATTATCAAAATTTGAAGAAAGTCAACAAGCGCATTATTGATGCAGCGCGCATGTTGAATGTCAAGACCATCATTTGGGGCGAGTGCGGACATGCCTGGCGCGGCGCAATCTTGACCCCCACCCTGAATGGGCCGATGGATATGTTTGATCCACCCTATCCTTATCATATCAGCCAATTCATCGTCAAGATGATCCGCCAGGGAGCATTCGAAGGGCGTATTGATAAATCGGCTAACGACGATTATATCGTGACCTATCACGATCCTTGCAATACGGCGCGCGCCGGCCAGCTCCTGGATGAGCCGCGCGAGATCCTGCGCTATTGCGTCAATCACTTTATCGAAATGCCCCGCAACACCATTCGGGAGAAAACTTTTTGCTGCGGCGCCGGCGGCGGCTTGTTGACCGACGAATTGATGCCAATCCGCATGGCTGGCGGCAAACCGCGCGCCATGGCCGTCAAACACACCGGCGCCAATTATTTGGCGACAATCTGCGCCATTTGCAAGGCGCAGCTCCCCGAGTCCATGCATTATTGGGATGTGCCGGTAAAAGTGGGTGGAACGATTGATCTGTTCGCCCGCGCATTGCTGCTCTAAAACGAATTCTGGGAGAACTCGTCATGCGAAAACTCATTTTAGCGCTTGCTGTTCTCATACTACTGGCAACGGCCGTGGCCCTCTATCCCAGCTATGTAGAAAAACCTGTCAAAGACGGCGCGGGACCACTTGCGGTCTATATTTCCGCTGAATATGCTGCGCCGGAATATCACAGCCCACTGGATTTCTGGCAGACACACCATATGGATATGGTCAATCGCGGCGATTTAGAACAGGCAGATTGTCTGTACTGCCATGTACCAGAATATTCCTGTAACAATTGCCATGATTATGTGGGAGCGCAGAGGATTGAGAAATGACCCCTTTGCATCACTCTGAGGAGGACGAAAATGTCTGAAACTCCTGCCCCATCCAATCATCCACTTACTTCTACTTCGCCTCTGGTAACACGCCGCCAATTCATCAAGCTAGGGATCGCAATGCTGGGTGCGTCCTGGCTAGGGTTGTTGGTGCAATCCTGGCTATTTCCATCTCAGACCTCAGCCCAAGAAGTAAAACCGGTCGAAGTTCCATTGTCAGAACTGCCAGTTGGAGGGTTTAAAACCTTCACCTACGGCGCTGCTCCGGCCATTGTAATTCGCACGCCAGAAAGCATCCGGGCGTTTTCCTTGATCTGCACCCATCTGGGTTGCACTGTCCAATGGCAAGAGGGGAAAAAGGAATTTTACTGCCCCTGCCATGATGGCCGCTTCGACGAATTTGGCGAAGTCATTGCCGGTCCTCCACCGGTGCCATTAGAGAGTCTGGCCGTTCAAACAAACAACGACCGGGTCATTATCGGAGAAGCAAGTTAACCGGAGGGCGAAAGGTATGAGACGACATCGCATGTTCATCATAGTCTCGGTTTTGTTGCTGGCAGCTACGCTCGCCCTGGCGTTTCACCCACAGACAGCCGAGGCTCTACCAGAATATTCGGCGCAAACCGGCGAACCTTGCGCCACCTGCCACCTGAGTCCCTCCGGGGGTGGGCCGCGTGGGCCGCGTGGGCAAGCCTGGGTGGGGAGCGGAAAACCAGGCGTCGTTCCCGATCTGGTCGAGGCGCTCTCTCTGCTAGGCATTCAATTGGATGTTGACGAAAGCCAATATCAGGCGCCAGATCAGCCCGCCCCTGAAGCGCAACCCTTAGCAGTGGAGCCGGCTCAAGCTGGTCAGATCCATCAATGGCTGCGAAATTACGACGGGAATTAAGCTTATGGATAATCATCAAGCTGAAAATCAAACACCAGGCAACCACCTCACACGCCGCGATTTTGTCAAGATCGGCGCAACCGCCGCTGCCATTGGCGCCGCTGCGATGGCACTCAAACCCACAGTAGGCGCGCCGGCGGCATCTGCGCTCTCCGAGCAGGTAACGCGCCCCGAAGAAACCCTCGTTAAAACGACTTGTGCACTCTGCCCATCTGGCTGCGGACTGGATGTACGCGTGGTCAACGGAAGAGCAGTGAAAGTGGAAGGCAATCCCCTCCACCCGCTAAACCAGGGCGTATGCTGCTTGCGCGCCCAGGCATCGCTAGAAATTCTGTATAGCCCAGAACGGTTGGCGCACCCGCGCATTCAAATGGGACGGCGCGGCAGCGGAGACTGGAAGGAAGTCTCCTGGGATGAAGCATTGGCGCTAGTCGTGCAAAAACTGAGCGATTTACGGAAAAATGGGCAGGCGCACACGCTGGCGTTGGTGCATGGCGAAACCCGCGGTCAGATGCGCTCGCTGATCCATCGTTTTATGCAAGCGTATGGTTCTCCAAACGTGATCGGGCGCGAAAGCCTAGCCGACCAGGTAGCACGCCAGGCGATGTTCTTGACGCAAGGAATCAATGGACTGCCTGTATACGACTTAAATAATGCCAGCTATGTAATGTGTTTCGGCGGCAATCTGCTCGAAACCAATCGCAATGTGATCGTGCATTTGGGCGCGGTGGCGTTTATGCGCCGCGGGCGCCCACAGCGAGGCAAGCTGGTCTCCGTTCACCCGCGCCTTAACTTGACGGGCATCAAGGCCGATGAGTGGGTGCCTGTACGGCCCGGCACATACGGGGCGCTGGCGCTGGGTATGGCAAACGTCATTATCAACAGCAAACTCTATGATGAAAAATTCGTCCGCGATTTCACCTTCGGTTTTGAAGATTTCACCGACGTCAACGGTAACCTCCACCAGGGCTTTAAGAACCTGGTGTTAGAACAATATACACTGGAACGGGTCTCAAAGATTACCGGGGCGCCCACCGAGACCATCGCCCGACTAGCCGGCGAGTTTGCCACTAACCGCCCAGCCGTCGCTATTATGCCCAATGAAATCGCCGAGCTTAACAGCGGAAACAGCCTCTATACCGCCATGGCGATCCACGCCCTGAATGCCCTGGTTGGTTCAATTGATGTGCAGGGCGGCGTTTTGGTGCAGCGTTTCCCAGACCTGGAGCAATGGCCCGATTACACGCCGGATGATGCAGCCGTGCAAGGGCTATCTCAGCCGCGCATTGACGGGGCAGGCTCAGCGCAATATCCACTGGCGATTTCAATTTACCAAAACCTGCCAGACGCTTTACTCAGCGGCGAACCTTATCCACTCAATGCATTGATGTTGCTCAACACTAACCCAGTGCTAGATCTACCTCAAAATGGCCGTATGGTCGCCGCTTTGGAGAAAGTGCCCTTTATTGTCTCTATTGCCTCAACCCTGGATGCGACTGCGGCCCTGGCAGATGTCGTCCTGCCCAGCGCGACTTTTCTGGAAGTGTGGGGCGACGACTTCATGGAAGGGGTTGGATACGCCGGTGTGTCCCTACGCCGTCCGGTGGTCGAGCTGGTGCAAGATAATCGCAATCCGGCGGATATATTGTTACAGGTTGCTGCTCAATTAGGCGGCTCACTGGAGCAAGCGCTGCCCTGGTCAGATTATCAAACCCTCTTCCGTCAGCGGCTTTCAGCAACTCCCTTAGATTGGGAGAAAGTCGAAAGCAATGGTTTTTGGGCAGAGATGGTGTACTTTTACGCTCAACCCGGCAGCCCGGCATGGGCGAACATCGTGGGACGCGATCGTTTGAATGCGCCGAAAGATGGGCGCTTTGACTTCTACTCTCGCGAGCTGGCCGCCATTTTAAGCAACGATACCATGAATGACCTGGATTGTTTACCGCACTTTGTCCTGCCAGAAGCGCTTGAAGAAGTCGTTCACGAGGCGCAGGAATATCCTTTCCTACTAATATCCCAGTCGCTGATCACACAAACGCAGTCCTGGCAGGGCACAATCCCCACTTTACAGGAATGTCTAGGATTACAAGGAAACGTTAAGTGGAGAAGCTGGGTTGAAATCAACCCGAAAGCGGCGGAAGCCTTGGGCTTGCATGACGGCGATGTTGTTTGGGTAGAGTCCCATATTGACAGAATCCAGGCGACCGTGCGCGTGTACCCTGGCATCTGGCCGAATGTGGTCTTCATGCCCCTGGGAATGGGACGCCATACCATGACCAAATGGGGACGCAATGCGCCTGAACAAATGATCGTGGGCAGCAACCCAAACCGGCTAGTTGACATCCGCAGCGAACCATTGAGCGGCCAGGCGATCATCGGCCCGGCGCGCGTCAAAATCTACAAAGCCTGAAGAGATACTGCGAGGCGATGACCGAACAATCCGCGCGAAAAAATTGGAGGTGTTTATGCCACGTTGGGGAATGGTGATTGACCTGGATAAATGTTTTGCCTGCCAAAGCTGTACAGCAGCCTGTCGTATGGAGAACAATACGCCAATCGCCGGGCCAGACCAGGCTATCTTAGGCAGGGCGATCTTGTGGAATGAAGTTCTACCATTTCTCGAAGGCGAATATCCCCTGGTACATGCCACAATGATCCCTCGTCCTTGTATGCATTGCGACAATCCCCCCTGCACAGCCGTATGTCCGGTGAGGGCTACCTATAAGAACGAAGAGGGCATCGTGGTTGTGGATTATCAGCGTTGTATCGGCTGTCGAATGTGCACGGTGGCGTGCCCTTATGCCATTCGCTATTTCAACTGGTTTCCTCCTGAATGGCCGCAAGCACTAAAACAGCACCTGAATCCAGACCCAGAAGTAGCCCCGCGGCCAAAGGGTGTGGTGGAAAAATGCACTTTTTGCATTCAACGCCTGCACCGGGCGCGGGAAAAAGCTGCGGCGGAAGGTCGAACCTTTCAGGCTACAGATTATATGCCAGCCTGTGTTCAGACATGCACCGGTCATGCCCGCTATTTCGGCGATCTGGATGACCCCAATAGCCTGGTATCGAAACTATCGCACAGCCCACGCGCCTTTCGCCTTCTTGAAGAATTAGGCACCGAGCCGAAAGTTTATTATCTCAAACAGGGATAAGAGGCCATGCACCCTGAAAACAAACATGAAAAGCTCATCTTAAAGCCAATTCACAGGCCCACCACCAGCGACAGGATATTATGGTTCATCCTGGGTGGAATATTTTTACTGGGTTTATCCGCCTGGGTGCGTCAATACGTAATTGGTCTAGGAGTGACCGGGTTAAATCGTCCGGTCTATTGGGGTGTGTACATCACCAATTTTGTTTTCTTCATCGGCCTGGCGCACTCCGGGACGTTCATCTCCGCCATCTTACGCATCGCCGGGCAAGGTTGGCGCAAACCTCTCACCCGCGCCGCCGAGGCGATCACCCTATTCAGCCTGCCGTTTGGCGTCGCCTCCATCCTTGCCGATATGGGACGACCGGAACGGGTGTTCAATATCATCTTCTTCGGCAGGTATCAGTCGCCGATCTTGTGGGACTTCACTGCGGTGGGGCTGTATTTCCTATCCAGCATCGTGTTTTTCTATCTTTCTCTGCTGCCCGATATTGCTCTTTGCCGCGACCGATTGACAAACGCCCCCGACTGGCAACGTCGGATGTATGAAATCTTGGCGTTGGGTTGGCAAGGGCATCCAGAACAATTTCACCGCTTGGAAAAGGTGTTGGACGGGATGGCGATCTTCATGACCATGCTGGTAGTCACCGTGCATACCGTCGTATCCTGGATGTTCGGCATGACCTTGCAGCCCGGCTGGCACACCGCCTTGATTGGGCCGTTCTTCCTGTTGGGCGCCATCCTTTCTGGCACCGCCGCTGTGGTCATTGCTTTGGCAATCCTGCGAAAAGTGTACAAACTGGAAGAGGTGCTTCATATCGGTTTGTTCAATTCCATCCGCAAGCTATTGATTACCTTCACCCTGGGATGGATTTACATGATGATTGCCGAACATCTGACCATTGGTTATGGCAATATGAAGGAGGAAATGGTCGTACTGCTCGACAAATTCACTGGCACATATGCCACCATTTTTTGGAGCATGGCTTTACTGGTCTTCGGCTTGCCGGTCTTGATCCTGATTTTTAAGGCAAAAAATAACATCGGCTGGATGGTAACTGCTTCGATCCTGATTAACATTGGCATGTGGCTAGAACGTTACATCGTCATTATCCCCTCCGAAGTCAGCCCACGCTTACTACCTGTAATGGGGCAAGGCATTTATCTGCCTACAGCGACGGAGTGGTTGATTACTGCGGCATGGTTCGCCGGTATGTTCTTACTCTATACGACATTTACCCGTTTCTTTCCCATTATTCCTATCTGGGAAACTGCTGAGCATCTCCCTGAAATTGAGCCTGAGGGGGCGCGCGTAGCGCAGACCGCCCCAACCGGAGATTAACTTCCAGGAGAGCAACGATGGATATTTCCAGTCTGGTATATGCCTTCTTCAACACACCCGGCGTCGGCGGCGCAGTCATTTTGACAATCTTTACCGGCGCTTGCTTGATCTATGTTTATCTGACGCGCTGGATTCTGCGAGGCGGGAGGAAATGAGACTCATGATCCGTTTTCGAGACTTTTTCATCTGCGCCGTTGCAACTTTACTGATCTTCTTTGCCTCCGGAGCGTTGATGTCCGCCCATGCCGAAGAGGGCGCCGCGCTGATGGAGTCAAGTAACACCCAACAGACGCAAGCGCTATCTGCCCTGCAAACCAGCAACTATTGCGTGAGCTGCCATAGCAGCGATGATCCAAACTTAGCCAATCCAACCTCCTGGCGCGGCGAAATTATTCGCGCCTCGATAACTCCCTGCCCGGCGGCTAAAAAGATCCAGGAGGAAATCTATTACACCGAACGGCTACTCTTAGCCATAGATCGCTTCCGCGCGGCTTTACCGCCTGATCAACGTTCCAGCGCGTTAGAAAGTCGCATCAGCGCGGCGCACCAGGGCTATCTTCGCCTGCTGGATGCACCGGTGCAAAGCCTGGATGCCTTCACTTCCGAAGCGCAGACTTTACGCTATAAACTCGGAAAGATCTACAACGAACTTAACCAACAATCTGAAACGGTTAAACGAAATAATGCTCTGATCTTTGGGATCGCCATCAGCCTCATCATTTTGGCGTCTCTAAGTTGGGGGTTGTATCATACTCGTTATGTCAGGCAATCTCCCAAAAAACCCGGCTTGCGAGGTGCGGTAAGGACGGCAATATTTTTACTCATTATCGTCGGATTTTTTACCCTTCCTCTTCTGCGCCAGCCCACTCAACAGGCAGTTGCCGCGGATGTTGAAGCGCAACAAATTCAAACGACTTTGGATACTGCGCAACGAAACGCTTCCATCGCCGATCAAGCCATGGCTCGCGCCTGGATGTTCTCCCGCGTTGCAGCCCTCTGGCATGAAATAGACTCAGCAAGCAGCCAGGAAATCCTCCAACAAGCGCTGCAAGCTGCCGAAATCGCCCACGAAAATGCTACGGCGCTTTGGGGCCAGGCCGCCTCAGCGCAAGAAGCTGCGGTTGGCGACCCGGCAGCGCTAGAAAAAGCCGGCCTCATCGCCAACCGCCTAACCGCTGTCCGTTCTCGGGCATGGAACTATCGGCTCATAGCTGAAGAATGGATGCCTTTGGATCCATCCACAGCAGAGAATATCCTCGCAACCGCCTGGCAGGCGACACAAAGCGCTCAAGGTATTTATCGCGACCTTGACCGGAGGGCGATCGCAGTTACATGGGCAAAATTAGACCCTCAACGTGGGCCGATGTTGCTCTCTCAGGTGGAAGATCCAGCCATTCGCGCCTGGGGGTGGCGGGAAATCGCCGCTTTGACCCATGAGCAGCAAGACTTTGAGAAGGCCGCCGAAGCCGCTCGCCAGATCGCCGACCCTGCGCGAAAGGCGCACTCGTTGGCGCAAATTGCCTCCGCCGCGCACGATGCGGCTTTGCTCGACGAGGCGCTTTCTACGCTGGATAGCGTGACAGATGTTGCACAACGCGCTTACCTGTTGGCTGTCATTGCCTCATATACAGGGTCAGACAAAGCAGGAATGATCATCCCAAACGAATATCCCGGCGCGCAGACGCTCGCCTGGTTCCATCTCGGCCGCTTTGACGAAGCCTGGAACGCCAGCCAGAAAATCGCCGATCCATTCGAAAAAGCACGCGCCCAGTCCGAAATTGTCATTGCTTGGAGTCGCGCCGAACCACAATCAGCATCCGACGCCGCCCGCCAGATCGAAATTCCCTTATTGCGGGACCGAACCATGCGCTATGTAATCCAAATTGCAGGTAATGCGTCACTTGTCGAAGAGGTGCAAAATCCTTATGATCGTCTATTGGCGATGACCTATCTGGGAAAGATTGATCTGGCGACCGCACTCGCTGCAGAGCTGAAAGAAACCTATCCGCTGGTAGAATTGGCGCTTGCCCAGATAGACGCCAACCCCGCGGCAGCTTTACAACTGGTAGATCAAATTCAGCGTGAAGCAGATCGGGCAGTGGTTTTACGCGCCCTTGCAACACAGACCGGCGATTCAAGCATTTTCAAGCGGGCGTTGGGCATGGCTATGGCAGCCAGGGTGCGAGGCGATGGTCTTGCGCCGGCGATGGCGTCTCTGAACCTCGCCAGGGATTTCCTGACCAGCAACCTTGCATGGAGCCAGGCGGCTCTGGAACAAGCTTATCAGATTACTGAGAGAATCTCGATCAAGTAGGCGGCATTTATGGAAACGATCACCCTCACACATTATCTGGCATTCATCGGTTTGGCCTTGGGCGCCATCGGCATCTTGCTCCGGCTACGGGAAATTATGAACCGCCCTTTCAAGAGAGATTATTCTCGACCGCGAGGCTCAGCTTTTCGAGGCGTGCTTTACGCTTTCACCTTGGGCATGGCCCCTTGGGAAAAAGAAAGCACCCGCCTGCATTGGGTTGCTTACCTGCGCGGGATTTTCTTCCACCTGGGGATCTTCACGGCTTTTGCAGTGGTGATTTTCGCCCCCTGGATCGAATCTTTACCCGCAACGATCCGATGGCTAGCAATGGCGCTCACCTTAGCCGGCGCGATTTTCGGCTTCGCTGGAATTTTTATGCGCCTGGCAGGTAAAAATGAACGCGCCTTAAGCCTCCCCGACGATTATTTCTCGGTGTTCTTAACTTCGCTCTTTTCCGCTCTTGCTTTTGGCGCTTTGCTTACGCCCAATGTTTTGCCTTATCTAAATATCGTTACGGCGCTGATGAGCGTCTATATTCCCTTCAGCAAAATTCGTCATTGCGTCTATTTCTTTTATTCCAAATTTTTCTTTGGATACTCCTTCGGCCACCGCGGTGTGATTGGGCCAGGTAATCAAAAAGTCATTCGATAGAGGTAAGACATGGCAGACCTAAAATTCACCGACGAACGGTTCCAATTAACCGATGAGAAAGCCGCGTTGGCATTGGAGGTGTTGCGCCAGCGCCTAAACCGTCAATTAGAAGCTTCCCTAGAAGTGTGTGTGCGCTGCGGATTGTGTGCAGACTCCTGTCACTATTATGTCGCCAATCCGAAACCGGAATATGTGCCGGCTTATCGCGCCGAGCAATTGCGTAAAATCTATCGCAAACTCTCCGATCCGCTGAGCAAAGTTGCACCGCGATGGACCGGCGCGGTGGATCTGGACCAAGAGATGATTGAACAATTGATCCAGACCGCATTTGGAAGTTGTACCATGTGCGGTCGTTGCGTTATCAATTGCCCTATGGGAGTGGACAATCGTCTGATCGCGCGTACCGCTCGCGCCATGTTGACCGCCATAGATATGACCCCCGAAGGATTAAAGGCCACAGTCAACATCCACCTAGAGACAGGCAATAACATGGGCGTCAGCGAAGAAGATTACGTCGAGACGGTCAAGTGGATGGAAGAAGAACTACAAGCTGAGCTGGACGACCCCAGCATCCACATTCCATTCAACAAAAAGCGCGCCCATGTGGTTTATACCTTCAATCCGCGCGAGGTCAAATATTTCCCCTATTTGATCCAGGCTGCCGCTAAAATTTTCCACGCCGCGGGCGAAGACTGGACGCTGAGCACTGAAAGCTGGGACGCCACGAACTACGGCTTGTTCTCCGGCGATGATGCAGCCGCCCGACAAATTGCTGCCAACCTGGAAAGAGGGTTAATAATTTGGGGGCGGACTTGCTGGTCATGGCGGAATGTGGACATGGTTACCGCTCGCAGCGTTGGGAGGCTGAAAACTGGTTGGGGCATGGCTATCCATTCCAGGTTTTGAGCTTTGTTGAGATGCAAGCAAAATACATTCGCGAAGGTCGCCTGAAGCTGGATCCAACGGTGAACTCAAAACGGGTCACTTATCACGATCCATGCAACCAGGCACGCCAGGGTGGCGTTATTCATGAGCCACGTTATATCCTGCGCCATACGGTTGTGGACTTCGTGGAGATGGAACCGCATGGCGCAGAGAACTTTTGCTGCGGCGGCGGAGGTGGAATGCTCTCCATGACCGAGTTTGCTAAAGAACGCATTGCCGCAGGTAAGGTCAAGGCAGATCAAATCCTTGCCACCGGCGCCGAGATTGTAGCAACCTCGTGTCATAACTGTCTGGATCAGCTAGATGAAATTCGCCGGCACTACAAACTAAAAGTGAAGGTTCAAAACTTGAGCGAATTAACGGCGGCTGCAATTGTTTGGGAAAAGAAATAATACAATATCGGAGGATAAAAATGTATGTAATTACGATAGATACTGAAAAATGCCAGGCTTGCGGCGATTGTGTGGACAATTGCCCAAATATGATCTTCTCAATCACGGAAGAAAACGGCAAGAAATATGCGATGGTGACCGGCGACCCGGATGAGTGCATTGGCTGCTTATCTTGCGAGGCCTCCTGTCAAGAAGGGGCTATCACGGTCACAGAATTGTGAGGCCAAGATGACGCCGGCCGATTCGATTGCAGATAACGCCGGCAAGGCATTTTCTCTTCCCCGCCTGGTGATCGCCGCGCCTCAGGGACGCAGCGGCAAGACGACGGTGTCGCTGGGGCTTTGTGCAGCATTTTCCCAGCGCGGGTTGACGATCCAGCCCTTTAAGAAAGGGCCGGACTACATTGATCCTTCTTGGCTGAGCCAGGCCAGCGGAAGACCATGCCGCAGCTTGGACTCTTTCTTCTTGCCCGACCCAAACGATCTGCGCGCGGCGCTGATCAGAGGTGCTTCGCAAGCCGATCTTGCGCTCATTGAGGGAAATCACGGTCTTTATGATTCATTGGAGTTAGATGGTCTGGGAAGTACAGCCGCCGTAGCGCGGGAATTGCAAGCGCCGATTATTCTGGTTATCAACGCAGCGCGAATGTCGCGCAGCGCTGCGGCGCTGGTGCATGGTTATCAGACCTTCGAGCCAGGAACGCCTCTGGCAGGTGTGATTTTGAACCAGGTGGCGCAGGGTCGCCATGAAACCAAGATGCGACAAGCTATTGAACATTACTGCCGCCTGCCCATTCTTGGAGCGCTGCCGCGCGACGCTGAAATGACCATCCCCGATCGGCATCTAGGGCTGATACCCCATAACGAAGACGAGCGGCTGACACCAGCTATTCAGGCTTGCCGCGACGCGGTTGAAAAGTATGTGGATTTAGAGGCCGTTTTACGAATCGCCCGCGGCGCGCCCTCGATGCCAGCCTCGCCTGTATCCACAAACACGCAACAATTGCAAAACCATATTCCTCTGCCTCCAATAGGCAACCGTCCCAAAATTGGGGTTATGCGCGATCAAGCCTTCTCTTTCTATTACCCAGAGAACCTGGAAGCCCTGCAAGATCGAGGAGCGGAATTGATCGCCATTAATTCACTTCAGGACAACCATCTGCCCGAAGTGGACGCCCTATATATCGGCGGCGGTTTCCCGGAAATCTTTCTCGAAGCTCTATCCGCGAATCAAGGCCTGCTCGCAGACATCCGGCAGGCAGTTGATTTTGGGCTGCCCATTTACGCAGAATGTGGTGGTTTGATGTATTTAGCGCGCAGCATAGAATACGAGGGCCGCGCGGTGGAAATGGTAGGCGCTTTACCCATCGAAATCGAGATGACCAATCGCCCTCAAGGGCACGGCTATGTGCTTGCCCAATGCACCGCGGAAAACCCCATCTTTCCAGTAGGTGCCACTCTGCGAGGGCATGAATTCCATCATTCAAAGATCACCAAGAACGATATCCCTTCCGCGCCGCGATTGCGATTATTGCGAGGAGAAGGGATTGGTTATCATGAAGATGGGTTGTATTATCGCAACGTATTTGCCAGCTATACGCACTTACACGCCTATGGGGCTCCCCAATGGGCATCTGGCATGGTTGCCTGGGCATCCTCTTTTCAGCAGAGGTTGAGATGAATTCGCTGCTTCTGATTGGTCTTAACCATCGCCTCGCTCCGGTGGAATTACGAGAAAGAGTGGCTTTTTCCTCGGAACGAATCACCGCGGCGCTTCATCATATCGTTGCTCGATTGCCTCAACAAGACGTTCAAGCCGCCATCCTTTCCACCTGTAACCGCAGTGAGGTCTATGTCTGGACTTCTGACGCATGTTTGGCGTCTCAGCAAGTGATCTCTTTCCTGGCAGAGTACGCCAGTTACAAGCCGGAGGAACTGAGCGAAAAATTATACCTCCTACAAGGTGAAGCAGCCGCGCACCATTTAATGTCCGTTGCTGCCGGTCTGGATTCATTGGTCATTGGCGAGGACGAGATCCTGGGACAGGTCAAAGACGCCTATCAGATCGCTCAATCCGCCGGAACCTGCGGTGTAACGCTATCGGCGTTGTTTCAATACGCTATACACGCAGGGAAACGCGTCCGCTCCGAAACTGAGATCGGCTGTTTGCGCCGTTCGGTCGCCGCAGTTGTCGTCGCCCTGGCAAAGGATACTTTTCCTTCATTATCACATCGCACTGCCCTGTTGATCGGAGCAGGAAAAATCAGCGCTTTAACCGCCCGTGCCTTGGTTCAGGCCGGTTTGCATTTCATCCTTGTTGCCAACCGCACCTTCGAGCGAGCGCAAAAACTCGCCCACTCTATTGGCGGTCAGGCTGTGCACTTCGACGCTCTTTCAGAGAGTTTGGTCCAAGCAGACATCGTCATCTGCTCCACTGGCGCTCCGCATATCGTCTTGCACTATCAGACTATCCAACAAGCGATGGCAGCGCGGGCAGAGCGACCTTTGTTGATCATTGACCTGGCTGTGCCGCGCGACGCCGATCCGGCAATCGCTAATGTGCCGCAAGTAACATTGGTGGACATTGACGACCTGGAGAAACTGGTGCAGCGCGACTTCCCGCTGGCAATTTCCACCCGCCAGCGCATCGAAGAGATTATCTCGGAAGAACTTGCCCATTTCTCCAAGTGGCTGGGCTTGCGCCGCAACGCCGAACTCATTCAACAGATTCAAAAGCACGCTCAAAACATCTGCGAGGAGCAAATCCGTAAAACGCTTCGGCGCGCGGGCGATTTCAATGCAGAACAAATACAAGCCATTCAAACTCTGGCGCATGCTCTCACCAGCCAGCTTTTGCACAAACCAATTCAATGGATCAAATCCCCTCACGACGGACTGAGCGAAGAAGAAGTCGAATCTCTGGTTCGAGATTTTTTTGGTCTGAATTGAGCAGTGAAACATGATTAGAGTGTCATGAAAAAACGTTCTATTTAACCAGTGTTCGGTTAAAATAATATTGAAAGACCCAGGGCCAAGCTCCATGGTTCAATGCGGGGCTGCCCTTTTCTTTTTTGGTGAGGGACAAAATGGGTTTGGCGAAAGTTGTTGAATGGATTGACATTCAGGCGCCGCGTGCAGAGGTATTCAAGCTGATCGTAGATATAGAAAGACGAATGCAGCTCAGTCCGCTTTGGGGGATCGCCAGCATCGAAGCCAAAAGCAACAATTATCCCAACAGAGGGAGCAAATACCTTGTACGCCACCTTGCAGGCAATCCATCTGTATATCAAACTACCATCACCGATTACGAGCGCGATCGAAAATTATCTTATTGCCTCGATGTGGATCAGCAAACCAGCGTCACCTGGCTGCTCAACGACATCCCCCGTGGGACGCGTATCATATATATGGAAGAATACCATGTAGAAGATGAAAACGCCGACCAATTCAATCGTTCTGTTCGGGATGTTGTCAAGAGCTGGCTGAGCAACATTCAGCGTTACGCAGAATTACGCCAATCCACATTCAAACGTATCATCCGCTGGTTAGTAGATCGGTTCTATTTGCGCCTTCGCCCAGAGCAACGGCGTGTGATTGTGATGATCCTGGTGATGCAATTCGTCAGTTTCATCGCTTTCATCATGGCTGCCCTCGCCATGGGCATTGCGAGTCTATTCCTATAACCGCTTCGATCTAGAGCCAAAAATTCAAAATAAAAAATGAGGCTGTCAACCGCTCAGATAGCCTCGTTTTGTTTTACTCCAACTCGGCGCAAAACGTCCCGCAGTCTCCTATATTAAAAATTATCCTGTGTGACCAGAAATCTGCGGGATGTTGATAACCACTGGTAAATTATAGCTCATAGCAACAGCGAAAACCGGTGTCATCGCTGCGATGCATCGGTGCCGCCCAACTTCGATAGGCGCAACGGCTGCGGAAGCGATCCTCGCGCCACGAGCCGCCGCGGATCATAGACTTATCCAAAGCCGCTTCTAACGAGCCTGGCAAAGATGTACCTCCCGTTTCGTGGAAACGCGGCAAAGTAGTCAGAGAGTCCAGCCGATTTAGCAAAGCCTCACGTCCATCCTGAGAATTATAAGGATAAGGGCGGTAGAGAGAGAGGATCCATTCCTGCACATTGCCGCCCATCTCTGCGATGCCAAATGGACTGTCGCCCTGCGGGGAAAATTGGCCTACGGGGGTAGTTCCACCGATCTTTTCTTCGCTACTGTTGCATCGCCCACTTTCCCAGCGATTCCCCCAAGGATACACTCTGCCATCCACACCCCGCGCTGCCTTTTCCCATTCCGGCTCTGTGGGTAATCGCACTGGCAAGCCGGTAACTTTTGCTGCCCACAGACAAAACGCAGCGGCATCCAGCAAGGATACACCCACGACTGGATGTTGGGCTTTCTCCGCTGGATAGACGCCGTCAGGCCAAAACAAGGGCGCGCGATGTCCCGTAGCCAGGATAAATTCCCGATATTGGGCGTTCGTTACCGGATACCGCATGATAAAGTAATCGCTGACTTCCAAACGATGTTGGGGCATTTCATCCGAAGATGCCTGAGGATCAACTGACAACTTACTACCCATCAAAAACTCCCCAGCAGGGATCTTTACAAAATCCAGGTTTAATTCCATCAAAATGGTCCTCCATGTAAAGGATTACTGAGTTAATCAGCTTCGAGCAGCCCATGTTGCGCGGCAAAATGCGCCAGCTCGATGCTGTTATGAACGTTGAGCTTTGCCATCAGGTTGGTGCGATGCACCGAAACGGTTTTTGCGCTGATTCGCAAAGTATGCGCAATTTCTTTATTGCTTTTGCCGCTCACCAACAATTGAAAGACCTGGCGCTCGCGTGCAGTAAGCGTCTCCAATGGGTCATCCGTCTTGGCTTCCCTTTGCGTGAAACCCTCGATCACCTGACGTGCAATGCTGGGTTCTAAATATGCGCCGCTTTCATACACCTGACGAATGGCAGTCAATACTTCGCGCCCTCCTGAACGCTTCAACACATATCCTGAAGCGCCAGCCTGTAATAAGGGTTCCACATATTCACGATCGTCGTGTTGAGTGAGGATCAAGATTTTGATTTGGGGGTGAAGCGCCTTAATCTGTCGCGTCGCTTCAAGACCGTTCATCTCTGGCATCGCTACGTCCATTAGAACCACATCTGGCGACAACAGTTTGACTTTCTCCAGGGCTTCTCGCCCATTGGCGGCTTCTCCAACGACGCGAATTTCAGGCTGAATTTCTAGCAGCGAACGAATGCCATCCCGCAAGATGGCGTGATCATCTGCGATTAAAACGCGTATCTCAGGCATGTTCCGTTCTTCCGTTCACCGAAGGGACGATGATCTCGATAGCTGTGCCGCTGCCCGGGGACGAATGCACATACATTTCTCCACCCAATAACTCTAACCGCTCTTGCATCCCGATCAAACCCAAGCCGCGCGGCGTATCCGGAGAGATTTCGATATCCGCAACGTTGAACCCCACGCCGTCGTCTTCCACGCGCACATGCACTTTATCTCCCCGACATTCATATTGGATTACAACATTGCGGGCAGCAGAATGTTTGGCGATATTGGTGATCGCCTCTTGCACAACTCGGAATAATGCAGTCTCAATTTCAGCCGGCAATCGCCCAATTTCACCCTTTTCCTGAATCACAACACGTACGCCCCTGGCTTCCAGGCGAGATTTCGCCAACCAGCGGATAGCCGGTGCCAATCCTAAATGGTCTAACATGGAAGGTCGCAAGTCAAAGATCAATTTGTGCACGCCATCCAAAGTGTGTTGAGCCAGCTCACGCATGGCTCCAATTTTTTTGCGGATGGCGGCAATGTTCTTCATCTCTAACGCCTCTTCGGCTGCGTAAAGCATAGCAGTCAACGATTGGCTGGTCTCATCATGCAGCTCGCGTGCGATACGTTTGCGTTCATCTTCTTGGGCATTAATAGCTTTCTTGAACAATTCACCTCGCATACGTTCTTTCGCCTGTACTTCTGCATAAAGGCGCGCATTTTCAATCGCTACTGCGATCTGACTTCCGATTGCTTTGAGCAATTCTTGGTCTTCGCGGCTGAACTCTCGTCCTTGTTTCGTGCCCACACACATACTACCCAGGGTGTTGCCTTTGATCGTCAGAGGAACATGAACGAGAGTATTCACCCCCTCTCGCTGTAAAGACCTGGCTCGCCGCCCCTTATAACGTGAGAGATCTGGAACGATCACCACCTGACCATGTTCGACCACGCCGCCACAAGAACTGTCTAACAGACCCATCGTGGCAGCAATTTGCGCGGCTTCCTCGCTGATTCCTCGATACGCCATCAATCTTAAGCTGCCCTGATATTCCTCGTAGAGAAAAACCGCACCCATGTCTACTTCGGTCAACCGTAACACTGCTTCCAGAGAACGGTCCAGAATATCTTCGAGTTGAAGTGATTGATTTACAGTAGTCGCTACAGCGTTGATGATCGAAAGTTGCTGGTTTCGCCTCAGTAACGAAGCCTTGATCCTCTTTTCTTCGGTCACATCGCGACTCAATTCCACCACGCGCGTGATGTGTCCAGATGCATCGCGCATCGGTGAAGCTGTTACTTCGCGATAATGTATGATGCCATCCGAGTCGGGGAATTCTTGCGTCACACGCGTAGTCTCGCCCGTGCGTTGAACGATCGCCACCGGACATCCACTTATATCATTCTGTTTGAGCGATCCTGAACGACAGGTTTGATAACAGATTTGCTCAACGATGTCACCATTTTTTCTATGGTGTTCCTCGGCAGCTTTATTTGCCAATTTGATGTGATAATCATCCACGCCCACCACGATTAATTCATCGTCAAGTGCATCAATGATAGCGCGCAAATCATCCCGCGCCGATTGCGCCTGCAATTGAGCATTCAGCGCTTCTTGTGTACGTTCTTGCACTCTACGATCCAGTTCACGATTAAGTTCGTTGATTTCATCCATCGAGCGCTTAAGCTGCCGGCGCATAGTTTCAAAGCTTTCCGCCAATGACCCAATCTCATCCAATCGTCGGCGGCGAAATGAGAGCCAACCCGAATCAAAAACATCCATAGGCGTTTTTAGATCCCCCTTCGTGATGCGAACAGCGGCTTCCTTTAGCGACTGAACCGGCTTGATCACGCTGTTCGTGGTCACCCAAACCAAGCCCAAAGCGCCGATAATAGTCGCTAAACCCAAAGCTAAGGTTTGAATTAACAAACGGTTCACGGGCGACATCAACTCCGCTGCGCTTTGGCGCACGATAACACCCCAGGGCGCGTAGGTCAGCGGGGCAAAGGCGATCACCTCATCGCCCAGACCAGAGCTTTCTTCTCCTGTACAACCCAGACAAGTCTCGACCACTGGCTCGCCCGCCAGGATGAGCCGACTCAAGCTGTCAAGGCTGGCTATAGCGGTGGGGCGATTTGGATTAGAACTGACCAAAACCTTCCCCGCGGAATTCACTAAATCAATGGCGCCTGTTTCGCCCAGATCCAGCGCGCCATGAAATGGCGATAAAACGCCGCGGGTAAAATCTAAAACGGCGGCCAACCAGCCACAAAATTGACGTTGGTCGTCAAACACCGGCACCATGATGACTGCCAATGTTTGATCGGTCGTAATTTCATACACCTTAAAATCTTGTATAGAAACCGGTTTTTTCACCAACTCATCCCAATTCAAGCGCAGCGTTCCATGAGGGGAAACAGATGAAACCAGCGCGCCATCCTGATTCAGCAAATAAATGCCTTGCGTCGTCCATTCGATTTTCTTGTACGCCGCTTCGAGCGCAGCCTGGCGATTTTCATTGGAAGTCTCATCTCCCCATTTGAGGCTGCTTTCGGCGATGATTTCCAGTACGCTGCGGATCTGGCGCAAATTTGTGTCCAGAGTAGAAGCGCTCAGCTTAGCCAACATAGCGCGCTCGTTCATGATCCGCACCGTTGTCTGCCGCGCTGTGCTCACTCCCAAAAACAGGAAGATAGCTATCAGACCGATGAGGCCCACCTCAACCAGGATGCTCATCTTTGTCCTTAAGCCAACATTGACCCAACGTTGTTCAAAGAGTCTGTTGATAAAACCCTTGAAACGTTGTCTGAATGTATCTTGAGCAGTTTGCGTTACAGCCATGTTTCGCTCACCTCGATCAGAGCTTAATGACGCGTTGCGGTTGGTGGCCATTCACAATACCGGGCGCGCCCACAATATTTACAAACCCCTTCCGCAGCAAGCCGTTCATAGATGCCATCAAATTCGCCCATTAAATCGTACCATTCAAAAGTTCTCCCGATTGTCACGCGCAGCGGCGTATTGGGCATATCAAACGCCGCCCGCGCTTTCGAGCCATCGAAGTAGAACATCTGCGACTCAAGGCGTAAGCGATCCCCGGTTAATGGGACCGGAGCGTTGGTTTGGGGCCGAAGGATATCGGTGATGCCGGCTAGAAAAGAAACCTGCCAGCGCGGCATGACCTTTAGCTTCATTCCACACCCAACGACATTGGCAATTGTCTGGTACAGTTGGAGGTGCGTCATATTCTCACCCGCCAGAATATATCGCTCTCCAACCTGCCCCTTAATCGCCGCCTCGATGTGACCCTGGGCGGCGTCGCAAATCGGTACAACATTGACGCCGCCGGGCGGGATCAACGGCGGAACGCAGTGTTTCACCACCTCGACCACCACACCGCTGGATACTTTGCGTATGTCACGCGGCCCGATCACCGTAGTCGGGTTTACAATTACGGCCGGCAAGCCCTTCTTGACTAAATCAAGTACGATCTCCTCTGCACGAAATTTGCTGTAGCCATAGACAAATCTCTCAGGCTTTACGTTGAAAGTAAAACTTTCATCTACAATTACATTTGGATGAATCCCCATTGCCGCAGTGGAGCTGGTGTGTACCACACGGTCAACACGCGCTTTCAAGGCGGCTTCCATCACATTCCGCGTGCCTTCGATGTTCACCCGGTTCATCCAATCCACACCCTGCCGCCAATAGTCCACCACGCCCGCTGCATGGAAAACTACGTCTATGCCTTTCATCGCCCGCGGCAGCGATTCGGGATCCAACACATCGCCGGTCACGAATTCGAACGGTCCGTCCTCTAACAAAATGCGCGAGGCGACCGGCCTTTCCAAAATGCGCACCTCCCAACCGCGTTCGATCAAACGCAGCGCAATATTAGAGCCGATGAACCCCGTTCCGCCAGTAACTAACGCCCGCGCCGCCATTGCGTCAGCGCCTCCGCCAGACCTTCGACGGTAAATTCTTGTGCCATCAGATCAACCCGCAATCCTGCTTCTCGCGCTGCCCGGCTGGTTACCGGACCAACGCAGGCAATCGTACATCTTTGAAGAATCGCGTAGGCGCGTTCATCATCAAACGCGTCCACAAGCTGTTGGATCGTCGAGCGAACCGCAGAAGGGCTAAAAAATACGATCACCTCCACTCCTCCTTCGCTGAGTTGATCCAATATTGCTTGATCGGCTTTGCACGGTTGAACAGAATAAACGCTTATCGCTTCCACTCGTGCGCCTCGCGCTTC
>DYGV01000042.1 GCA_020724505.1 Anaerolinea thermophila
CTGAAAAAATCGGGGGTGCGTGGCTTGCCGCGCATGTTCGGAGGTTAACTCGTTTATTTCAGGCTCTCTGATCCACATGATGCAAGCGATTCCCGGCGCTCCTTCCGCCCCCTCTCAACGTTTGCTCATGCTCGAATTACAGACGGCCTGACGACTATCTAAGTACGCGAAGGAGACAATTTGTTATGGTTCGTTTAAGATTACGCAGAGTTGGGGCAAAAGCGCAGCCAACCTACCGTATCGTCGCTGCGGATAAAGAATCCCCGCGAGACGGTCGCTTCATTGAAATTCTTGGATCCTATAACCCGCGCACCGATCCTGCAACCATTTCGCTCAAAGAAGATCGCGTGTACGATTGGTTGAGCAAAGGCGCTCAGCCCAGCGAATCGGTGATGAAGGTATTTAGGAGCGCAGGTTTGTTGGAGCGATACGAACGTTTCAAGAAAGGCGAAGCGTTGGAGACATTGCTCGCCGAAGCTGAAGCGGCGGAAAAAGCGCGCAACATCAACCCCAAAACAGAACGCGCCGCTCCAACCAAGAAATAAGCACCCTCGTTGCCATTCCTTGCTTGGCAAGATTTTCCCAGGAGGTCTATCGTGCGCGAGTTAGTGGATTTTATTGCCCGGTCGCTCGTAGATGACCCCACCCAGGTGGAGGTAAAAGAGTTTCGCCGCGGCGCGCAGGTGATTTTGAACTTACGCGTGGCAAAAGAAGATATGGGACGCATCATTGGTCGCGGCGGACGCGTCGCCAGCGCCATTCGCACATTGTTGCGCGTGGCCGCGGGACAACAAGGCAAGCGCGCCTCCCTGGACATTATCGAACCCGAATAAGCCGCGCTGGTTCTACAACGCGATGGCTGGAGCGAGAAAGACCAGAGTATATCAACAGCCTGCAGGCTCGCCCCCAAGCGGCGAGCCTGCCTTCTTGGTTATCGGCAAGTTGCGTCATCCGCATGGGGTGCGAGGCGAAATCCTCATGGAGGTCATCACCGATTTTCCAGAGCGCCTGAAAGTAGGATCACAGGTTTTCGTAGGCGCGGACTATCGCCCAGAACGCATTCGCACGATCCGCCCTCATGCGAAAGGCCTATTGATTTCTTTTGAGGCGTATCAATCCCCGGAATCCGTTGGCTTATTGCGCAATCAGTTCGTCTTTACCTCTTCCAAAGACCTGCCACCATTGCCGGAAGGCGAATATTATCATCATCAGCTCATCGGGATGCGCGTGCTCAGCGATCAATCCCAAGAGCTGGGCTATTTAGCCGAAATTCTCAGCACGCCTGCAAACGACGTATATTTAATCCGCCACTCCGACGGCACCGAGTTACTGCTGCCAGCCATCGAATCCGTCATTTTAAAGGTTGACCTCAACCAGCGCGAAATCCTTGTCCATCTGCTTCCAGGGATAGAATAAGCAACCATTCGCCATGGCAGAAGATTCGAATTACTTTTGGGTAGCTTTAAGCCTCGTCAAAGGCATCGGGGCGACGCGTATGCGCGCCCTGCTGGATTACTTCGGCGACGCGCAAACTGCCTGGCAAGCTCCGCCAGCGGAATTGGAAAAGGCCGGTTTGCCGGCGAAATTGATCGAGACCCTCTGTCAGGTGCGCAATTCTGACCTGCCGGATAAAACCTGGCTGGCTATTCAAAACCGAGGCATCAAGATACTCACCTGGGAAAGCGCCGAATATCCTTTGCGGTTGATGGAAATCGAACAACCTCCGCCGGTGCTTTATCTACGCGGGGAGTTATCCAACGAAGATCAATGGGCTGTGGGTATCGTCGGTACACGCCGCGCCACGGCCTATGGTCGTCAGGCAGCGGAAGATTTAGCGGCTGGCCTGGCGCAAAACGGCATTACCATAGTCAGTGGGCTGGCGCGAGGCGTGGATGCAATTGCACACCAGGCCTCCCTTCGCGCCGGCGGGCGGACTCTGGCGGTGTTAGGATGCGGCGTGGATCAGATTTATCCCCCTGAGCATCATCGCCTGGCGGAACAAATCATCAGCCAAGGGGCGTTATTGAGCGATTATCCACCCGGAACCGCTCCGGAAGCAGCAAACTTTCCTCCACGCAACCGCATCATCTCTGGATTATCTTTAGCCATCATTGTTGTTGAAGCCAGCGAAAAAAGCGGCGCGTTGATCACCGCAGCATTTGCTGCAGAGCAAGGGCGGGCTGTTTTTGCACTCCCCGGCTCGATTTATGCGCCCCAAAGCAAAGGAACCAATCGCCTCATCCAGGAAGGCGCGCATCTGACGCTAGGGGTCAATGACGTCTTAGAAATCTTACACCTCACTCGCCACGATCAACAGCGCGCCGCCCGAACAGTTCTGCCAGCCGATGCTGTGGAAGCGCAGCTTTATTCGTTGCTGGGACGTGAACCGCTTCATGTAGATGAAATTTGCAACCACGCTGGGCTGCCGATCGAGCAGGTTTCCGCCACGTTGGCGATGATGGAACTGAAGGGACTGGTGCGCCAAGTGGGAGGAATGCACTATATCGCCGTGCGCGATGAATCCGCAGAATATCAGGTATAAATACTATTTATACATTTACACTGTTCTGGCAAGATTTCTTACTGTAGAAGGAGGATTTCTCCGTGGAAGCCTATTGCGTTCGCTGTAAAACCAAACGTGAAATCAAAGATCCTCAGCCTGTTTACACCAAAGATGGTGTGCCAGCGACGCGCGGAATTTGCCCAGAGTGCGGAACGACTCTGTTTCGCATGGGCAAAACCGAAGCGCATGAAAAAATAGCCCCGCCAGTGATGCAGAAAAAACAACGTTCGGGGAAATTAGTGATCGTTGAATCGCCTGCCAAGGCGCGCACAGTGGGTCGTTTTTTAGGCAAAGAATATACCGTAAAAGCTTCAGTGGGGCATGTACGCGATTTGCTCCGTTCGCAGTTATCGGTAGATGTGGAGAATGATTTCGCCCCCAAGTATCGCGTACCTAACGAAAAGCGAGCGGTCGTCAAAGAGTTGAAGGGTCTGGCGCGCGACGCCGCCGAAGTCTATCTGGCAACCGATCCGGATCGAGAAGGCGAAGCTATTGCCTGGCACCTGGTCGAATCGGCGGAAATTGACCCGAAAATCACCCACAGAGTGGTCTTTCATGAAATTACCGAGCCGGCTATTGCAGAGGCGTTTAAACACAGCCGCGGGATTGACATGTCGCTGGTGGACGCCCAACAGGCGCGTCGCGTCCTCGACAGGTTGGTGGGTTACAACCTCAGCCCGTTGTTATGGCGCAAGGTGCGCAGTCGCTTATCCGCGGGGCGCGTCCAATCGGTGGCGTTGAGATTAGTGGTTGAACGCGAGCGTGAAATCGAAGCTTTTGTTCCGGTTGAATATTGGACGATTGGCGCCGAATTCCAGCCCGAAGGAGGACAGCAGACATTTATTGCGCGCCTGGTCAAGATTGACGATCAAGAGCCGATCCTGGATAGTGAAGCGACCGTCAAGCCAATTTTGGAAGCATTGGAACAGGCCAGCTACACCATCAGTAAAATCAAACGCGGCGAACGGCGGCGCAACCCCGCAGCCCCGTTCATCACCAGTACATTGCAACAGGAAGCATCCCGTCGCTTGGGATATACCGCCCGGCGAACGATGGCTTTAGCCCAACAGCTTTATGAAGGCATTGATATTGGACAGGGCGGATCGGTGGGTCTTATCACCTACATGCGCACCGATTCGACCAACATTGCTCAACTTGCACAAGATGAAGCGCGTCAATTCATCCAGCAACGTTACGGGGAGAAGTTTCTGCCCGAAAAAGCACCTAAATATAAGACCAAAGCGGTGGGCGCACAGGAAGCGCATGAAGCCATTCGTCCTACCTCAGTGTTGCGGCAACCCGATGAACTCAAACCGTATTTGAATCGCGATCAATACCGCCTGTACCAACTCATCTGGCAGCGTTTCGTCGCCTCACAAATGGCGGCAGCTATTTACCATACAATTACCGTTGAAGTATTGGGCAAACGCGACGGGAACGCCTACCTTTTCCGCGCCTCTGGCTCATCGGTTGAATTTCCGGGTTTCCTTGTGGTGTATGAAGAAGCACAAGACGAAGATCAAAAGCCGGAAACTGAGGAAGAAGAGTACGCGCGCATCCCGAACGATATTGCAGAGGGGCAGTCTCAAATGTTAACACGTCTGCTGCCAGAACAGCATTTTACACAACCCCCGCCGCGTTACTCCGAAGCCTCGCTGGTTCGAGCGCTTGAAGAGAACGGCATTGGCAGACCCTCTACTTACGCGCCCATCCTGGCTACCTTGCAAGCGCGTGGTTATGTCACCCGCAATGGAAAGCAACTTACCCCCACCGAGACGGGATTACTGGTCAATGATCTGCTCATTGAACATTTTCCAGATGTGTTAGATGTCGGTTTCACCGCACAAATGGAAGCAGAATTGGACCGCATTGCCGCCGGGGAGCGTAATTGGGTGAACGTGGTGCGAGAATTTTACGAACCCTTCTCCATCAAGGTCGCCGAAGCGGAGAAAAACATGCCCGAACACAATGTTGGTCCAGAACCCATTGGTCGCGCCTGCCCGGAGTGCGGTCATGAGTTGGTGATCCGTTGGGGACGTTTTGGTAAATTTATCAGTTGCAGCAATTTCCCGCAGTGCCGATATACGGAGGCGTGGCTTGAAAAGATCGGCGTACGGTGCCCCAAAGACGGCGGCGAAATCGTTGAGCGAAAGACACGCAAGGGACGCACGTTTTATGGCTGCGCCAACTATCCAGCTTGCGATTTCACCTCCTGGAAACAACCCTTGCCGCGCCCCTGTCCGGCTTGCGGCGGCTTATTGGTCGTTGCAGATAAACAGAACGCTCAATGCATCCAATGCGAGGAGCGCTTTCCTCTGGAGCAAGTTACCGTAGATGAAATGGCGGACGCGGCATGATTCTTGCATCACATCTTCTGCAAAAGAAATTATGCCTCTCAGTGAGCGGTAAAAATCTGCGGTAAATGACGGGATTTTGAAAAAATAGTTGCATATTTCGCCAGTATGGTCTAAAATTAGAACATGTAGGCGATTGAATCGTATCTTTCCCTTCATGGATGCTTTAACCGCCGCTGTGCCGTAACATGAATCGATCAGGGAGTTAACCAATGAATAAGATTCGCGAGCTGCTGAATAACCCACTTGTAACCGGGATCGCCGGTTTAGTGGTTGGCGCCTTGTTTGGCCTGGTTATTCTGGGATGGTGGCTTTGGCCGGTAAAATGGACGGATGCCACCCCCGCAGAATTGAGCAGCGATTGGCAAGAGCAATATTTGCGCCTGACCATTCAGGCTTTTGGCGCCAGCGGAGATGCAACGCAGGCGCAAAAGAATTTCGAGGCGCTGGGCACTGCCGGGCCAGAGTTGCTGCAAAAGATATCCCAATCTCCCCAAAACCTGAGCAGCGATCTGGTAGCCAGCTTTTCCAGCATGGTTGCAGCCGGCGCAACTCCCCCACCCACGGAAGAACCCAAGCCTGTCAGCGGCTCGTCGCGTCTCATCCCCTATTTAATCGGTGGCATCTGCCTGGTTGTGGTAATTATTATTGCGCTGGCGGCAGCGTTATTGCTGCGCGGTCGCTACGTTCGATCTGGAAGCGCAGAAGCTACGCCAGCTCAGATGGCGATGGAAGCACGCCGACAAACGGGCATGACCGATTATGCTGCCGAAGGCAGCGAGCCGCCAGTTGCCCAATTCATGGCCTCTTATAAAATCGGCGACGATCTCTTCGACGACTCATTCTCCATAGATTCCCCCTCCGGCGAGTTCTTAGGCGAGTGCGGTGTGGGAATCTCAGAGACCATCGGCGTAGGAGAGCAGAAGAAAGTCACCGCTTTCGAAGTCTGGCTATTCGATAAGAACGATATTCAAACCGTCACCAAAGTTTTAATGAGCACGCATGCCTTTCAGGATGGCGCCATTCGCCAACGCCTGGAAGCGAAGGGTGAACCCGTCCAGGCGGAGCCGGGCGCCGAATTCGTTCTCGAAACACAGACCTTACAAATGGTAGCCCGCGTGGTGGACATGGGCTACGGCGAAGGCGCAATGCCCCCGCAAAGCTACTTCGATCATTTATTGCTCGAGCTGGCGGTTTGGCAGAAGCCGGCTTGAGCCCTGTAATCGAAACAAAAAACTGGCAGTTGCAGCCCTGCCAGTTTTTTTATTCTCTATCAGACAAGATCATTCGATCTTCAAAATCTTTAATCGCACCGCGCCGCCAGGGGTCTCAGCCGATACAGTGTCACCAACTTTTCCACCCAGTAACGCCCTGCCAATCGGTGATTCGTTGGAAATCTTTCCATTGCGCGGATCCGCTTCTTTAGCACCAACCAGGTGATATGTTTCTGGCGGGAAGTCCTCTTCCTGCACGGTGACCCGCGCTCCTACCTCGACGCGATCTTTGATGCCTGAACTGCCTTCGATGATAATTGCATTCTTCAGCAGATATTCCAATTCCTGGATGCGTCCTTCAAGGAATGCCTGATCTTCTTTCGCTTTGTGATAATCGGCGTTCTCCGATAAATCGCCCTGGGAGATGGCAGCGCGCAGACGGGCGGCAATCGCTTCTCGTTCGGGACCCTTCAAACGCGCCAGTTCATCTTTTAACCGGGCTGCGCCTTCAGAGGTTAAATATGGTTGCTCACCCATAATTGTTCACACCTCCATTACCGACTAAGGTTCTGCTCAAGGTCTCACCACCGGATCGAACAATTTTTGATGTTCCTCGACAGCAAAGCGATCGGTCATGCCGGCGATATAATCGCAAATGGTGCGTTCCAAGCCATACTCCTCCGCCTGCGCCTGTACATGCAACGGTAGAATACTCGGTTCAGACCGATAAGCCGTAAATAAATCGCTGATAATACGTTCCGCTTTCACCTGCATCCGCACCACACGATGATGGCGATATAGTTTGGCGTACAGGAAATCCTTTAGCTGGCGATTTCTGCGATGCATATCCTCGCTGAAACTGATCACGTTGTACGGCAAACGCTGCAATTCTTCCACGGATTTTACATTACTGTCTCTCAGGCGTTGATGCGTGGTGTGTACCAGGTCGCTCACCTCCATGCCGATCAATCGTCGGATCAGCCGGTGGCGGGTCAGATCATCCATTTTCTGCCCGCGAACGCCCACGCTATCCATCAGGATTTCCCATAAAGTGACGCCATCTAACATATCTGGCGTTAACATCCCAGAGCGTAATCCATCGTCCAGATCGTGAGCTGTATACGCCAGCTCGTCGGCGACATTTGCGATTTGCGCCTCAAGGTGGCCGCGTAGCTCAGGATTATAATCGCGGGCGTCGGCGATGTCATATTCTGATTCATGCTTCACCACCCCTTCACGTACCTCCCAAGTCAGGTTCAAGCCCGGAAAATCCGGATAGCGCCGTTCCAGAATGGTGATGATACGCAAAGACTGTTTGTTGTGATCGAAACCGCCATAATCCTTCATCAAACGCGCCAAGGCCACTTCGCCAGAATGACCAAAGGCGCTATGTCCTAGGTCATGCGCCAGACAGATCGCCTCGATCAGGTCCTCATTCGCCCCCAAAGCGCGGGCGATAGTGCGACCGATTTGCGCCACCTCCAGGGTGTGGGTCAAGCGCGTGCGGTAGTAATCGCCTTCGTAGTTAAAGAAGACCTGCGTCTTATACTCCAGGCGTCGAAAAGCAGTGGTGTGCAGGATGCGATCGCGGTCTCGCTGAAAGGCGGTGCGATACTCCGGCTCATCTTCTGGATATGCCCTGCCTTTGGAGCTGCGACTATGACAGGCATAGGGTGCCAGGCTTTGATCTTCGATAACCTCGAGTTGCTCTCTGCTGAAATACATCTTTTTATGTGCCTTCTTCCCAGGAATTCAAATAGGCAATTTGTTCCGGCGTCAAGATGTCAATGGAAACGCCCATGCCCGCCAGCTTGAGCCGCGCAATCTCACGGTCTATTTCCATCGGCACGCTATAGACCTTCTTCTCAAGCTGGCTCGCGTTCTTGATCAGGTATTCCAGGCTGAGCGCCTGGTTGGCAAATGACATATCCATCACACTGGCGGGATGACCTTCGGCGGCGGCCAGGTTGATCAAACGCCCTTCGCCCAAGAGGTTGATACGTCGCCCATCCGGCATTTCATATTGTTCAACAAACGGGCGCACAAGCCGTTTGTCTTTGCACATTTTCTCCAACGCCGGAATGTTGATCTCCACATTGAAATGGCCGGAATTCGCCACAATCGCGCCGTCTTTCATGACCTCAAAATGCTGCTGATCCAGGACGTTAATATCGCCGGTAACGGTCACGAAAATATCCCCAATTCGCGCGGCCTCAATCATCGGCATCACGCGGTAACCGTCCATCACTGCTTCCAGCGCCGGCAATGGATCAACCTCTGTGACAATCACGTTTGCGCCCATGCCTCGCGCCCGCATCGCCAGGCCGCGTCCACACCAGCCGTAACCGGCAATGACAAAATTTTTACCAGCCAGCAGTACATTGGTCGCCCGCACAATGCCATCAATAGTGGATTGCCCGGTGCCGTAGCGATTGTCAAAGAAATGTTTGGTCATTGCATCATTGACTGCAATGACCGGAAAAGCCAGAGCGCCATCCGCCGCCATTGCCCGCAGCCGAATGACCCCAGTGGTGGTTTCCTCAGTCCCGCCTACCACGTTGGCTAACAGCTCTCGCCGTTCTTTATGCAACGTGCTGACCAGATCAGCGCCATCATCCATAGTGACATGCGGTTGATGGTCTAGCGCCGCACGGATATGCTTATAGTAGGTGGCGTTATCCTCACCCTTGATGGCGAACACGGGAATCTCGTAATATGCAACCAGAGCAGCGGCGACATCATCTTGCGTGGATAGCGGATTTGAAGCAGTGAGCACCACATCTGCGCCACCCAAGTGCAAAGTATTCATCAAGTTTGCCGTTTCGGTCGTCACATGCAAACAGGCGGAAATCCTTACACCTTGCAAGGGTCTCTCTTTAGCAAATCGCTCGCGAATTAATCGCAAAACAGGCATTTCGCGTTCTGCCCACTCAATTCGACGACGCCCCCCTTCCGCCAGTTTGCTGTCTCGAATATCGTAATGTTCCATTAGGTTGCTCCATTATCATAAAGAGTTGATTTCATTCCCAATCGGCTTTTCCGAATCGTCATCGCAAAAAAGCGAAACGATTGAAATAAGTTTTTATTTTGGCGCTCATGCGCCGACAACGGGATGCGTAACAAGGTGTATTGTATGCGCACGATGCGCCGCCAACCCTGATTCATTCCGAATCTGGCGGTTCTAGCAAAACGTCTAATTGACCCTGATCGTCAAACAGGCTGCGATAGCGGTTGACAAATTCCCTTCGGCTATACGAATGCCCTTGCGGGCCTCGCCGTTCGAGGCAATATGTGGCTGCCAATGCGCCCATACGCCCACAAACCAGCAAATCCAGTCCGTTGCTATATCCGGTTAAAAACCCGCCTCGAAGAGCGTCGCCTACACCCGTCGGATCCACCACCCGCTCCGGGGACACGGCAGGGATCTGATACGTGCATTGACTGGTGTAAATCATCGCCCCTTGCGCGCCATGCGTCACGACGACGAAGGCATCGGGGCGATTGTTTAGGATCTCCTCTGCCGATAGACCGGTCAGCTTCTGCACCAGTGCATACTCATAATCGTTCACAAACAGCGCCAGGGCGCCTTCAATCCCACAGCGAATATCCTCAGCGCTCAAACGCACGATCTGTTGGCTGGGGTCGTAAATGTAGGGGATCGCCATCTCCTGGCATTCCTGAACATACAAGTTCATTGCTTCGGGCGCGTTGGGAGAAATCATCACCAGGTCTGGCGGCTGACCGTCTAACTCGCGCAACGAGAGCTGACCTGCATAGCCCATCGCGCCCGGGTAAAAGGTTGCAATCTGAGAGTTGGCGCGATCTGTGCTGACAAAGAAAGACGCCGTGAACACCCCTGGGATGACCTTGGCGCCTGATGTGTCTATGCCTTTGCTTTGCAGCCACTGACGATATTCCTCAAAATCTTCCCCGACGGCAGCCCATAGACGCGGACGACCACCCAGCAACGCCAGCGTATAAGCAATATTAGGCGCCACGCCGCCGCGCAGCCGTACCATGGATTCGACCAGAAAAGATAGGCTGATCTTATCCAGGTGTTCCGGCAAAATATGATCCCGGAAATATCCCGGGAACGTCATCAAATAATCGTATGCGACGGAACCAGTTAACAAGATGTCCATAGCAGCGGAATCACAAGTGCATATTTTACCCTAATTTTCCCTCAACCGCTCTTCGTAGATTGATGGAAAAGGGTGGAAAAGCGATCCCGTTTTCGGTCACAATGGCGGTGATCAAGCGATATGGAGTAATATCAAAAGCCGGGTTGCGGGCGCAAGCCCCTGGTGGTGCTACTTCTTTCCCATTTATCTGTAATTTCAGCACCTCTTCCGGATCACGTTCTTCAATGGGAACCAGTCTTCCGTTCTCCAGCCGAAGATCAATGGTTGATGTTGGCGCCACCGCATACACTGGAACCGTGTTATCTACCGCGGCCAGCGCCAGCATATAAGTGCCGATCTTGTTTGCTACGTCTCCATTTGCCGCAATACGATCTGCGCCAAATAGAACCTTATGCGCCTGGCCTGTGGACAGGAAATACCCCGCGGCGTTATCCGTGATGATGTCGAAAGGGATATGATATTGCTGCAATTCCCAGGCAGTCAAACGCGTTCCCTGAAGACGAGGGCGCGTTTCATCCACCAGCACATGGATTCTCTTGCCCTGCTCATGCGCCATGCGGATCACCCCCAACGCAGTTCCCCATTCCACAGCCGCCAACGAACCGGTATTGCAATGGTGGATGATAACATCGCCGTCTTCGATCAGCGCTGCGCCATGTTGCGCCATCCTTCTATTGAGCATTGCGTCTTCGTCCGCAATTTTGCGCGCTTCTTCTAAAACCTTCGCCCGCAGTTCGTCCACGGATACATCAAAATTGCTTACCGCAGACAATGTCCGCTCCAAGGCCCATGCGAGATTGACCGCTGTGGGGCGAGTCGCTCTGAGCAAGTCCGCCGCGGCGTCCAAATCACGGCGCAGTTCCTCCGGGCTTTTCGCCCCCGATTGCCGCGCAGCCAGTGCCAATCCGTAAGCCGCGGTTGCTCCTATTGCAGGTGCGCCGCGTACGACCATAGATCGAATTGCCTCAGCCACTTCTCGATAGTCGTCATAACGCAGAATACATAATTCGTGCGGTAGCGCCCGTTGATCAATCAACTTAAGGGCGTTGCTGTTTTCATCCCAATCTACTGTACGCATCTTCTCTTATCCTCTTTTTCGGAGCGATCAAGCGCTGACAACGAATTGTGACGACTGATTGTTCAAATTTAGGACATTCTCTCGCTCAAAGCGACATGGGGGAGTTTAACATGCCTCAGGACCATTGTCAAATTTCACCCCAAAGCCTCCGGCGCGGACATTGACACAACAAACAGGCTTTGTTATAGTGCCATTTCAATGAGCACCCGCCGAATTTTAATCTCCTTCTTGATTCTTCTCACAATGGCAGCCGCTTGCACGCGCGAAGCGCCGATCAGCCCATCCATCACCGCTGCGCCTATAACTCTGCCAACGCCTGCTTTTACCAACACACCGTTGCCTACGCCCACGCCAGCTCCCTCACCAACACCGCTTCCAGCCAAGCGGGTCGAGAGCGGCGACCAGGCTTTGTTTAATGGCGATTGGGAAACCGCCCTGACTGAATACGAGCAAGCCTTCAAAAACAGCAACGATCCCGAAATCAAAGCGGCCGCGCTGCTGGGCAGCGCTCGCGCCCGATGGATGAGCCGCAATTTATACGAAACAAACCGAACGCTGGAAATTCTAATCAAGGATTACCCTTTCTTCAGCCAGCGCGCTCACGCATATTTCTTATTAGCCAGGCTGCGTGAGGCGCAAAAACGTCATGCGGAAGCAGCGGAGGCTTACACCAAATATCTTGAATTGAAGCCTGGTCTGATTGACGCCTATATTTTGGATTTGCGCGGCGACGCCCAATTTGCTGCCAACCTGTATCGCGCCGCGGCGCAGGATTATCAATCTGCCCTGGAATCAGAAAGCCGTCTGGATGGCGTCTTTCTACGCATGAAAATGGCGCGCGCTTATGCTCAGGCAGGCGATTACCCAACGGCTTTAACAATTTATGAGGATGTTCAAACTCGCGCCAGCGACGATAATACGCGCGCACTGGCTTACTTGCGCAAGGGTGAAATCTACGCTCAATTGGGGCAGAAAGATCAAGCCAACACTGCTTATATGGAGGCGGTGCAAAATTTTCCCACCTCGTATCATTCTTATTCGGCGCTGGTCGCGCTGGTAGATGCGGGCGTTAAAGTCAACGAATTACAACGCGGCATCGTGGACTATTACGCCGCCCAATATGGCGTAGCGCAGGCGGCTTTTGACCGTTATTTGCAGAACAACCCAGCCGACCCAGCCACAGCATTATACTTCTACGGCCTCTCGGCGCGGAAGTTGGGCAGCAACGAAACCGCGATTCAACAATGGGAGCGCGTGATAGAAAATTACCCCGACCATCCCCATTGGGACGAAGCCTGGGATGAGAAGGCTTATACGCTATGGGCTTTTATGAACCAGTATAAGCCGGCAGTTCAAACCCTGCTAGATTTCGTCGAGAAAGCGCCTCTACATCCTCGTGCTGCGGAGTTTCTCTTCGATGCCGCTCTGATCGCCGAACGAGACAATCAATTAGACCAGGCAGCCCAGATTTGGGATCGCGTCGCCCGCGAATATCCCAACGATGAACGCGCTGCGCGATCTTTGTTTCTCATGGGTATCGCCGAATATCGTCTGGGAGCCTACCCGAAAGCATTGGACTCATTTCAGAGGCATTTCAACACCTCGACCGATTTGAGCGACCGATCTGCAGCGCAATTTTGGATTGGAAAATGCTATCTGGCGTTGGATGACACCGCCTCTGCGCGCGTCGCATGGGAGAAAGCGGCTGAAATTGACCCAACCGGATATTACAGTGAACGCGCCCAGGATATGCTCTATAACCGTCCGCGCTTCGATCCGACTCTCTCTTACGATTTGTCCTACGATTTACAGCGTGAACGAAAACGAGCCGAGGACTGGATGCGCGCTACCTTTTCCCTGTCGCCAGAGTTGGATTTATCCACTCTGGGGGAACTCACCGACGTAGCGGCTTTAAAGAGAGGCGAAGAGTTGTGGCAACTCGGTTTGTACGACGACGCCCGCTCCGAGCTTGAAAATGTGCGTCTGCAATACCTCAACGACCCCGTGGCTCAATATCGTCTTGCCAATTATTTTTTACAGCTTGGCGCCTATCGTCCAGCGATTATGGCAGGGCGTCAGGTGCTTAGTCTGGCAGGTATGAGCGACGCGGATACTTTGGATGCGCCAATTTTCTTCAACCACCTGCGCTTTGGCATCTATTTTAGCGATCTGATCTTGCCCTTAGCCAAACAATACAACTTTCATCCCCTCTTTCTTTACAGCGTGGTGCGGCAGGAGAGCCTGTTCGAAGGTTTTGTCCGCTCCAGCGCCGGCGCAAGCGGACTGATGCAAATCATCCCCGCCACTGGCCAGGATGTCGCCGAACGGCTTGGTTGGCCGCAGGATTATTCCTCAGAAGATCTGGGGCGGCCATTGGTTAACCTTACCCTGGGCGTCGCATATTTGGATGCACAACGGACTGCTTTTGACGGCGACCTCTATGCAGCGCTCGCCGCTTACAACGGCGGCCCTGAGAACGCCCGTCAGTGGCGCAAACTTGCCCTCTCGGATCAGGATCTTTTCTTGGAAGTCATTCGTTACGCGGAAACCCGGAATTATATTCGCGGCGTTTACGAACTTTTCAACATCTACCGGCTGCTCTACGAACGAACGCCGTGACCGGCAGTTGCTTACGGGGTCGGCGTAGCGGCGGATTGCGCCACTGCGCTGGTCAGCATATACCAGGATGTAATGTTATAAAATCGGTCGCTGGGATCGTATAACGGTCCCATACTGACTCCGCGCACTTTTTCATCAATCCCATACGAATAAACCGGATACAGGATGGGTAAGGCGGGCAATTCAGCAGCAAATCGAACCTGAAAATTCCGATAGCGTCTGACCCGCTCATTCAAATCTACGATCACGCGCGCCTGCTCCAGGTATTCGCTTACCTGACGATCATCCCATTGCGAATAATTCTGCCCATTGATGATCTGCGCCTGGTGCCAGAATGGATATGGATCCGGGTCGGGTGAGCGGCTATAATTCAAATCAACCAAAGCTGCCTGGTACTTTCTTGGCTCAAGATAATCGCTGATCAATTCCTCATAAGGAAGGGCTTTTATTTCGGCTTGAACGCCTATACGCAGCCAATCCTGACGGATGCGCTCTGCCATCGCCTGGAATAATTCACCTTCAGGATAAACCAGCTCAAAAGATAATGAGACGCCATCCTTTTCGCGAACGTTGCTTCCCTCCGCGGGAACCGTGTATTCGGCTTTCTTCAACAGGTTGATAGCGCCTTCGGGGTCAAATTCGATTTGCTCAATCCCTTCATAATACGCCCAACTTTCTGGGAAGATAGGTCCATGCGCCGGTATTGCCTGTCCACCCATCAATTGATCAATAATCCAACGGCGATTGATGCCCATGAGTAAAGCTCGCCGTACTTCAGCGTCTTGAAAGAATGGCAAATCTGGGTCGTCCAGGTTTAAATAGAGTATTGTCAGGCGCGGTAGACGACCTGAAAAAACCTTCATACTATTAGATTTCAAGGCTTCTTTTAGTGTGCGGTTTGTGATGTGGCTGATGCCCATTACTTCACCCCTTTGATAGGCCGCCAGCGCTTCGACATCATCTTGGAAATATCGGAAGATGATTTTCTCGATGAATGGCTTTTCCCCATAATAATCTGAGAAGGCGCGCAACGTAATACCCTGCACCTGATCGTTCTCTACCTCCAGGCTCTCCAGGCGATAGGGACCGCTCCCAATCGGGTTCAGGTTAAAAGCCGAGTTGACAAATTCCTCGCCGCTAATCCCTTCCAACAAATGCTTTGGCAAGATGCCAAAAGATAGATAATCCAAAAACGGAGAGAAAGGCTCTGGCAGGCGGAATTGAATGGTCTTTTCATCGAGCGCTTCAACCTTGATTTGATTCCAAAACTCGCGCACGTCTGCTGGCAACGGGATTTGCTCGTCCCGCATCATTTCAATGGTAAACAGGATGTCATCGCTGGTTACTGGTTGCCCATCATGCCAGACGGCGTTTGCTCGAATCGAGAAGTTATATACCTTCCCATCTTGCGAGATGCCCCAGCTCTCCGCCAAATCGCCATTGGGCAATCCGCGGTGGTCAAAACGAATTAACCTGCTGTAAATCAAACGATCTACATCGTAATCTACAGAGTTGTAATAATCCAACAATGGGTTTAGACGACCCAGGGAACCGATCAATGCCTCCGTATACACCCCTCCAACGGCGGGTTGATCCTGTTCAAGCGGGTTGGTAATCGAAATCGGCTGCTGGCTCAACAGCAACACCGCAATAGCCGCCAGAGCCAACAGCACGACGATGATTTGCCAGCGTAATTTTTTCAAGTCTCACCCGTTCAGCAATCAAGCCGACCGAATGTTTGCCGCATACAAGTATTGTAAAGTTATGCAGCAACCATAGTGGCTGCAATCGCCAGGATGAAGAAGATGATACTCAGGGCAATAGTAATTCGAAATAAGAGCTTCTCGATGCCGCGCCGAGCTGTGAAAATGCCGCCGCTATCGCCTCCGGTCAACCCTCCCAATCCAGCGCCTTTGCTTTGCAAAATGACGCTCAGGATCAAGGCGATCGAAGTTATAATCAGTGCCAGATCAATGTAAAACCTCACAAAATCCTCCTGCCACAAACAAACTGTTGATTTAAGCAGGGGGATTATACCTTTCGACCCCAGAATAGTCAAATACTCATCTGAAACTTGAGATTTGCCTCATGCACGAAATCATTGTCAATCTCCACATGCACACGTATTATTCAGATGGGCATGCCACCCATGATCAGATCGCCAGGGCGGCTTTGAGAGCAGGGCTAGATGCTGTCATTGTCACCGATCATAATGTGTTTGTTTCTGGGCCAGAGGACTATTACCGCGATGGAGACCAGCGAGTATTGCTGTTGGTGGGTGAAGAGATCCACGATCAGGCGCGCCAGCCCCAGAAAAGCCACCTGCTGGTTTTTGGTCACAATAGCGAGCTTTCGCACCTCGCCTGGGATGCAGAACGACTGTTAGAAACGATCCGCAAGTTAGGAGGGCTATCTTTTATCGCCCACCCTTACGATCCACCTGCACCAGCTTTCGGCGAGGAGGATTTATCTTGGGAGGATTGGCAACTTCGAGGCGTCACCGGCATCGAAATCTGGAATGCCATGTCAGAATTCAAATCGCTGCTGAAGTCCAGGCTACACGCGATTTACTATGCTCTCAGACCGGAACGCATCGCGCGAGGTCCTTTCCCGCAAGCGCTCAGCAAATGGGATGAATTGCTTGCCTCTGGTCAACGACTGGTTGCGATCGGCGGTTCTGATGCCCATGGTATGCCAGCCAGCATGGGACCCCTGAAGCGAACGATCTTTCCATTCGATTTTCATTTCCGCGCGATCAACACCCACCTTTTGATCGAAAAACCGTTGCAAGGCGAAATTGAAGAGGATCGTCGTCTGATATATGATGCGCTGAAACACGGGCGCGCCTTTGTCGGGTATGATTTGCCGGCTTCGACACGTGGTTTCCGCTTCAACGCATTGGGGTATGAGCAAACCGCCCAGATGGGAGGGGAAATTTCTGCAGAAAAGGGTGTCACCTTCCAAATACGCCTGCCCCAAATCGCCGAATGCCGTCTCGTCCGAAACGGTCAGGTGTTGAAAACATGGAGCGACCAACAACATTGCACCTATATTACCAGCCAGGCAGGCGCATATCGCGTTGAAGTGTACCTGAAATACCTGGGACAGCGCCGAGGTTGGATTTTCAGCAATCCAATTTATGTACGTTAGCCATTACTTTATAACTATTTGCAATTCGATCGCTTGACGGTATAATTTATTGTAATGTGATGATGCCCAATGGTTTTTACACACCTCAAGGAAAGCCGATAGTGGATCGCCGCAAGGAAAACCGTCGCTACTTGACCTATTTTTCCCGTGTTGTAGATCGGGAGACAGGTCACACACTAGGCTATCTGGTTGATCTGACGACCGGAGGGGCGCTCCTGGTGGGCAACATGCCGCTAAAGACAAACACCATCTTTCAACTGCGCATTGACCTGCCAGAGGGCATATTTGACAAAGAGCAACTGGATGTCCAGGCGAGAGCGGTTTGGAACCAACCCGATTCTGACCCAGAATTTTATCGCACGGGCTTGCAATTGGTGGATATTCAGCCGCTTGATCTGTTGATCCTTGAGCGCTTGCTTACGAACTTTGGGACCACCCCCGAAGGGAAACGCTGAACACCAGCGCCAAGCGCACCGGCTATCTATTTTCGCAACCCTATCCTGACTTTTACGCCAGGCTCAAAGGCGATGAGTTTCTCACGCCATGCGCGAACTCTTGCCCGGCCTTCCGATGATTGCGCCAGGACCACGCCAAACCCAACCATCAGATTCGTCATCAAGAAGAATACCATCTCTTCGATCGGCAACGCGCCGAAATAAATGCCAATCGTTTGGACGGGATCAATCGTCCACGTGCCGCTGCGTATGGCGATCATATCCACCAACCATAAATAAATAGTGATTGGCGTTACAGTCAGAGCGATTAGGCGCCAATTTGCCAACAGGATATCCGCCCCAAATAATAGTTGGATCATCACCGGCACCAGCGCCCAGGTTAAGATCAAGGTCAAATACGTCCCTGATCTCCAACCTGACAGTAGAGCCGCAGTCGAAGCCAGCCAGAGCGATCCTGCGAACAAAAAAGCCCACATTCTACCTTTCACATTTGATCGAATAGGCGAAGCAACGCGTAACCATTTCAACTGCATCAGGGTGAGCGCCCAAAAGCCGGTTAGCATCGTCTGGGCAATAAAAAAGAAATATTCTTCAACCGGCACCCAACCCAGGCGAACGCCAAGAACCAAAGAGGGGTCATACCACCAAACGCCAGTTGCCACCAGATAATTGTCCCATGGCGTTGTATAAACGACCGCCAAGATAACATGGATGAGAACTACCAGATAAGGGTAACGCCAATCCAATTCTCCGGCTCTGCGTTGTAAGCCGGGCCGCGCGCCCCGAATATACCGAACCAGAAGTAAAAGCATGGGCGCAATGACGAAAGGTAAGAGAATGCCAAAATACGTCATACGGCAAGTAGACTCCACCATAATGAAACAGCCGCCAAGCGAAGTTTTTGCATTCGGTTGGTGTTTGCCCGTCGTGTAAAGACATCGTATTGATTGCGCCGGATGCCATTTAGATGGCGCGATAGACCTCCAAGCCGCTCATCACCGCCCACCGCCCGGATGCCAGGTAAACAACCGACCGTCGGGCACGAGCATAATAACCCTCAGTGCGGTTAAACTGAAATTCCAGCAGATCTTTCCAACAAGCGTTTATGCGCTGGGATGCAAGGTCAGCTTCGGTATAGCCAAACCGTTCAAGATCTTCCAGGGGGATGTAAAGGCGGTTGATGTTCCAATCGGCGCCAACATCACGCCAGAAATTACTAAGCTGCATAGCAATCGAAAGGCTATCTGCTCCCGGCATGGCTTCTTGAAGAGTGTAAGGTCGCCTAACTCCCAGAATATGAAGCATCGCCCGTCCAACCGGCACCGCGCTGCCTTCCATATAATGCAATAAATGTTCAAATGTCGGGAAGCGAGTGATTGTCAAATCCTCGCGCATCGCCCGGAAATATGGCGCCATGGTTTCTTTGGGGATGCCGCACTCTATCGCTGAACTGAGATAGGCTCGCATTACCGGGTGTGGGCTATCGCCGCGATCAAATGCATCCCAGTATAGCTTTTCCCAATCATCAATGGCCTCCAAGGCAGAAGAAAAACCCGCCGAAGAAACGTCCACACGGTCATCGCCCACGCGCATCAAGGCATATAACGCTTCGACGTGCGGCAAAACCCTGGAGGGGAAGAATGCGCTGGCGAAAGAATAATTGCGGCTGGCTGCGCGCATAATTCGACGGCACAACTGGTAATCCTGCGGCGAGGCGATCTTCCTGCTCGACGATCGCTGAGTTGTAAAAAAGCTTGCCCGTTCTAGCTCAAGAGGCTGCTCAGCTTCCATTCTTTCACAATCCTTTCCGTCACCAAACGCGAAGAAATCATCACCATCGGCATACCAATTCCAGGATAGGTGCCCTGTCCGACAAAATACAGCCCCTCCACCTCATAAGACTTATTATGCGGGCGAAAATAAGCAGATTGGAAAAATCCCTGAGAGAGCGACCCAAAAGCCGTGCCCAAGGGAGCGTTTATGTCCCGCTCCCAATCAGGTGGGATATACTGGCGCTCCCAAACGATATGACGGCGAAGATCTGGGGCGATGATTTTTTCCAGACGGTTGAGCAGCTTCTCCCGTACCAAAGGCGCGGCAGTTTCCCAATCCAGCTTTGCATCCAAGTTTGGCATTGGCGCCAGCACATAGATCAAACTGTGACCTGCGGGCGCTAGGCTTGGATCTGTGACCGTTGGAACGCTCAGGTGAAATGACGGGTCTTCGGGCAAGGTTTTATATTTGAAGATCGCATCCAAATTAGCCTTGTAATCCTCAGCAAAATAGAGAGACTGATGGCGCAAATGTGGATAAATACGGTCAACCCCAAGATACATCAAGAAACCAGAACAAGCGTAGTGCATACGCCCCAGGCGATGGTCAGAGTACGCTTTACGAAATTGCGGCGCTAATAATTTTCGATAGGTGTAGGGCAAATCGGCGTTTGAAATGACCAGATCCGCTCCCAATCGCTCGCCTGAAGCCAGCGCGACCCCTTGCACACGTCCGTTTTCTACACAAATTTGCTCTACGGGAGCTTGGGTACGGATTTCTATTCCCATTCCCAGTGCCAGCGAGACCATATCCTCGACGATGCTGTAGATCCCGCCTTTTGGATACCACATTCCCAACGCCAGATCTGCATACGTGATCAGGCTATACATTGCCAAAGCATCAAAAGGCGAGAGGCCCAAGAACATTGAATGGAACGAAAAAGCTTTTGCCAGTTTGTCGTTGAAGTTAAAAAACCTGGCCACCTGGCGGTACAAATTTTGGTGGGCACTGGTTCGAAGCAACCGCCATCCCGCCTCAGGGTTAGCCAGATCCGTTATGCGGGCGTAGTTTCGATCCACAAAATCCATCCCTAACTCATATTTCTTCGCACTCTCCCCGATAAAACGAAAGAGGCGCTGCGCGCTCCCCGGCGCCACCTTTTCAACTTCCTGAGCCAAGCGCGCCATGTTGCTGAAAAGATCAAGTGATGTCCCATCATGATAGTAAATTCTATAGTTGGGATCGAGCTGAACCAGTTTCAGACGCTGTTCAAAATCCTGCCCAATTGAGCGATAGAGTTCTTCAAATGTATTCTTCATCACGAGAATGGTCGGACCAGTATCCACTCGATAACCATCTTCCTGAATTACATTGCTGCGACCTCCGGGTTGAGCCTGTTTTTCTAACACCACTACCTCAAACCCCAGATGACGCAAACGCAAAGCAGTCGCCAATCCTCCCATTCCTGCGCCGATGATGATCGCTTTTTTCATCTATCACTTCCCTGTCTACCTGTCTTTTGACACGAAAGGAATCTTATCATCGTATAAAATTTTTGTCAATATTATTTATACAATTATTCTACATGTTGTCGGTAAAGATTGGCGAAATTACGCTCTTATTCGCTAATCGATTCCTGAAACCTTTAATTCCATGCTATACTTTTCCTTTGTTCGCTCCCACCTAGCGACAAATCTTACCCATAGATGATTTTGAGGAAAAATGAAGTTTGGCTTTTCAAAAAACTTACTGAGCAACATTTTGCCGTTTCTAGCGAGTATCTTGATCATCCTTTTTTCTGGCATTTCACACCCTCCTGCCCAGGCGCAAGATGAAACTGAAACGCCAGCGCCAGGTTCCCTATTATCGCCTTCGGCGGATTACAAAACGTATTTGCCTCTGGTAGCGCTTCAATCTAACTTGGATCTTTTATTGGATCAAATCGAGCCGACTCAGGCCATTCAAAACCCATCGAATACCGTGCCTCTGGTTGCCGGCCGCCCCACCGTCATCCGTATCTATGCCCATAACAACAGTGACGCACCGATAACAAATGTATATGTCTCTCTATCTGCCAGCCGCGACGGCGCGCCTCTGCCAGGCTCGCCTTTGGTCATTGGACCAGCCTCAGTACCGGTCAATTGGTCGAAAGAGGACATCCAATCTACCTTCAACGCAAGCCTGCCATCCGCATGGCTGTCGGGTTCAGTTAACCTCCAAATTACACTCGATTCGAGAAACACGGTCGTTGAGCGTAATGAGACCAACAATACCCTGGCAACGACTTTAAACTTCAACCCTGTTCCAACTTTCAACATCAAAGCCGTACCCATCGAATACATTGACTTCAGTGGCCTTACTTTCCCAGCCGCCAGCACGAATTACATCACGCCCGATCTGATGAAAATGTATCCTCTTAGCGGTGTCAACGTGTCAAATCGTCAGGCCATTAGTTCCAGCGAAAATTTGCACACCACCTCCGGCTGGTCTGCGCTGCTCAACCGCCTAACCACCTTGAAGCGCACTGACGGCGCTCCCGAATGGCAGGTTTATTATGGGGTCGTACCAGTCGAAAATCAATACGGCCAAACCTGGTTCAATGGCGGGACGGCGGGTATTGGTTGGATAGGTTTATTCGTCTCATTAGGCCTGGCCGATTCCAGCGATTTTGGCATCAATGGCGGATATATCGCCGCCCATGAGATCGGACATAATTTAGGCCGCGATCATGCCCCCTGTGGCGTGAGCGGTGACCGAAATTACCCCTATCCCAATGGCTCCATCGGACAATATGGCCTGAACATCAATCGTATGCAGGTACTTTCCCCGCTGACTTACTCCGACATTATGGGATATTGCAGCAAGCAATGGATTTCCGATTACACGTACAACGCCATGTTCAGCGTGCTTCGCGGCCTTCCCACAACCGGGTTACAGACATCATCTGGCATCCTGATTCGCGCGTACTTGGAAGACAATGATGAGATAGCCCTCGATTCAACTTATGCCCTTCCAGGTTTTCTCGACGCGCCATCGCTTGGCAGCGATTACAGCGTGCAATTCATTGATTCCAGCGGCCAAATCGTCAGTCAATATCCAGTAGAAGTCTTGCGCGCTGAAGAACCAGGCATCCAGATACGCTCCATCATCAGCCTGGTGCCTGCGCCAAAGGGGCCCATCACGGACATTAGGATTGCTTACAAAGGCAACGCCGTAGCCCAGCGCACCCTGACCGCACCGCTCGCTCAGGAAGCGCTTCGCACGCCTCAGATTGAGCAAAGCAAAGATCAGATAACCCTCCGTTGGGGCGGTCCACAGACGCCCGCACTGGTGCGCTATTCCGCCGACAACGGCGAGAGCTGGACGACGGTAGCCACCGATCTCCTGGGTGGGTCATTGCAAATGCCGATTTCCGAGCTGCCGCAGGCTACGCTGCGCATCGAAATCTATCTCGCCGACCAATTTACCGCGCCGCTCACTATTGATTGGGAAAATCCATCATGAAAACATCTCAGCGTATAATTTTCCCCGTAATATTGTTGTTCTTCGGGTTGGGGCTGTTCACAGCTTGCAACCCACAACCGGCGCGCCTCAAGCAGGACAAAATCCTGGACATTACCTGGGAAGCGCTCAGACCCAACACCTCCTCCCAAAACAGGGCGAATTGGGAAGTGGTGAATGTCAACCGAGTCTATGGCCGAGACGTCGTAGCCGAATTTTCGAGTATTCCGATCAGCAATTGCCCAGGTCCCATTCCCCCTGAAAATCAGGCCATTCGCTCGTCTTCGGAGTATTGGTTTGTGCGCGCCATTCCCAAGCCCTGGACAAGCCCAACCGTTACTACTGCAAAATCCTCAACGATCGAGTCCATTATGCCAGAGCCGCTTTTCCGCGAGGCTTACTTTTTGATTGACCCATTCACCGGCCAAATAGTCGCCCGCAAATTTATCTGCTCGAAGGGGAATTGAACGCATGGAGAGACAGGCTGCCCCCGCCAGGAACGAGATCGCCAGGGAATTCACCTGGAACTCCGTGAACGCCTCCGCATCCTTGGAATCCTGGGTAGTAGAGCTAAAAGACTGATCTCAGAATCTTGTCCGATGAAACTGGATCTAAGCCTGTTCAATCCAATCGTTCAACCCAATGTAGCTCCAGGAAAGAAGTATTTTCCGTTTATCCAGGGGATGCGCGGCTTTGCCATGCTGATCATCTTCATTGGGCACAACTATACTCAATTTCTCACCACGCATGTACCGCCGTCCGGCGTCACCCATGAGTGGGTTGATTTTTACTACACCACCGCCCCGGCGGCGGTAGATCTATTCTTCTTCATCAGCGGTTACCTGAGTTACGCCTCCCTGATTAAGCGCCCTATCCCCTTTTTCTCATATCTCGCCCGGCGCGTCCGTCGCTTATATCCACCATATTTTGCGATCTTCGCCCTGTATGTAGTTTTGTCTCTCCTGTTCCCCGCCTTCAGTAAAATACCCGACAGCGCCGGCCGTGCGGTTATCTATCTGGTTCAAAATATGCTTCTATTGCCGGGCGTCTTTAACATCCCGCCTCTGATCTCGGTTGCCTGGATAATGAGCTACGAGTTGTTTTGGATCCTGGCGCTACCGCTCTTGCTGGACGGATTGCGTATGCGCGCCTGGCAGCCGCGTCAACGGTTGCTATTCTGGGTCACTGTCACTCTTACAGCTTTGCTGCTTTACAGTCAACTCGGCGGTCCCATTCGCCTGATCATGTTCATCGCTGGCTTCATCACCTACGAATTACTCACGATGGGCTACCGCAAACCATTACCCAAGGGAAGCGGTCTGGCGATCATCCCAATCATGTGCACCCTGATCGTGCTGACGCCCATCAATCTGGTCGGTCTGACCTGGCGCATGCTGATCATCTTTATCAGCCTCATTCCTCTGTTCCTGGATTGCTTTCTCTCGCCGGAAGGCCTTACCGCCCACTTTTTCTCATGGCAGCCGTTCGTGTGGTGGGGGAATATCAGCTATTCTTACTTCCTGACGCATGGTTTGGTGACAAAAGCCGCCGGAGTGCTGGTGATCGCCTTATTGCCGCCAACACAGGGCTGGCGGGATGTTCTAATAATCTGGGGGCTTCCGGTTGTTACTTTCATCCCGACCGTCCTTTTCGCCCTGTTGCTATACTTTGGCGTCGAACTACGCTTTTCCCTTCCACCAAAACTCCAGTCATCCCCTCATCCCGAGCGGCCGACTATTTCAACAACGGATAGCGCATCTTGAACCAGGCAAGCCTACAGGTTTGAGGCGGAATAAAGATGGGGGTTTTTGAAAGGAATCAAAGCCAAGATGACAGCCTGTTGGTAGAGCGCCGTGCGATCAATCACATTTCCGGTGAGCAAACCAACCGCGCCATGTTCCTGTTTGGAATTTTTTTGAGCGAACACGATGTCATCCGCATCGCCCAATTCTTTGCCCTGGCGCACCAGGTTCGCCACGGGCGGCGGCAGCATAAATTCAGCGGTTCGAGCTTTGCCCATTCGCTGGCGCGACTTTATAACAACCCAGGCAAAAGCGTGCATTTCTCCAGAAACATCGCTCACGCCGCCCTCAACACCCACCCAATAATCTGCATCTGGATTGGTTTCCGCTGCACGCTGGCAGCGTTCTGTTGCGCCTTGCAAGGTCTGCAAGTCCGTCATGGGCTGCTCGCTGACGCTAAACGGAGCGCACTTGACCCCTTCAAATTCAAAGCTCTGTTCAGGGAACATCTGCCGGAAGCCCAAATGCACCGCGGCGATCTTCACCGGATTGGTTGAGGCAAAGATCACCTTTTGCGTGCTTTCGAAAGTACCTTTATACATGCCGCCATCTACCGATAACATGACGCCGGTAATATAAGACGCTGCTGGAGATAACAAAAAAACCGCCGCGTTAGCGAATTCTTCCGGTCTGCCCATTCGACCCAAGGCGCTATCTCGCGCCTGTTTCATCAGTTCCTCCTCCACCGTTGTACCATTCGTCTGCGCTCTGGCGGTCATCAGCTCAATCACTCGTTCAGTCTCTGTCCAGGCAGGCAAGATCGAATTGAAGCGGATGCCATCCGCTCCTAACTCCAGCGCCAGAGATTTGGTCAGACCGATCGTCGCCAAACGGACACTGTTCGATAGAACCAAATTTACGATGGGCTGTTTAACCGAATAAGAGGTGATCGTCAAAACGCTGGCAGCTTTGGATTGGCGCAAATATGGAAGCGCGGCGCGGATCAATCGCACATGCCCCAATAATGTGAGATCCACCGCCTTTTGCCAGGTTGCATCGTCAAAAGTCTCAAATTTCCCCGGCGGGGGCCCACCAGCGTTTGTGACCAGCAGATCCAAGCCACCCAATTGTGTCACCGCCTCCACAATCAAGCGCGAGGGCGTTTCTACTTCAGACACATCTCCAGCGACTGGGACGACCTTTGATCCAGTTTCCGCTTGAATGGATTGCGCCGCGGCAGTCAATCGTTCCACGTTGCGGCCATTCAAAGCCACCGCTGCGCCTTCTCGCGCCAACCCTAGCGCGGTTGCATATCCCAATCCACGACTTGCTCCCGCAACAAAAGCGCGCAAACCTTTTAAACCCAGATCCATGATCTCCTCCGTGCAAAGAAATAACCCAGGCGGCCAGCCTGCCCGTCCGATTATCATTCCTGTTTAGGCGGTGCAAATCTCTGGTCGCCTGGAAATCGTTATCTTAGAACCGTTTATACAAACAAGCTGTTGGCGGTCCGCTTCAACATTTCCACGCCGCGCACTTCAGTCTCATAGAGCGGAACGATGGAACGCACCAAGCCATCAAATTTCTCCCAAACATCTTCCATATACCGCGCTTGCATCTCCACCCGATTGCGCACAAACTCCGGCGAATCCTCTTTTACTTGGGCGCGGTCAATCATCATATTGACAATCACGCCGCCAACTGGAATACCAAAATCGTGGAACCAGCCAATGAAGCGAGTAATCACAGCGATCGGAAGCGCTTCAGCCAGCGTGACGAAGAAGAAGGCGGTTTTTTGTTCATCGGTCAGCAGTTCGCGCGCATGACCCATTCGTTCACGGAACGATACCAGATAATCCATCAGAGGATCTTCTTCCTTCTTCTTCGTGAACGAAAGAAGCTCACGCAAAGAGCGAGCTTCTTCGCGGCTTTTGAGCATCTTCCCCACCCAAAGAGAATACACTTTGGACATCCCCAACAGGCGGCGGGCGTTCGCTGTCGGCGCGGTATCGAACACATAAAGATCATATTCATCTTTGAACATCAGGTCAATCATGTTCTCGAACATCGCCGATTCTTCAAACGCCGGGTTCATCGTCGCCGATTCAACGAAGTCTTCCGCCTTGGTTGAGATGTCAGCGAATTTTAGAAACCACTGGATTTTCTCGCGTATCTCCTGTTTGGAGCGCTCGATGGTGTCTTTGGTGTCTATCTCATAAGCCCACAAGTTGGGGACGCCCGTAACCGGCGTATGCTTGCCAAAGACATCCTGACCCAGCAAGCCGCTCAGGCTATGCACCGGGTTGGTGGAAGCCAGCATCACGCGCTTACCCTGGTTTGCCGCCCAAATCGCGGTTGCCCCGGCCATCACAGTTTTGCCAACACCGCCTTTGCCACCAAAGAACACGTAATGCAACTGCGGATGTTGAAGCAGATAGTCTTTCATAGAAGTTGCAATCTCGTTCATCGCTGCACCTACTCACCGAACATGATCCCAGCCAGCTTCTCGATCATCGGTAAACCGGTCACATCTCGCTCCAGTTCTGGAACATGGGATGCCACTTGCGCCCCGAACATTTCATTTATTTGCTTGAGATATTTATCTTGCATCTCAATGCGATTGCGCAAATACGAAGGGATGTTTTGGCTCAGAAGTTCTCGCGGCACCACCCTGTTCACCACATATCCGGAGATGGGAACATCGAACTTCGCGAACAAGTTGGCAGCTTTCTGCGTATCAATCAAGATCATCTCTTCAGGCACAACCACAAAGAAAAATGCCGTTTTTTCTTTATCTGTTAAGATGCGCGACGAGGCGTTGATGCGCGTGCGGATGTATTGAAGCTCCCGTAGGATCTGGTCTTCTTCGGTCTCCTTCTCACGTTTCAACCGCGAGACCATCTCTTCATATTCGCGCATCTCTTCTCGCAGCTTGGTGATCTTGTTGATCCATTCGTCATACACCTTTGCCATGCTCAAGTAATAGAGAGCATGCCCCAGGGGAACCAGGTCATAAATATAGTAATCATAATTCCCGCCAACCACGATATCCACAACTGCATCAAAAATTGCGCTCTCCTCCATCGCCGGTTCAGCGGAAGCCGCCTGGATATATTGCTCGATTTCATCCGGCACCGCTTCGAATCCATACATATCCAGGATCTTGTGGCGAATTTCGTTTTGATATTCCCGAATGTGATGATCGGCGTCAATTTCCTGCGCCCAAA
>DYGV01000043.1:0-5254 GCA_020724505.1 Anaerolinea thermophila
CCGCCAGAGGAGATGAGCGAGTAGGGTTTGTCGTGGCGATAATATTGCGCCGTCCACATTTGGTGCTGCCCAACATCGGTGACCACCAGCGCCTCGCCACGGGTGTAGCGCCACAGATCGTTGATGACGTGTGCAGCGTACAGGCGGCCGTTATCCGGCAGGTTTTGGATGTCGCGCACTGCGCTATCGCCGCGCATTTCGTCAATGTACTCCAGCCATTCCGAGTGATCGCAGGGTTGGATGTGCGGTAGGATGTGTTGTAATGACTGGCGCAGATCACCGATGAGGGCCAGATCCACCTTCACGTTTTTGTTGATTTCGGAAGGGTCAATTTCGAAGTGGATTTTGCGGGCTTTTTGCGCATAAGTCGCCAGGTTGCCGGTGACGCGGTCATCGAAGCGCATCCCCACCGCCAGCAGCAGATCGGCTTCTTGAATGGCATGGTTGACCCAGGCTTCGCCGTGCATGCCCATCATGCCCAGGTTCAGCGGGTGGCTGGCGGGAAAGCCGCCGATGCCTAGGAGCGTCATCGCTACCGGTGTACGCGTGCGCTCGGCGAACTGAAGCAGCTCTTGCATCGCTCCAGCCATCAGCACGCCATGCCCGGCCAGGATCAGCGGGCGTTTGGCGGCGTGGATCATCTCCACGGCTTTCTCGAAGTCCTCCGTCAGTGGGCTTAGATCAGGGCGATAACCCGGCAGGCGGATGGGCGTTTCGTCGTACTCCCATTCGATGGCCGCCTGCTGGACGTCTTTGGCAATGTCCACCAGCACCGGCCCCGGCCGCCCAGAACGGGCGATGAAGAAAGCCTCGCGCAGAACCCGCCCCAGATCACGCACATCCGTCACCAGATAGTTGTGCTTGGTGATTGGCAGGGTGATGCCAGTGATGTCGGTCTCTTGAAAGGCGTCGTAACCGATGTATTTACTGGCTACCTGGCCGGTGAGGCATACGATAGGCGAAGAGTCCATCAGTGCAGTGGCAATGCCGGTGACCAGGTTGGTTGCCCCTGGCCCGGAAGTGGCTATGGCTACGCCCACTCCGCCGCCGGCGCGGGCGTAACCATCCGCCATATGCGCCGCCCCTTGCTCGTGTCGCGTCAACACGTGGTGGATAGGATAGTTCACCAGGGCGTCGTACGCCGGCAGGATCGCCCCGCCCGGGTATCCAAAGACGGTGCGAACGCCCTCGCGTGAGAGACATTCCCAGATGATTTGTGCGCCGGTTCTTAACATAGCTCCTCCATATCAATCCATTCAGTTATTTCGCGCCTCTGCGTTAGGTATCGCCGTCAACTGCACGAGATAAATCTCGTGTTACGGCTCAAAGGCCAGCTAATCTTTCTGTGCTCCATATCACGGCATTTATGCCGTCAACTGCACGAGATAAATCTCGTGTTACGGCTCAAAAGCCAGTTAATCTTTCTGCGCTCCGTATCACGGCATTTATGCCGTCTACTGCACGGGATAAATCTCGTGTTACGGCTCAAAGGCCAGCTAATCTTTCTGTGCTCTGTATCACGGCATTTATGCCGTCAACTGCACGAGATAAATCTCGTGTTACGGCTTAATGATCGAGCAGAACTGCGCCGGTATCGGCGCTGGTCACGAAGCGCGCGTAGCGTCGCAGCCATTTGCTCTGGGTGCGCGGCTCGAAGGGCGGCAACTGCGCCAGCCTCGCCGCGATCTCCTCATCGGATAGGCGCACATACAATGTGCGCCGGTCGAGATCAATGTCAATCACATCTCCCGAAACCAGAGCAGCGATCGGCCCGCCAGCGGCCGCCTCCGGCGAGACATGTCCAATGCACGCCCCACGTGTTCCGCCCGAAAAGCGTCCATCGGTGATCAGGGCAACTTTCTCGCCCAATCCCATACCCATGATGGCGCTGGTGGGGCTGAGCATCTCCATCATCCCCGGACCGCCGCGCGGACCTTCGTAGCGGATGACCACCACTTCGCCGGGCTGGACCTGCCCATCCATGATGCCGCGCATGGCTTCATCGTGCGAGTTGTACACTCTCGCTGCACCGCTGAACCGCCGCATGGTTGGGCTGACGCCGCCGGTTTTGACCACTGCGCCGCGCGGCGCCAGGTTGCCGAACAAAATTGCCAGCCCGCCATGCGGCGAGTGAGCGTTCTCCCGACGGCGGATCACCTCTTCATCGCGAATTTCTGCGGAGCGGATGTTCTCCCACAAGGTCCCGCCGCTCACGGTAAGGCGGTCGGCATGCAACAGGCTATCCATCTTCGAGATTTCTTTGAGAATGGCGGGGATGCCGCCGGCGCGGTGAACGTCCTCCATGTGCCAGGGGCCCGAAGGGCTGACCTTGCACAGGTGCGCCACTTTATCGGCCACCTGATTAATACGCTCCAGCGAGTAAGCGACACCCGCTTCATGAGCGATAGCCAGCGTATGCAATACGGTGTTGGTCGAGCCGCCCATGGCCATATCCAGGGCGAAGGCATCGTCAATCGCTTCGGGGGTGACGATCTGGCGTGGCGTGATTTGTTTTTCGACCAACTCTAGGATCAGCTTTCCGGCGCGACGGGCGAGTTGCGCGCGTTCGACGGTGTTAGCCAGCGCTGTGCCGTTATAGGGCAGCGCCAGCCCCAGCGCCTCCATCAAACAGTTCATGCTGTTAGCAGTGAACATTCCCGAACAAGAACCGCAGCCGGGGCAGGCGTAATCTTCCAGTACTTTCAATTGATGCGAGCTCATTTTGCCAGCTTGCACTGCGCCCACCCCCTCGAATACGGAGATCAAATCCACGGTTTGCCCCTGCGGGGTTTTGCCCGCCGCCATCGGCCCGCCAGAGACGAAAATGGTGGGGATGTTGGTGCGCACGGCTGCCATCAGCATACCAGGGACGATCTTGTCGCAGTTGGGGATGCATACCATACCGTCGAAGCAATGCGCTTCGATCATCGTCTCCACGCAGTCGGCGATCAACTCACGGGAGGGTAGCGAGTAATTCATCCCGGCGTGTCCCATGGCGATGCCGTCATCTACGCCGATGGTATTGAACTCGAAAGGTACGCCGCCGGCGGCGCGTACCGCATCTTTGACCAACCGCCCGAACTCTTGCAGATGCACATGACCCGGGATGATGTCCACATAGGAATTGACGATGGCAATGAATGGCTTACCCATCATTTCGTCGCTCACGCCGACTGCTTTAAGTAACGAGCGGTGTGGAGCGCGTTCCAGACCATGTTTGATTTGATCAGATCGCATATTCTCTCCTGCGGTGGTTCGCCAGAAAACAAAAAAGCCGCTCTCTGGTTGAGCGGCCTTTGGCTGGGTATGATTTAGCTGAACTTACGGAACTACTTCTTCCTGCGCACCTTCACCGGAACCCGCTCAACCTCAAAACGGCTCTCAATAAGGATGAGAACCAGGGAAATCAGGACGATAATAAGGGAGAGGGTCAAAGAAACGGTCATGAAAGAAGTTCCAAAAAGCTCTGCGAACTTAATTTCGCCGAGTTTACCAAAGAAAACGATGATCTATTATTAAAGGTTTGTGAGAAAAATGAATTGTAGTTAATAGGTAGAGTTTGCCATTTATTTTGGCATCCATCAGAACAGCGACGAGTCGTACCAATGGGCGTTGTAGAAAAGCAGGCCAAACTCTGAGATGTGCGAGTATTGGCCGGTGTAGGTGTAGCGGGTGGGCTGGCTGTTTTTACTCCGTCCTAGGCGACCAAAGCGCCATCAGCGTCTCAGCAGCCAGCTCGCCAGAATGAATGCAATCCGGAATGCCTATGCCGCGATAACCGTTTCCCGCCAATGCCAGCCCGGGGTGTTGCTGCAAAAGTTCCGAGAGACGGGCTAATCTTGTGGGATGCCCTAGGTTGTATTGCGGCATCGAATTTTCCCAAACAAAGACCCTGGAAATCAGCGGATCGGCAGTTATTTCCAACGTCTGTTGCAGTTCTTCCCTTGCCAGGCGAACTAGCGCCTCTTCATTCCAGGGTATGGCCTCTTCCTGACCAGCGCGGCCGATAAAAACCCGCAGTAAGGCATACGCATCGGGGGCGCGGTGGGGGAATTTGGTCGAAGTCCAGGTGCAGGCCAGAGCGCGCCGTCCTGCGCGGCGCGGGATGACGTATCCGAAACCGTCCAGTTGGCGCGGCAGATCGCTTGCGCGATAGGCAAGCGAAATGGTGGCCGTTGAGGCGTAGGGAATTTCCCTGAGCACAGCAGCCAGTTCAGCGTCCAATGGCGCCATCAGGTGACCGCTGGCATACGCCGGCGCGGCCAGGATCACCCCGTCCGCTGGCAGCACCTCGCCGGATTCTAAATGCACCAGATAACCACGACCGCTTTGCGATAAACCCGTCGCAGAAGTTCCCAGGCGCAGATCTACATGATCCGCCTGGAGACGAGAGACCAGAGCTTCAATGATTTCCGCCAGGCCTGTTGTGGGTGTGAGGAAAGCAGAACGGGCGCTCGGCGATGATTTGCCATTGGATTGTTTACGCATGATAAGCGCGCCGCGCGCCAGTGAGCCATATTTAAGTTCTAGGTCGCGCAGGTAAGGAAAGGTGGCTGCCAGGCTGAGCGCGTCGCCGTCGCCGGCGTATATCCCAGACATCAGCGGCTCGATGAGGTTCTCGTACGCTTCACGGCCGAGCCGACGGCTGATAAACGATCCCAAACTTTCGTCCCCGTTGGCCGGCGCCGGCGGGAGTAAAAAATCGAAGCCCATGCGCGCCTTGCCGATCCAGGAAATCAATGGCGATTTCAGAATCGCCTGGGCATTGGTAGGGATCATCAACGCCAGCCCATCGGGCAACGGCGCCAGGCGGTTGCGGTGTAAAACATAAGTGTTTTTCAGGCGCGGATTGACGCCCTGTAAACGTTCGCCAAGCCCCAGTTCTTTGCAAAGTGCAACGCCCCAAGGTTTGGTCGCCAGAAATGCGTCCGGTCCGCCTTCGATGATGAAATGTCCGCCGTCAAACGCGATGCGCTCGGTGACGATCTTTCCTCCCCAGCGCGCCTCTTTTTCTAGCAGGCTGACACGGATTGGTAAACTTCGTTCTTGGGCTTTCTTTATGGCATAGTATGCGGCGGAAAGCCCAGCGACGCCGCCGCCAATAATCACGATATGTCAGGTATTCATGTTATAAGTGCGGAGCTTTCCACTTCCTAATGATTGCCTCAAAGGGCGGTTTGATTTTATTGGCATTGAATGGATACCAACCTAACTCGGCGCGCACGGCTTGCTCTTTCAACTCAGTTGATCCCCA
>DYGV01000043.1:5264-19695 GCA_020724505.1 Anaerolinea thermophila
CAAACGAAGGTTGCGCCTAGCGCCCCAATAATTGCGGATAGCCAATCATTTTTTACGAAGAGCGAAATCAGGATCATAAAAACACCAAGCCCCAGCATATACGGCCACCACAGATAACCGAAGCGGCGCTCGCCTTGAATGACCAGCGGAAAGCCCAATCCGATGATGAATAATGTCGCAACGCCGACGAATAATCCAAACAGGTTCATTTTGAACGCACCTCTATTAATTCAAATGCTTCGTCTGCGTCCACCTTCCTGCCGACCGGATCCCGGTTGAGCAGGTCGAATGGTATGGCGTGCGCATCGGGTTCTGCCAGCATTGAGGCGTGGCGTGGATTGGCAGGATTAGCAGGCGCGTGCCCTTTGCGGACGCGCTGCGCCTGGCGCTGAATCTCAAAAGCATCCCATAGCAGGGTGACGCCCAGGATGCCGAAGACGAGCGAAAGCGCACGGCTGGCGACGAGCAGGGAGGCGATCTCGAACGCCAATCCCAACGCGATGGCAATGAGCGTTGGTTTCCACAAGTGAACTGTGTGCGCTTCCACTTTTCGCACCGAGACGTGTCCCAGCCAGATGCTCAGAAAGGCAGTAAGCGCGGCGATCAGTCCAAGACCATTAATGTCCATATTCATGCACCATGTCAACGGCTGCTTTTACATGATCCACCGGAGTGTGTTGTAAGATGCCATGTCCCAAATTGAAGATATGCCCTGGTCGGCCATTGGCGCGGCGCAGCACATCTTCGATGCGTTGCTTGATTTCTGGCAAGGGTGCAAATAGAACAGTTGGGTCCAGATTCCCTTGCACGGCTACATCGTTACCAAGCAAAGCCCAGCCCTCATCCAAAGGGAGACGCCAGTCCAGACCTATCACATCCCCGCCAGCGCGTTTCATCAAGGGCAGGAGCGTGGCGGTGTTGACGCCAAAATGGATGACTGGTACGCGATAATGAGCGACAGAGCGCAAGAGCCTAGCTGAATAAGGCAGGACGAATTTTTCATAATCTTGTGGGCTGAGCGCTCCAACCCAGGAATCGAAGACCTGCACGGCCTGGGCGCCGGCGCGGATTTGCGCCCCCAGATAATCGGCCAGCGTTTGCGTTAGTTTTTCCATCAACGCGTGCCAGATATGAGGGGCGGAAACCATCAGCGTTTTGGTCTTCAGGAAGTCGCGCGATGAACCGCCTTCGATCATATAAGAAGCAACAGTGAACGGCGCTCCGCAAAAGCCGATCAGCGGTGTGTCTTTTAGCTCGCCGCGCACGATGCGGATAGCCTCCAACACATAACTCAGATCCGTTTCTGCGTGAATGGGCTTGAGCGCCGCTACATCTTCCATGGTGCGCACTGGCCGTCCAACGACGGGTCCCTCTCCCGCGGCAAAATCCAGCCCTACACCCAGAGGGATCAACGGCAGGAGAATATCCGCAAAGATGATCGCCGCATCCACGCCCAGCGCGCGTACAGGTTGCAGCGTCACCTCAGCGGCAAGTTCGGGGTGGAAGCAAATCTCCAACAAAGTATATTTTTCACGGATGGCGCGGTATTCCGCCATGTAACGCCCCGCCTGACGCATGAACCATACTGGAGTGTAGTCGGTCGGCAAGCGGTAGCAGGCGCGCAGGAAAGGCGTTTCGGGTTGAGATACCTGTAAGTTGAAAGTGGATGGGTGAATTAATGTCTCCATTCGTCACCTGTTTTTTGCTTCAGGGCTTTCGCGCTCTGCTCACCAACACACATGCGGGGTCGCTTTCCAGATAATCGCCTGTGACGCCATAGGCGCGCCCGCGTTGACCGCCGCACACATAACGATATTCACACTTGCCACATACCCCTTTGTACCTGTCTGGGTCGCGCAGAGCCTTGAAAATCGGCGAGTTGCGATAAATATCCACAATGTCATGTTGGCGCACCCAGCCAGCGGTGATTGGTAAAAATCCAGAGGGTTGAATTTCTCCGATGTGCGAGATAAATAAGAAACCGTTGCCGTCGTTCACACCTTTGGTGGGGCGATGCAGGCCGTCGGCGTATTGAAACCCTGCGCTTTGAAACGTAACAGGTTGGCCGTCATTTTGAGCGCGCTTGCGCTCGATCGCCACGCGGCGATACATGGGGGCGGCGGTGGCCTTGATGTCGAAAGGCGCAGTTTGAGAGAGGTCGTAGAGCCAATGAAAGACGCTTTCGTGTTGTTCAGCCGTGACCATTTGCTCAATCATGGCGCGCCCGGTGGGAACGAGAAAGAAGACCGACCATTGCACAGCGTTCACTTCCTCGATGAAGGGCGGCATTTCATGTAACAGATCAATGTTGTGTTTGGCTACCGTGGTATTGACCTGTACACTGAGGCCGACTTCATGTGCCCGGTGCAAGGTGTCCATCGTCCGCTGCCAGGAGCCTTTCACTTTACGAAAGTCGTCGTGGATCTCTGGGCGCGGCGCATCTAGTGAAAGCGCCACCCGCCGGATACCCGCCTGGCGCGCCTTTTCCAGCCGTTCATGGGTGGGCAAGGCAGTCGCCGTGGGGGTAAGCGAGCAGCGCAGGCCGCGTTCGGCCGCATATTCGATCAGCTCGAACAGATCCGGGCGCATCATCGGATCGCCGCCGGTAAAGATTAATATCGGGTTGTTGCCAAACGCTGCCAGTCGCTCGATCAACGCTTTCGCTTCGGCGGTAGTCAGCTCGCGCGGATCGCGGCGATGCTGTGCATCGGCGCGGCAATGAACGCACGCATAGGCACAGGCGCGCGTGACTTCCCAGGCGATGGTGAAAGGCGCCTGGTCGAAATCGGAGTGAACCATGCGCTCATTTTGGTAAGCGCGCTCAGCAGCCGCGCGTTCGGTCAGGTTGGGGGCGAGGGTCATGTTTTTTTTACCTTTCCATATCATGGATAATGTTCAAGCTTCTTTCAACCGATTCAATAGCCGCGGTTTGCAGAAATGGCTGATGGTTGCCGTCGGAGGTGGTCGCCGGAGGATTGGATGGGGCAGGGCTGCTTTGAAAAGGTGCATATCTCAGATCCGTCATGCAGGTCGAACAATGTCCGCACTGCTGTGGCGTATTCTGGGGCGTGAGGGCAGTTTGCCTCGATGCGCAATCGTAAAGTGGGCGCTTCTAAAATCTTGTTCACCAGGGCGCGGCTCATGGCTTCGATCCGCTCGCGTTCCGCCTGGGTCAGATCGGGCAAACGGCGCAGCGTCCGTTCCAGTTCATGTTGGCGGATGGCATCTGCCTGCTGGCGCAACTCTGCAATCAATGGCAGCATGTTGATCGAGTTAAAATATTGCAAAAATTGGGCTTCTTCCTCCGCCAAAATGGCTTCCACTTGCGGCGCGGCAGCAGCGCGTTCCGCCAACAAATGTTCGACCTGATGTTGAAGTTGGTCTAGATCGTATAGTTTGACGCCCGGAATCTGCCCCACCTCCGGTTCAACGTCGCGTGGGGCGCCAATATCAATGATAGTGATCGTCGGATGGGGGCGATTCAACATTATCTGTTTCACCTGAGAGGTGGAGAGGATGGTGTGTGGCGCGCTGGTAGAGGTAATGACAACATCCGCTTCCAGTAACAGCCCCTCTAATTGCTCAAAGGTAGCCGCTTTTGCCTGCCAACGTGCAGCCAGAGATTGCGCCCGCGTTAGCGTCCGATTGGCTACGGTGATTTGGGTTACGCCGCGCTTGCGCAGCGCTTCGACTGCCAGCTCCGCCATTTCTCCGGCGCCCACCACAACCACCTGCGCCGCTGGGGGATTTTTCATCTCCTTCACCGCCAGCCAGGCAGCCAGCGAGGATACCGAAGCGGGATTGCGGCTGATGGCGGTTTCTGTGCGCGCCCGCTTTCCAGCATGGATCGCCGAGCGGAACAAGCGGGAAAGCAGCCTCCCGCAGGCGCCGGCGTCCAGCGCTAATTCCAGCGAACGGGTTACCTGCCCCAAAATCTGCGGCTCGCCTAAGACCAGGGAATCCAATCCAGAGGCGACGCGAAATAAATGGCTAATCGCTTTTTCGTCAACATAACGATAGGCGTGGTTGCGAAATGCTTCTTTCGCAACGCCGCGCGCTTCGGCTAACAGGCTCTCCAGCACGTCGAAATTTGGCTCAGCGGCGGCAGCGTATAGTTCGACTCGATTACATGTAGAGACGATAACCATCTCAAATAGCTGAGGGGTGCTATAGCTGTCACCCAAACGCGCCAGGGCAGCGCGAGCGCTGTCTTCATCGAAGGATAATTTTTCTCTCAAAGCCAGGGATGCGGTTGTATGATTAACGCCCAAACACAGAATATGCATTCACGATACCTTTGAGACAAGTTGATCTCAAAAATATCAGAGAAGAGGCGATCCGTACACTGAGGTTTCCGAAGCTATAAATAAGAAAACAATTAGGATTGCCGCCTTTTCCGTGTTGACAAGTTTGATATTGACCCGCCTGTCCCGATTTCTCCTGTCTCCTTAGAGCAGGCAATCACTTATTGCTGTAACGACTCGGAAAGTTATACGCAGTCGCTCTGCGCCGAATAATCTATTTGACGCGGCTAAGGTAGCGCAGGTTAAATCAACACATTCTGCAATGAGGCATTCACAGAGGATTGAATGTGATTCAATTCTTCAACGATCTAAGTGTTACGTTTGTTAGAGGAGATGGTGTTTTTCCATGAACGTTTTTGCCATTTGGCGCACCGTCTCTGGGCTTTCAGCTTTTAGCGCTTCTTCGACCAACGGTTTGACCATTTCCTGATCCAAGTTTCTTACAATGGACTTCACCCGTGGAATGCCGGCGGGGTTTAGGCTGAGTTCATCAATCCCCAGGCCGGCAAGGATGGGCGTCGCCAACGGGTCGCCGGCTAGTTCACCGCAGATGCCAACCCATTTGCCGTGCTGGTGCGCCGATTCGGCTACTTGCTGGATCAGGCGTAAGACAGCCGGATGCAGGGCGTCAGCAAAGCCGTATAGTTGCGGGTTGCCGCGCTCGGCTGCTAAAGTGTATTGGGTCAGGTCGTTAGTGCCGATGCTAAAAAAGTCAACATGAGGCGCGAGCGTCGAACCCAACAGTGCGGCTGCCGGAACTTCAACCATAATCCCGGTTTCGATCGGCCATCGGTGAGGGAGGTTTTCTGCCTCCAACATTTGATGAGCCTGTTCTAAATAGCGACGAGCCTGGAGCACTTCGTCCAGGTTCGTGACCATCGGGAACATGATGCGGAAATAAAAGTCTGCTCCGGCGCGTAAGATCGCTCGCAGTTGCGTAAGAAAAAGATCGGGCTTTTGAAGAGAAAGGCGGATCGCACGGACGCCGAGAAAAGGGTTTTCTTCCGGCGGTAATTGCAGGTAGGGGAGCTCTTTGTCACCACCGATGTCCATAGTGCGGACGATGATTGGGCGGTTTCCCAGCGCTTCTCCAATTTGGCGCAATGCGGCGATTTGCTCAGATTCGGTGGGGGGCGTCTCGCGGGTCAAGAAGAGAAATTCTGTGCGAAGCAATCCAACGCCTTCGGCGCCGTTCTCTGCTGCAGCCTTAGCGTCATTGACATTGCCCACGTTCGCGGCGACTTCGATGCGACGTCCATCTCGCATGGCGGCAGGCTCTTGACTGCTTTGTAATAGTTTTTTGCGTTTGGCGAGCCAGGCGTCGCGGCGCTGCTTTAGCTCGTTTTGAACATTTTCCGGTGGATCTATCCAAATCGTCCCGCTAAACCCATCTACGGCTAACAGCGTATCTTCGGGCAATTTTTCAAGAGAGAGACTGGCGCCGGATACTGCGGGGATTCCGAGCGCTCGCGCCAGAATTGCGCTATGAGAGGTGGGGCCGCCGCCCACGGTAATAATGCCAATGACTCGCTCCATTTCGAGCTGAGCGGTCTCTGTAGGCGTGATGTCTTGGGCGAACAAAATTACGGGCTTGGGGAATTTGATGGGCGTGGACGCGGGCTTGCCGGCCAGGGCGAAAAGCACCTGATTGCCCACATCCATAACGTCTGCAGAACGCTGTTGAATGTAAGGATCGTCCACCGCTTGGTAACTCTTTGCGATCTGGGTGATGCTCTTGTGCCAGGCGGCGGCGGCATTTTCACAATCGTGATAAATACTTTGGCGAACCCGCTCCAGCAGTTCTGGATCTTCAAGGATGAGCAAATGCGCGTCGAAGATAGCCGTTTGCGCTTCGCCCAGGGTTTGGAGCAACTGTCTGCGGCGTTGGCGAATCGCTTGTTGTGTTTCTTCGATTGCGCGTTGCAACCGGTTCCATTCCCTATCTGGATCTGTTGCCTTCTCCGCAGGGATGGGCGGCGGCGGCGGTTGAAAATGATAGATCGGCCCCAGCGCAAGCCCTTCAGAAATCGGGATCGCCTTCAAAGCATTTTCTGCGGCTGGGACCGTTTCTATCGGTGTGGATAGCTGCGGCGCTTCTTCAAGCGCCTGGGCGATTTCGCCGAAATTTTCTTCAACCAGACGACTCAAAGCTTGTAATGCCTCGGATGCCTGCGGTCCTGTAGCAGTGATCTGGATTTGATCATTCTTCACCGCTCCGAGTGTTGCTAAGGCGTTCAGACTTTTTGCGGATACGGGACCTTTGCCTGAGGATAAATTGCTCACCCGAATATCAGCGTTAAATTTGGCGGCTAATTGGACGAATCGAGCCGCGGGGCGCGCGTGTAGACCATGCAAATTGTGTAAGGTCAGAACAACTTGCTGGGCTGCTTCACTTGGCGGCTCAGGCAACTCTGCCAATGGCTCTGGGGTAGATATTTCTCCCGCCTCTACCAGATGTTGAATTTTTGGTACAAGCGCCTTTTGTGCTTCTTCGCAAACGGTATCTAAGTCGCTTCCCAATCCAGCCTGCACGCCGGCGGCAATAGCGCCTTCGACCAGCGGAGCAGCACAGAATCGAATTTTCGACTTGTATTCCGGGGGCAACAATTCCAACGCGGTCTCTGCGCTTAGAATCGCGCTGCCCAGATCCATCAAAACTAATACGCCATCCGGGCTATAAACGCTCTGAATAGCCTCCGAAATTTCAACCGCGTCTGTGCCAAATTCGCTACGATCAGGTCCAACCCCAGCTGCAATAGCCATGGGGGCTGGTTGTACCGACACCTGTCGGACGAGTTCCACCACGGCTTCTGCTAAGGGGCGACTATGCGAGACGATCACAATACCTATCATGGATGAGGCGATCTCCGAAAAGCGCTCTTGGGATGTGAAGCGGGCGAATCCCGATGGCGCCATCTATCAGGCGCTGCCTCGCGAGACAATCACTTGGATCAGCCAGACGCCGTAAATGACCGATGCAATCCCGATCAAAGTGAATAGCCAGTTAATTGCCGTCAAGGCTGGACGGCTTGGCCGCAGATCCAGGATGATGCTGCGTAGCCCAATCAGCGCATGAGAGACAACAAAAATCAAAAAGGCGATTTCCATGATGGGCACAATGGGTATGCGATAATAAGCGACGACATCGGCATAGGTCAATAAACCACCTTCGGCAACGAAATGATTGACGACAAAATGGATCAGAAGCAGAAGGATGATGAACAAACCGGTAACGATTTTCAAGAACCAAAGCCAGAAGTTTTCGCCGGATTTAGGTCCAGATGTCGGTTGAATCATTTTCATATCCTTTCCTGGGTCTGTGATAGATCATCAGGCGGTAAACATACGGATACCAAAGATCAAACTGCCAAGAACTGCGATTGCAAGCAGCCAATAAAACAGTTTTTTCTGTTGTGGGACGGCGATGCCGAAGCTGGTCAGGCCCACTCTTATTCCATTCAGACCGTGATACAAACCGGCTGCAACAACCAACAGCTCGCCAAAGACAAAGATCGGGCTTCGGATGGTTGCCAGGAATCCATCATAAGCCTCCGCTCCTTTGGCTAATTGCCCAAGCACGATCAGATGTAGGAATAAATAAAACGTCAGCCCTAAAGCTGTGATGCGATTGAGGATGAAAGCGATGGTGCCAACATCCCGCCCTCGCGGATCAAACCATCGAAATGCCTGAGAGATACCGGACTTATCAGCATGCTCGCTCATAACAATTTACTCCCATTTCTATAAATTTATCGAAAGAGGCGCTTAAACCGTTGACTCGTCACCTGCCGCCGCAGATCCATGATCCGCCAGGCAGGATCTACATTGGATGGACATACAGCGGTGCATTCGTATGCGCTGTGGCAGCGCCACAATCCATTTTCCTGGTCAACAATCTGCAATAGCTCTGGCTTTTTATCCAGCCCGCTTTGTTGAGCGCCGGCAAGGACCGCTGGACCAAGATAATCTGGGTTGGTAGCCGCAATTGGGCAGGCGCTAATGCACATCCCGCATTCGATGCAATCTGACAAGCGAAGATATTCCTTGCCATTTCCAGCGCTTTGTGCTTTCTGACTACTGCCAACGATTTCCTCTGCGATGGGGATAACCTGTCTCTGTCCAACCATCTCCATTCGGTCGAAAAACAGGCTCATATCAACAACCAAATCGCTGATGATTGGGAAGTTACGCAGCGGATCTATAACAATCGTGCCGCCATCCTCAACAACGTCTCGTATGTAGGTGATGCAGGTGAGTTTTTCCACGCCGTTCACAAGCATTCCACATGCGCCGCACGTTGAGTGATGACATGCGTGTCGGAAGGTCAACGAACGATCGTGAAATGCCCAGATGCGCTCGATTGCATCCAAGACGTATTCGTCTGGATCTACTTCCATTGTAAATTGATCGTAGTAGGGAGCCTTTTGGCCTTTTTTCCTGTAGACTTTAAGATTTACAGTCCATTTGGTCTTTGTTGTGCTCATATTGTCTCCTTAATCATCATTCGGCAACCTGTAAAATTCACGATAGGAGATGAGCGGCACCTCTTTCGTTGTACAAGCGGCCGAGATATTCAATTTTTCACAAACCACATCTGCGGTCTTTTCAGCCATTGCTCGTAGCGTGGTCGCTTTGCCGCCGGTGATGGTCACCAGACCGTCAATGCCGTGGGTCTCCTTATGGTCAAAGCATTTGAAGGTGCGCGAAATGCTGCGGCCGGATCCGCCGCTGCCCAAGAGCGGTCGGGTTGCCATGTAGGCGCCGCGCATATTCGTATTCCTTATCGTTGGCAATAATTCCGCGCCGCGTTCCAGCATCAACTTGACATGGTCTTCGATCACGGGCACATAATCCAGATCCTGAACTTCGAAGGAAGTGGTGCCAACGACAACCATCTGACGTTGCGGTAGGACGATATCGCCGTCGCCAGGCTTATTCAAGCGGTTGATGGCGTGATTCGTCAGGCGCTGATCGAATGCCACCATGACGCCTGGGGTGGGCCTGATCGGGACATCCACCCCGGCCATGGCTGTAATCTCCCCCACCCATGCTCCGGTAGCATTGACCACCACGTCGCCATAGAGTTCATAGCGCTCGTCGTTGGTGCGATCCCATACTTTTATGCCGGTTACATTTCCCTGGCCGTTGAGGATCAATCCTGTGACTTCTGTGAATAGTTTAAACTTCGCCCCGTTCGACTTGGCTGTGGCGGCAAAGGACATAGCCAGACGCAATGGATCAAATGTCCCATCTGGCACCCGAAACGCAACCAGGACGTTGGGATTCAGGTTCGGCTCTAATTTCAAGGCTTGTTGAGGTTTTAGCTCTTCGATGGGGATATGGCAGGCTTCGCACCCCTCGATAAAATCTTCGCCATAGGCCATATCGCTTTCATTGATGGCAACAAATAAGCCGCCGTTGGGTTCAATGACGCCAGGGATCGTATTCTCTTCGATACACTCGATCGCCGATTCTTTGTCGTTTACGGCGTAACGCCCGCCGCTGTGCAACAAGCCATGTGTACGCCCGGATGTGCCGTTGGCGATCGGTCCTCGGTCCACCACTGTAACATCGAAGCCGCGCAACGCCAGGTCGTGGGCGGTTGCCACGCCTGTAAATCCGGCTCCTATGATAATTACTTTGGGTTTACTCATTTGTAAATACTCCTTGAATTTGGTAATACAGAACTAGTCAGGTAAGAGCTTCTTGCTTTATCATCCGTTCTTTACGAAGCGGGCAAACTTTTATTTCGTGCATCAGCATACCTCTGCGAGCTTGTGGCAGTTTGGACAATTCCGAACTTCAAATATTTTTTCTTCGTTCTCAGGCGTCAGTTGCTCTGCAGGCCCGCACTTGAAACCTGTTGCTCCGCACCAGCAGGCATACCATCCGAGGGGAATTTCGGAATAAGAAGGGCGAGAGATTGATAAAGGTATGATTTCTACTCCTAAGCGCCAACGAGCATTGGTGATGAGCTTCTGCGCGCCGACTGTTTTCAGCTTTTCTGCATAGAGCTGAAAGTGGAGACAATGGCGCATCAACAGAACCCCAACTGTGATGTTGGGTGGAAACGGCAACTCACGCGCATCGCCGCATAGGATCGTGAGGTTCTGAGGAAGCGCGCCGGCGATCGCAGCGACCCCCTGCCATCCGATGGTCGGTTGCAGTTCCACCGCATAGACTCGCTTCGCGATTTTAGCCATCCGCAACGCCAGACGCAAATCTCCTGCGCCAATATCCAATACAACATCATGCGGTTGAATATGGGCGAGGACGGCTTGGTATGTTGGCTCATCATAAGGCGCCCACATCATTTCCCATTCCGCGTCATTCAATCGGGTAAGAGCGCCTCGGGTCATCGTCATTTCGTTTATCCTGGAGTTTATTTTTTTCTCAAAAAGCGGTTCACCAGAATCATCCCAAAGAAAATAAACCAGATGCCAATTCCAAAAAAGACCCCCCAAAAAATGCCCTCAACCAAACCTTTTAATGGTATTGCCTGTAGAGCGGTTAAAATCCCCATTCCAATACTGACAATTGCAATCACAATGACACCGGAACGCATCGAAATCCAGGGTTTGTTCGTTGCAGGCGCTTCTACATGCTTTTTATTTTCGGGCTTTTTCTTGGCGCTGGTTGGCATGATTTTCTCCAATCGTTTCGTACCTTATAATTTTGTAGATAAGAGCGACGCACCCACGCTGCGGCAGGTGCGTCGCATGATCTAGTCGCGTGGGAGAGACAATAAGATCTGTCTCACACCTCTGATGGATTTTGCCTGGCCACGAAGCTACTGTTCAATCCAGTTGAACGTGCGTTCGACAGCCTTGAGCCAGCCCTTGTATAGAGCAGCGCGCTTGGCGTCATCCATCTTGGGTTCCCAGGTCTTATCCACCTGCCAGTTGGCGCGCAGATCCTCCAGGTTGTTCCAGAAGCCTACCGCCAGACCGGCCGCATACGCAGCGCCCAAAGCGGTGGTTTCGGCAACCACAGGGCGAACCACGGGCACACCCAGGATATCGGACTGGAACTGCATCAGCAGTTCATTATAAACCATGCCGCCATCCACTTTGAGAGCTTTCAACGGCACGCCTGAGTCCTTATTCATGGCGTCCAACACCTCACGCGTCTGGTAGGCGGTGGCTTCCAGAGCCGCACGGCAGATGTGGTACTTCGTCACGTATCGCGTCAGACCTACAATCACGCCGCGCGCATCGGACTTCCAGTATGGCGCAAACAAGCCAGAGAAGGCAGGGACGAAGTAGATGCCGCCGCTATCTTCGACTTTGCGTGCATAGTCTTCAATGTGCTTGGAGAAGTCGAAGAATTCCAGGTTGTCGCGCAGCCATTGCACCAGCGCGCCGGTGATGGCGATTGAGCCTTCCAGGCAGTACACAGCCGGCTGATTGTTGATCTGATAGCCTACGGTGGTCAACAGGCCGCTCTTCGATGGGATCGGTTTGTTGCCGGTATTGAGCAGCATGAAGCAGCCGGTGCCATAGGTGTTCTTGGCTTCGCCGACGCTGAAGCAGGTCTGACCTACCAACGCAGCTTGCTGGTCGCCCAGGTCGCCGCAGACGGGGATGGAATCGCCGAAGGGGCCATCCTTGGGCGTCTTCCCCCAGACATTCGGGTCGCTGGATGGGACGATCCGGGGCAACATCTGGCGTGGAATGCCCATAATGCCAAGGATCTCATCATCCCAATCCAGGGTTTCCAGGTTCATCAGCATGGTTCGGGAGGCGTTGGATACATCGGTGACATGGGCGCCGCCATTGGGGCCGCCGGTCAGCCACCAAATCTCCCAGGTGTCGATGTTGCCGAAAATTGCTTCGCCGCGTTCAGCCGCCGCGCGCACGCCTTCGACATTCTCCAGGATCCATTTGATCTTGGGGCCGGAGAAATACGTCGCCAACGGCAAGCCGACCTTGGGGCGGAAGCGATCCTGACCGCCATCCTTTGCCAGGTCGTTGCAGATTCTGTCGGTGCGCGTATCCTGCCAGACGATGGCGTTGTAATAGGGTTTGCCGGTGTTCTTGTTCCAAACGATGGTCGTTTCGCGTTGGTTGGTGACGCCTACGGCGGCGATGTCGCCCGGTTTGGCGCCGGCCAATGCAACGGCTTCCTTGACTACTTCCTGTGTGCGCTCCCAGATCTCCATTGGGTTGTGTTCAACCCAACCTGGCTTGGGATAGATCTGTTCGTGCTCTTTCTGAGCAATGCTGACCACGCGCCCGCTGTGATCGAAAATCATGCAACGAGTGCTGGTGGTCCCCTGATCTACTGCTGCTACATATTTAGCCATTTTACTGCCTCCTAATCCTGTTCTATATAAAAATGGAATTCAAAAGTCAGGTTGATGGAATTAGCCATCCGTCCATGTGTCGGCGGCTGCTTTTAGAAGCAGATAGGATGAAGTGGCGCCAGGGTCTTGATGACCAGCGCTGCGTTCACCCAAGTAGCTTGCGCGCCCTTTTCGAGCAACCAAAGGAATCGTCGCTTCCATGCCCTGTCTGGCTGCTTCAGCAGACAAACGAAGAGCCTGTTCCATAGGCAGATTCGCCTCAATGGCTTGTTTGAGCGCATTCACCGCAGGGGTTAGAGCGTCAACCATCGTTTTGTCATTCAGTTCGGCTTTCCCCCGCATAATGACGCCATTCAGAGCCGATTCAAGAGCGGCTGCCCAATCCTCCAGGCCAAGTTCCAGCTTACGAGCTGTTTTCATTCCCGCTTGAAGAAAGAAAGTTCCATAGAGTGGACCGCCGGCTCCGCCAACAGTGGACAGCAAAACCATACCAACAGTTTTGAAAATGGTGCCGATGTCTTTATCGGAGATTTCTGGCATTTTCGCCATCACGGCTTTGAAGCCGCGATCCATATTAGCGCCGTGATCAGCGTCTCCAATGGCGGCATCCAATTGAATTAGGTAATCGCGATTCTCGGCGAGGACATCTGCAGAAGCTTTGATCCACTCTAAAACTTTATCTCGAGCGATTGACATATCTGGCTCCGATGTTATGGGGGCTAGAATTAGAAGGCTCTAGCCCCCAGATCAAAATCTATTTACATTCCCCAGCGCATACCAGGGGTTTTGACCGGCGCATCCCACAGCTTGAGCAGGTCCTCATCCATCTTGAGCAATGTAATGGAGACGCCCGCCATTTCCAGGCTGGTGATGTAGGGGCCGATCAGATTGCGCACCACTTTGAGGCCGTGCTTGGTGGCGATCTCGTGGGCTTTGCGGTAGACAACATAGAGTTCAATGAGCGGGGTGCCGCCCATGCTGTTGACGAAGAGCAGGACCTCGTCGCCGGATTTGTAGGGGATATCCTTGATGATCGGCTCCATGAGCATTTCGACGATCTCATCGGCGGGCTTGATCTTCATCCGAGTTCGACCAGGTTCGCCATGGATGCCGATGCCGATCTCCATCTCGTCCTCGGGCAGATCGAAGGTAGGTTTCCCCACATGAGGCACGGTGCAGGAGGTCAACGCCATCCCCATGCTGCGACCCCACCCTTTGACCTTGCGGCAGACATCCGCCACTTCTTTGAGAGAGCGGCGAGCTTCTGCAGCGGCGCCGCACACCTTTTCTGCCAGAACTGTGCTGCCCACGCCGCGTCGTCCGGCTGTGTAAAGGCTGTCTTGGACAGCTACATCGTCGTCAATGACCACGCTTTCGACTTCAATTCCCTCGGCGCGCGCCAGATCGGCAGCCATTTCGAAGTTCATGATGTCGCCAGTGTAGTTCTTGACGATGTGCAGCACACCCGCCCCGCCGTTCACCGCTTTGGTGGCTTCGAGCATCTGGTCAGGAGTAGGTGAGGTGAATACCGCTCCTGGGCAGGCTGCATCCAACATGCCTATCCCTACAAAGCCGCCATGCATCGGTTCGTGACCAGAACCGCCGCCAGAAATTACCCCCACTTTCCCTTGGATAGGGGCGTCGGCGCGAACAATATAATTTGGATCGAAATGAACCCTAACCAGGTCTGGATGCGCCAGTGCTACACCTGCAAGTTCTTCCTTGACAACATCTTCGGGTTTGTTGATTAACTTCTTCATAAGACTTCCTCCATCACATCACCTTCATAAAAGCCGTGAAGGTTCACCGGCTGCACGACCCC
>DYGV01000043.1:19705-27406 GCA_020724505.1 Anaerolinea thermophila
TCCGCGCCTGGGAAGTTGCCAGATTATTTCTCCGGCAGATTGGCTGAAACAAGCCAGTCGTATAGGAATGCGCCGACCGGCCCAGCGATCGCTGGGATCAGGAAGGGCGGAATCAGCCAATAGATGCCATCGAAAAGCCCTTTGGTGCCAACCAGGGTGCCCAGGAGGCGGGGGCCGAAGTCACGGGCAGGGTTGATGGAATAGCCGCTGGGGCCGCCCAAGGACAGACCAATCGCGAGGACGGTGAAGCCGACCAGGAAGGGACCCAGGTTGTGCATCAGTCCCATATTCTTGCTGTCGCCGCTTGCCAAAACGCCCCACAGCAGCATCATGGTGCCGAAAAATTCTGCGATGCTGGCGTTGAGCAAAGAGTATGAACCGACGGAAGAACCACCTGCGCCACCCCAGAAAGCCTGACCGAAGACAGAACCCGGACCGGTGCACCAGACGTTGGGCAATCCGGCGGCGACCAGACCCTCCTGATAGACCAGGTACACGCCCAGAGCGCCCAAGAACGCGCCCACGATTTGCGCCAGGATATATGGCACAACTTTACCCCAGGGGAAGCCGCGCTTGAAAGCCAGGGCAAGCGTGACTGCAGGGTTGAGATGCGCGCCGGAGACGCCGGCGGAGACGTACACAGCTACCACAACTGCGAAAGCCCAGCCGATGGTGATGGTGTTCCAGTTATAGGCTGGCGCTGCAAGGCGGGGCGCCAGGCCAACATTCGCCACGACGCCATCGCCTAACAGGATCAGGATGAACGTCCCGAAGACTTCGCCAATCAATTCTGCAAATAAGCCTTTCGATTTCATCTTTCACTCTCCTAGATTGGATAAGAAATGAAATTGGTGCCGAAATTGCTGCCAAACAGGGTGGTTGATTGTTCGCTTCAATATCTTTTGCTATCACCTCCTTCTGAAGTTAGAGTTTCACGGCTAGAGTAAGAGAATTGCGGGTGGTTTTTTTTGCCGCGAAATAAAAAACCGTCAGCAATTAACAATAATTACTAACGGTTTAACACAATGTTGGGATGAGCGCTGCCTCATTATTTAGGATTCTTATTGCCCAGCAAGTTAGACAATAGAAGATCATTTACGGCCACCTCATCATGGCATGATTTTTCAAACATCCTTAATTGTACAGTATCCTATGAACTTGTCAAATTTATTGCCGTTTTGCGTTTCAATCCGAAACATTATTTCGCCATAGTGTTTCATCTTGAAACACTATGTTCAGCGGGGGCATCATATGTTCAGCGGGGGCATCATAAGCTTTCGAACGAAAGTCTTTCGCAGAGATGTTAAATTCTCTCAATTTGCGCCAAACTGTAGTGCGGCTGATGCCGAGGACTCGAGCCATCTCAGATACATTCCCAAAGCAAGATTGAGCTGTTTGGAGAATTGTCATCCGCTCAATTTCGCTCATCGAGGGGATGGTCTCTGCAGTAGGGTGGATCATCGTGTAATGGCTTGGATGAAGAATGTTATTGGGCAAATGGACTGCATCAATGATTTCGGAAACACCGGCGCGAACCGCAGCCTGGCCAAGAACGGCTTCCAGTTCGCGCACGTTTCCAGGCCAGGAATATTTTTTCAGCAGCTCGAGTGCCTCTGGGGTGAGGGATAACGAACGATTAAGCTGGTTTGAGAGGCGTTTTAAAATCCTATCTACCAACAAGGGGATATCTTTCTGCCGTTCTCTCAGCGGAGGCAAGGTAATTTCAAATGCGCTCAGGCGGTAGAACAGATCGGCGCGGAAATTTCCCTGCGCGATCAGTTTTTCCATGTTTGCGGAAGTAGCCGCGATGATGCGCACATCCACGGCGATCGGGCGACTGCTACCAATGCGTTGCACGATTCCTAACTCGATAACGTTGAGCAAGATCGCCTGCGCTTCAAGGGGTAGAACATCCACATCCTGGAAGAAGAGCGTTCCGCCCTGAGCCAGCTCAAATTTGCTGGGACGTCCACCACCTCGTTTGCCGTCTATTCCTTCTTCGGTTCCTAGCAATTCTCTGACGACTAACTCGCTGGGGGTTGAGGAACAAGCAAAAATCAAAAACGGGCCTTCGCGACGCGGACTTTCGTTGTGAATGGCGTTGGCAAGCACATTTTTGCCTGTTCCGCTCTCACCGCGAATAAGGATGCTTGCTTGCGCTGCGGCTGCGGTTTTCACCATGCGGTGAACGCGCTTCATTCCGGGGGATATCCCAGGCATATCCTCCAGCGTCAACAAGGCGTGGGCGCCAACCTGATGATGAACGAGCTGTCGGACCGCTTTTTCCTGGCGCAAAGTGACGATTGTCCATTGCAACCCTTTATAGTTGCGCACAAAACGCAAGGAAAGGATGCAGGTGATGGGTTGCCCAAACACCTGAATGGTTGCCTCCACATCCGTGAGGGCTTCCTGATTTTTTTGAGCCTGGTGAATAAAGGCGGGGAAGGAAAAGATATCCGCAACGTTTCGACCGACCAGGGTGTGCAGAGGTCTGCCGATAATTTTAGCGGCGGATGCATTGACATGCATCAGAATTCCTTCGGAGTTCCACATAAGGATGCCGTCGGAATTAGCTTCCAGGATGGCGTTCAATTCAGCCAGATGGCTGATCTGTTCTGCCAGCAGTAGATCGGATTGACGCTGCCCCTCGATTGCCCGCGCGCCGGCCACCGCCAACCCCAGTGTATGCGGCGTTTGCATGTCGTAAAAATTGATTAAACCGAACGCGCCCAGAGGGCGTCCGCTGAGATCAAAAATTGGGGCGGCCGCTTCCGCTAATCCATGAAGTTGTTGTAGATAATGTTCTGCTCCACATACCTGGGCGGGGACTCTCTCTGTGATGGCTAACGAAAAAGCGTTGGTGCCAATTTCGATCTCTGTAATACAAGCGCCGGTGGTAATCCCTAATTGTTTGGTGGCTTCAATGATCGCTGGATCTCCAATAATATCTAACACAAAGCCGGTGCCATTGATCAGGGCTACAGCGGTTTCAGAGCGTTCAATATATTGGTAAATATCCTCCATGACCGGGCGCGCCACAGATAACAGATCAAAACTGGCAACCTGCGCCGAAAGGAGATGATTTGGACTTAAATGCTTGATGGTGACTTTACTATAAGGGTTGATGCGCGGCCAACATCGCTCCCAGGAGGCAGCAATCAATGGATTCAATGTGGGCGAGAGGCGGTGTCGGTTGACAAACTCGTTCCAATCCTTTAGAGCCTGGTCGAACTCCTGAAGGGTGATTGCCATTTTGCCGCTCCCCTAATTCCATGCCAATTTTGAACGTTTCTCCCAATAAACGGTCGGAGGTTCTGCTAGTGACGCCAGTTTAACTGCCGCTTCTTCATCCCAGTGGACATCGAGGGCGGTCAAATTCGAGCGAAGTTGACCCACCGTTGTCGCCCCGCTCAGTACAACATCTACCCAGGGCTGCGCCAGAACTGCGGCTAAAGCCAGCGCATCCAGCGTGGCGTTTAGACGTTTTGCCTGTTGCTCCAGGAGCTTGCGTTGATCCTTAAAGGCGGGATCTTGATTTTTGGGAGTGAGACGACCATTGGCGAGCGCCTCTTTGATAATCACCCCCATGCCGCTCTCGTGCGCCAGACGCAGCATCTCGCCGACGGATGGCTCCAGAAGATTCCAGGTGGCTTGAACGCAGTCGAACAATCTCACGCCATCTATTTCTATCTGGATAGCCTTTGCCAATACTTCGGATTGGTTGGAACCGCTGGTTGTTAAACCAATAAAGACGCCTTCTCGTTTTATTCGAGCCAACTCGTTTAAGACAGAGGTGTTATCCAACACGCCGCTCTCCAGGGTTGCTGAGTGGATCTGATACAGACGCAAATACTCACCAAGCAGTGAACGGCTTTCTGTCCATTGCCGTTGGAGCACGGGCAGAGAATGCTCTTTTATTTCATGGGTCGTGGCGTCAATCTTCCAGTCTGCTGTGTAAATATAACCCCATTTTGATCCCACGGTTACGGCATTCAGAGCGATTTGGCGGGATTGGAGCCAACTACCTAGAAACTGCTCCGCTTTTCCGTAGGATCGCGCCGCGTCGAAGTAACGCACCCCCAAATGATACGCCGCGTCTAACACTTCGTGAGCGCGGGCTTCGAGAGCAGGTACGTCTATATTCCCTTCTAAGTCCTGTGCGTGTCCAAGATTGATGTACGCCGGGCGCCCAAGTGCAGCCAGACCCAGACCAATGCGAGAGACTTTTAGACCAGTCGAACCAAGAGTATGCGATGCTGTATCCATAGCCCTCCAATAGCTTTTAGTGGCTTTTTGAAAATCGAAAACTATGATGGCCGGAAAAGTGCATATCGTTGGATAAACCAATCACTTCGGCGCGATCGTTATGGTATGTACAGTATACCAAAATCGGTAAAAGCATATGAAATCTGAGATCGGAGGTTTTATGCCCCGATTTCATTGTCAACTATGTGCCAGGCTATCAGTCGTAAGGTGGGTATCAGTTAACCAAGGCATAAACTCGCTCAACTTAGAGCGATCGCGATCGCTTGCTCGGTGGTCAGATGCGCGCCTTTCGCCCATTCCAATTCAAACACGACATCTCCAAGCCGAGCGCGTGCTCCGGTCAATATAGCCGTGACATGCTTTTGGGCTACTTGTTCGAGTGGTTCTCCAACGCGAATTCGCAAGTTTTCGGCTGCCGCCAGGAGTTGAACCGCTCGCTCGTAGCGTTCTTCACTTTCGTTTACCTGTGCGAGCAGTTCAAATGAATAGGGAAAGCCTCGTGGTAGACCCAAATTGTGACGAATGCGCAGCGATTCGCAGAGTAATTCTCTGGCGCTCGCATGCTCTCCCATCTTTTGAGCGGTTTCTCCCAGGTACTGGGCGTCGATCTCCCCCCGCTGATCGCCAAGTTGCTGTAACAACTGCTGGGCTTGCTGAACGCACTGCGACCCATACTCGAAATCGGTGATCGCCGAGGACAGCTCGGCCGCTGCCAGCAAGGTGTGATCCCTGCTATCGCCGAAATCATACTCATAGCTGAACCGCTGGCCCTCTCGATAAATCACCTGGTTTAGCTTGATCCTGGATTTGTCAATAGTGCCCAGGTCGCCATATTCGTCATCTGCAGGATCACCAAAGATCGATCCTTCGATGGTGAACATGTGCAGGTGATAATCCTCCCAGCCCATTACGATCTGCAGGATCTCGTGCCGCTTGAGCAGGGTGGTATTGCCTGGCACCTGAATGCGCCGCCAGACAGGCAGATGGGTGCCGGTCAGGATGACTTTGATCTGGTATATCTGAAGTTGTCGCATAAGATGCTCGATTTCTGTTTAAGCAGGAAGATAAGCCATCTGGATTCCCCTGGCGGCTTCGATCAATTGCCCATCGAACGATGCCAGCGTGACCGGCATCCCCAGGGTTTTCTGCCATATCAGCGCGCAAGCTAGGTGGATGGCGTCATCGCCACTCAGATTGTGCTCAACAGCCAGGGCGTCGCCGCGCGCCACCGTGTTTACTGTGATTGGCAAGCGATAGAAGTTCTCCCATTCCGAGCGGAACTGGCGCAGCGCGGCGATGGTTCCATCCGGTGTAATGAGCTTCATGCGGCTAGCGCGGGCAATCGCCGCGGCGACCTCGACCCGGGTGATCAGTCCGGTCACCACCATGTCAGCTGCCTCGATCCAGGTGTTGACATCCTCCGAAGCTTTTTCCTGGATATAGCGTTTCACCAGCGCGCTGGCATCCAGACAAAGGATCACTTGCGCATCTCCGCCAGGATGTCCGAGACCTGCCGGTCGCCGCGGTTTACCGCTGCCGGCGTGATCGGTTTTAGCTTCTGGCCGTTCCAGGCGACCATCCCGGCGTCCTGTAACGTCTTGAGCCATTCTTCGAGGGGTTGATCCACCGGCAACAGACGACCGATCGGACGCCCATGATCGGTGATGATGACCGTCTGTCCCTGTCTGACCTGGCGCAGGTACTCGCTCAGACGCGCTTTGAGATCCCGCACGCCGACCCGTAATTCGCTCATATCCTCACCTCCAATTGTAACTACATTACTCCAATAATGGTTTCATAACGCAATGTAACTTGGTCCCTGTTGGCAAATTGAGGAGTAGATTATCCGTTGGTATAGGGTGTCAAAATTTCGCCAAGCCTCCACGGACGATAATCTCTGACCTCCACGCAAAGGTTGATGCTCCTTGCTCCAAACTCAGGTGCTGGATCGATTGCTTCGTCCTAATAAAAGTTTACTGGTCTTTCCGCTAGACACTTGCCAGGGGGATAGGTCGAAATATAGTTCACTTCTCGTTTAACTTACAAAGCACGTTCGGTATATAATGTTCATTAGGACTATATAGGTAAATATACGCAAGATTGCGTTATATGCACTCATTTTACGCCATGTAAACGGCAAGCGCCGGGCGTTTTCAACCAAAAACAGAGGAGAAGACATGACGCTTCAGCGAATGGACAACGTTCTCATCGTGGTCGAGGACCTTGAGGCTGCAAAGGCCTTCTTTGTCGAACTTGGTATGGAGCTGGAGGGCGAGACGACGGTGGAGGGACCATGGGTGGACCGTATCGTTGGACTCGAGAACGTTCGATCCGAGATCGCGATGATGCGGACCCCTGACGGCCACGGTCGGATTGAGCTGGACAAGTTCCACGCACCGGCGGCGGTCAGAACTGAGCCGAAGAACTCACCAGTGAACACCCTGGGCATACGTCGCATCATGTTCGCCAGCGACGACATCGAGGACGTCCTCGCGCGCTTGCGCGCACATGGTGCTGAGCTCATAGGCGGAATCACCCAATACGAGGATATGTACCGGCTCTGCTACATTCGCGGTCCTGAGGGCATCATCGTTGCGCTTGCCGAGCAACTCTGATAAGGCGTATCTGCATGGGCGCAGGTAGAACTGAACTCGCCTGGCGGCAAGCGAGGCACGGGTTGGCAAACAGCCATTCACTGGCGTATACCAAATCGTTCGAGTTGGCCGCTCGGCCCCTCAACTCCGTCGTTGGGCGGCTTCGGCAGGCTGGGAATTTAGTTTATTTCTATCTTGACAAAATAGAACGCACGTTCTACAATCTCGTAAAGGAGATTTACCATGAAAAAGAAATTCACCATCACGCCAATCCAAGTAGCCGACCTGCTTGCCGAGGGCGAGCGGATGCCAGTCTACGTGCACGTCATCGACCATCCCGATGCGCGTATGCTGGTTGATACTGGCATGACGGAGCTGCACCCGGCGGCGGCCGATCTTGATCCCCGCCTCAGTCCACTGAGCAAGCAGGGTTTCGACCTCGCCGGCATTGACATTGTCGTCAACACACACCTGCACTTCGACCACTGTGGTGGCAACCACCTCTTCGCCGGCAAGCCGATCTACGTCCAGCGTCTGGAGCTCGACGACGCGCGCAGCAAGGTCGACTACACTATTCGCGAGTGGGTCGATGCGCCCGGCGTGCGGTATATGCCGGTCGACGGCGAGCTCGAACTGCTTCCCGGGCTCCGGCTCGTCCCGGCGCCGGGCCACACACGCGGGTTGCAGGTGGTCGTCGTCGAGACTGGCGGGCGTCCGGTCGTCGTCGGCGGCGACGTGGCGGTTTGGTTCGGCGAGCTCGACGAGCCGCACACCGAAGGCCAGCTGCGGGTGCGCGCGCTCGACCCCGAGCTGGTCTGGCTCGCGCACGAGCACGAGCCCT
>DYGV01000044.1 GCA_020724505.1 Anaerolinea thermophila
CCTCCACGCGGCGCGGCGCTGAACGGTGATGACGATTCTTTTGAGTACTTGCAAAGCATCACGAAAGTCTTTGCTTTAAAGTATGGTTTGCGAGATGGCGAGGTTCATGCTGAATTATCAGCGGATGATGGGGCGTTTTCCAGCGCTTCGCCGACGCATGGCGTTACGCTGCTTGTCGTCGGTAAAGATTTGCAAGGCGATCCATTCCGCTTCGCGGTGAAAAGCCGCCTGATCGGGGATTTCAATCGTTATAACCTGCTGGCCGCGGTCGCCGTAACGCGCGGACTGATGCGATTGCCCGATACGGCGATCCAGCAGGGTATAGCCGAGATGAAGGGTGTCCCTGGGCGCATGGAGGCAATCGAAATGGGTCAGGATTTTCTGGCTCTGGTGGATTTTGCTCACACCCCCAACGCTTTGCGTCGCGCTTTACAGGCGGCGCGCCAAATGACCTCCGGGCGGGTGATCGCCGTATTTGGTTCGGCTGGCTTGCGCGACCGAGAAAAGCGCCGTCTGATGGCGGAAACCTCAGCAGAGCTGGCCGATCTGACGGTGTTGACCGCCGAGGATCCGCGCACCGAATCGCTTTCAGAAATCCTGGCTGAAATGGCAAAAGGAGCTGAAAGCCGCGGTGCGCGTGAGGGGAGCACCTATTGGCGGGTGCCAGATCGCGGCGAGGCGCTGCGTATGGCAGTTCGGTTGGCGCGACCAGGCGATCTGGTGATCGCCTGTGGAAAGGGGCATGAGCAATCCATGTGCTTTGGCGAGACCGAATATCCATGGGATGATCGCCTCGCGTTACGGGCAGCTTTGGCAGAATTACTCGGCGTGGAAGGCCCGCCGATGCCTTACCTGCCTACTCAGGATTGAGGGAAGCCCATCTGTGATGCAGGGGGTAAAAAAACCTAGTTCCGACCGCGCCTGGGGCGTTTTCGAAAGGAGGCAGCAACTAAACTCAATATTTCAGGTCTTCGCGCGTTGGGCTGAAGACATCCAGCACGCGCGCCGGGTGAGAGCCGACGACCAAAGAATGCTCTACGCCGCCGGGGATGACCATCAGCTCGCCAGCGCGCAGAGTGCGTTTCTCCCCAGCAATATCCACGTGCAGTTCGCCTTCAAGCACGAAGGTGATCTGTTCGTGCGGGTGGCTGTGGGCGGGCAAAATAGCGTTGGCATCCAAGTCAACCACGCCCAACAGCATCTGTTCGCCCCAGAAGGTGCGAGTGCGAATGCCAGGGAGCAAGTCTTTGGTGGCGCGAACGGCGGGATCGTAATAGTACATGGTCTATACCTCGGCGATTTGAGATCGGAAATAATTTGTTCGCGCGCCGATAGATTGGCGAGCAACCCGCATTATAACAAATCCGAAGGAAGGTCCGAAAGCAAAGAGCGAAAAAGACGCCAGCTACCTGAAAACTGGCGTCTAATCTGTGCGACTCCATTGCCTGGATAGACGGATGCAATGGATTGGAGTGGCTTGCCAGGGAATTATTGGGGTTCGACCACCAGGCAGGTCAGGGTGTCCATTACGCCGGGGATGGGTTGAATTTCGGCTGCCACCAACGGACCAAGCGCGTTGAAATCATTGGCCTCGACTACAGCAACAACATCATAAGGACCAAAGGTCATATTTGCTTCGACCACACCTTTTAGCCGCCGCAAATTGCGAACGACTTCCGGCACCGAACCCGGCCGTACATGAATCAGGATATAAGCTTTCATTGTTCGTTTCCTCTGTGTGTGATTTATGAATGTGTTTTTTCCGGTCGTAGAAAGACCATCCAATAGATCGCGGCGACAAGCACCGCCCCGCCAATGATATTGCCGATGGTGACAGGGATAAGATTGTTGAGGAAAAAGGTTCCCCAGGTGACGGATGCATAGTCGGATGCAGTTTTTCCAATCGCTGTCCAGAAACTCTGCGGGGCGAAACCCTTAATAAAAAGAGCGATGGGGATAAAATACATGTTGGCAATGCTATGCTCAAAACCAGCGGCGACAAAGGCAGTGATGGGGAAGATGATAGCCGCGATTTTATCAATGGTGCTGCGGGCGCTGAAAGTCATCCACACTGCAAGGCAAACCAGGGCGTTGCACAGAATGCCCAGAGCGATTGCTTGGACAAAACCCAACTCTACTTTCGACTTGGCGATGTTCAGTGCGGTTAGGCCGACTGCGCCGCCGCCAAAGGTGTACTGCGCGCTGAGGAACGCCAGAATTGCAGTGCCAATCGAACCGATGAAATTTCCAATGTATACAATTACCCAATTACGAAGCAGTGCTGAAGTGGTCACCTTACGACTCGCCCATGCCATTACGATCAGATTGTTCCCGGTGAACAACTCCGCGCCGCCCACCACCACTAAGATAAGGCCCAAACAGAACACCAACCCGCCCAGAAGTCGGTTGACGCCGTAAGGAAGAGCTGTTTTGTACACGGCTGCGCCGTCTGCGCCGCTGATAGTTATGCCGCCTGAGAGGATGGTCGTCGCAAAGATGGCGCCCAGGCCGATAAAAGCGCCGGCTAGGATCGCCAACGCCAACATGGTGATCACCGGCGTCTCAGCTTTACGCACACCTACATACTCGGCGCGCTTTGCCATTTCAGCGGGGAGAAGAGCGTCAATGCGTATTTCGGTCGTCATAGAAGATGAGTCTCCTGAGATTGTGAATTTTGTAACATACCTATCATAATGGATTTAGGCGAGGTTAGCAAGTGACAAAATTCACAAAATGGCTATGACTCTACATGTGAAAGAAAAATCAAGGCACATCACGTATAACGGTAAAAAAAAGCGGTTAAACTCTGTTTCTTGAACGTATAATAAAGCTAAGCAGGCTGATGCCAGCTCCGCCCAATAATATTCCACCGATCAACTCTTTGCCTGCCAGCAATAGCTCAATTCCGCTCAGTAAAAAAGCGCTAAAGATCACACTGATGGCGACATTGCTCAAGGTGCGTTCCAGCCGTTGCACTTGTTGAACGACCTCAGGCGTCTGCACAGAGATCTCGCCACGCTCGATTTTGGTCAGCGTCGCGTCCATCTTCAGAGGCAACAGCAGGAATGTACGCGCCAGTTTTTCCGCTTCTTTCAGCCAGGTTTCCCACCCAGCGTGCGCTTGTTCTGAGATCAATTTGCGGGCAAATGGAGCAAGGTGATCCCAAAGGTTGAATTGCGGATCCAATCCGGTGCACATACCGGAGAGGATGCCCACACAACGCCCCAGAAAGATGATGTTTTGCGGCACCTGAAATGGCAGTTGATAAATCAACTCGCGGAATTCATCCGCCAGCTCTTTCATCTCTTGATAGCTCACCGAGGTCAGCTCGGTCATATTTTTGCCCCAATAGCGCTCGAACACTCGCGCTTCAGCGCGTTCGATCAACTCCAGGTCGGCGTTGGGAAGCAGCAAATCCATCTTCTGATATGCCTGGACGACGCGATGTGCGTCGCGCGTTCCTACCCCAATGACCAATTCACGTAACCCTTCGCGCAAATTATCGGGCACGCGCCCCACCATGCCAAAATCTACGAAGGTGAGCTCCCAGGGCACGCTTTCTCCGCTCTCTCCTGGGTGTCTTGGCGATAGCGGCCGCACAAACAGATTACCAGGGTGAGGGTCAGCGTGAAAGAAGCCGTCTTCGAAAATTTGCTTGAGATAGGTGTTGAGCAAACGCGATGCCACCTCGGCGCGACAGACGCCTGCCGAGGTAATGGCGTCGTAATCTGTGATCTTGATCGCAAGCACATTCTCAAGCGTCAGCGCTCGGCGAGTGGTGCGCGTCCAGATCACTCGCGGCACGCGCACGCCGGGGTAATTGCGAAAATTCGCGGCGAAGGTTTCAGCGTTACGCCCTTCTGCCAGGTAGTCAATCTCTTCGTTTAAGACGCGGGTGAACTCTTCCAACAAAGCAGGGACATTAGCGCGGCGGCGAATGGGTCGGTAGCGGTGCAACCAAGCGCCTACCGTGCGCAAAGCAGCCAGGTCGGTTTCGATTAATTGTTCGATGTTGGGTCGCTGTATCTTAACGACCACGTTATAGCCATCCGGGGTGAGAGGTTGGCGATTGAAGCCAGAGGATGAGCTGTCTGCAAGGGGTTCGCCGAGGGCGCCTGGTAAATGGGCGCGATGCACCTGCCCCAGCGACGCCGCTGCTAAAGGTCGTTCTTCAAATTGGGCGAATACCTGTTCTAACGGCGCGCCATATTCGATTTCCGCCAGTCGGCGAATTTCGTTGAATGGCGCTGGCGGCACTTCGTCTTGTAACCCTTTGAGTTCATCGGTGAACTCTGGCGGCAGAATGTCCACCCGTGTAGAGAGAAATTGTCCTACTTTGATCAGCACGCCGCCCATTTGCACAGCTAACTGGCGATAAGCTTTCGCCGAACGGCGCATTCGCCGCGGGCGAGTTTGGATTGCAACCCGCCGAAATCCAATGCGCGGTAGGATTAACTCCCACAAAGCCAGGTTGATCAGCATACGCGCAAAAAACAGGATGATACGGCGGTAGCGAGCGCGGATCATGTTAAGGATTATACTCGATCGGGAAGCGACGCATTGTGTGAACGGCGTCTTGCTCTCAACACAGCGCTGAGCAGAAATTGTGGTATCCTTGATCCGATTTTACCGGAGTCGTATCATTTCGTATGACGAAGATTGATTTTGCCAGTTTGTACCATCGTTTCGACGCGCCCATCGCTCATTTTGATTGCGGCGCACGCTGCGCGCCGCATAACGAGCGCGGCGTCCCGTTTTGTTGCGATACTCGCCACGCAGTGCCAGCCGTTTATGACGCAGAGTGGGAATATCTGCAGGCCAACACCGACCTGTGGCATCCCTGGCTGGGGCGCAGCCCGGCAGAGAGGCGGCGCTTGCAGGAGGAGACTCCAGACGGCATGATATTGCTGGAATGCAAAGGAAGTCAGTTTTGTCAGCGTCAATTCCGCTCGCTTACCTGTCGGGCTTTCCCTTTCTTCCCTTATATCACTCGCGACGATTGGTTCATCGGACTGACCTATTATTGGGAGTATGAATACGCCTGCTGGGTGATCAGCAACCTGCATGTGGTCACCGACGAATACCTGGCGCAGTTCTTTGCTGCCTTCGATGAGTTATTCGAGCATATGCCGCAGGAGCGAGAGAGCTACCGTCAGTATTCGATGACCATGCGGCGTGTCTTTGGGCGGCGCAAGCGCGCGATCCCGCTTTTGCATCGCAACGGCAAGATGTATAAAATTACCCCGCGCAATGGGCGTATGCGGCGAGTGGATGCGCGTTCCCTGCCAGCTTTTGGCCCATATAAAATTGCTCGTGAACTGCCCTTTGCGGATGAGAACCAACCTTGAGCGTTCCGTTGTCAATGGATGAGGCTATCTGAATGACCATTCCTTCATTGTCGATCGCCGAATTCACTATCCCGCCGCGCTTCCGAACGGATCGCCGCAGCCCGATTCGCTGGATCCTTTCGTATGCTTTTCACTACTGGTATCTGCTTATCTCCCTGATTGTTGGAGCAATCAGCAATGCGGCGTTAGCTGCGGTCGTACCGATCATGGTGGGTCAGGCGTTCAATTTTATCCTCAGCAAACCATCCAACCTGTCAGGGCTGGTGCGCATTGCACTGATCATCGTTGGTAGTCAGGTTTTACGCAGCATTCTGCAGTTTGCACGCAACTTCAGCGCCGAACTGTTGGGACAGCGCGTTGAGCGTGATATTCGCCATGAGCTGTTTGTCAGCCTGTTGGGTAAGAGCATGACCTTCCATAGCCTGCAGCCCGTGGGCGATACAATGGCGCGCGCTACCAACGATGTGCGTGAGGTGAACTTTCTCTTCAGCCCGGGCGTTAACCTAGTGGTGGGGGCAGGCGTCTTTCTGTTGATGCCGATTTTGGTTGCGCCGCGCTATCACCCTGCCCTGGCTTTGACCCCGGTCTTGTTTGTTGTGGGTTATTTCCTGGCGTTGTGGCAATATCTGCGTGAACTGCAACCCATCACCAGCGACGTGCGCCAGTCGTTTGGGCGGTTGAATAGCCGCCTGGCAGAGGCTATAGACGGCATCGAAACGGTGAAAGGCATGGCGCAAGAACGCTCTGAAGTGGAGCGCTTCGGTGAAAACGCTCGTAAATATCGCGAGGCCTTTATCCATCAAGGCGATGTGGAAGCGCGCTTTATCCCGCTTCTCCTGTTGGCCCTGGCGCAAGCGGGTAGCCTGTTACATGCCCTCATCCTGCATCGTCAGGGCATGTTAGATGTAGGTCAGGTGGTGGCTTATTTTGGCTTGATTCAGTTATTTAATTTCCCTACTTTTACTTCCTTGTTTGCGTATTCGCAAATTTCTTTGGGGTTAGCCAGCGCTCAACGCATCCTGGATTTAATTAATCGTCAGAACAACCTGGATCAAAACGTACACGGCTACGCCCAGGCAGCGCGCGGCGAGATCGAATTTCGCAATGTATCGTTTCAGTACGCTGAAGGCGAACCTGTGTTGGAGGATATCTCCTTCAAGGTGGAAGCCGGACAGACGGTGGCAATCGTTGGGCAAACTGGCGCCGGCAAGACTACTTTGGTGAAGTTGATCAATCGCACCTATGATGTCACGCGCGGCCAGGTGTTAGTAGATGGGATAGATGTGCGCGACTGGAACCTGGAAGCGCTGCGCCGTAATATTTCGATCATCGAACAAGATGTTTTCTTGTTCTCGCGCACTATCAAGGAAAATATTGCCTTTGGCGATCCGCAGGCAGACATGGAGCGCATCCGTCTGGCGTCAAAAGCTGCTCAGGCGGAGGAGTTCATTGCCGCTTTTGATCAAGATTACCAGACTGTGATCGGCGAACGCGGTGTAACGCTCTCCGGTGGTCAACGCCAGCGGTTAGCATTGGCGCGAGCTTTTCTAACCAACCCGCCGATTCTGATTCTTGATGATTCAACCAGCGCGATTGACAGCGCCACGGAGGATCGCATTCAACGGGCGATATACGCCGCCGCCCGAGGGCGGACTACTATCATCATCACCCACCGACTTTCACAGATCCGCTGGGCAAATCTTATCCTGGTTCTGCGCAAAGGAAGACTGGTCGCCAAAGGGACGCACGAGGAATTGATGCAGACCAGCGAAGCTTATCGCAGGATCTTTCGCGAATAATCTCTGAGAGAGCAACGTTTATGGGCTTTTTTGTTGGTTTAGATTCGGAAGGATACGATCGCCAGTATTCCGATCGCCAGTTGGTGGAACGGATTGCGGGGTATTTTGCGCCCCACCGAGTGAAACTGGCAGGAGCGACGATTTTACTACTGGTGATCTCGGCGGCTGGCGCTGCGACGCCAGTTTTGGTGGCGCGCACCGTAGATGCGATGGAACAGCCCGCGGCGATTACAGGCGGCAGCGGTGATTCGCTGATCTGGTTGCTCTGCGCAGCGGTGTTCATAGCCGGCTTGCTCACCTGGGCGGCGAACTGGGCGCGGCGAAGGGTTGTGGTGCGCGTTGTGGGCGACATTGTTCTGTCCATTCGCACCGACGCATTCCAGGCTGCCGCAGAGCATGATCTCTCTTTCTATGATGAATTTGCCTCGGGCAAGGTGGTATCGCGCATCTCGTCCGATACCCAGGAATTTGGTCAGATGGTCATCCTGGTGACGGATTTATTTTCGCAGATCATCCAATCTCTCATCCTCGGTGTGTATCTGGCGACGATTGAATGGCGACTGACGTTGCTTTTGTTGGGTTTTTTGCCGATCTTATTTGCTGCTTCGCTTGGATTTCGGAAATTAGCCCGCCAGGTGACGCGCACGGGTATGCGCGCCATGGCGAATGTCAACGCAACCATCAAAGAGACCGTGAGCGGCATCGCTATCGCCAAGAATTTTCGCCAGGAGATCAGCGTTTACAGCGACTTCAATCAGGCAAATTTGCAATCGTACCGGGTCAACGTTCAACGAGGGCTGGTATTATCGCTGGTGTTTCCGGTTTTGAACGCTTTGGGCGGCGTAGCGACTGCAGTGCTGGTCTACGTCGGCGGGTTGAGCGCTCTTCAGGGGATTGTGACGGTCGGCGCATGGTATTTATTCTTGCAAAGCCTGGATGTTTTCTTCTTTCCGGTGCTAAACCTGTCGGCGTTCTGGGCGCAGGTGCAGCAGGGGCTTTCCGCCGCCGAACGGGCGTTTGCGCTGATTGACGCCGAATCGCAGGTAGTGCAAATCGCTCGGCAGCCAGTCCCGCAGCTAAAAGGCGAGATCCGCTTTGAGCATGTCTGGTTTCGATATTCAGACAAAGAACCAGTCTTATGCGACTTCAACCTGCATATTCAAGCTGGAGAAACGGTGGCATTGGTGGGGCACACCGGAGCGGGCAAATCCACCATCGCTAAGCTCATCGCTCGCTTTTATGAATTTCAACGTGGGAGCATTTTAATTGACGGCTATGACATTCGTACCTTCGATCTGCATGATTATCGCTCTCATTTGGGGATCGTTTCGCAAACGCCTTTCTTGTTCTCCGGTAGTATTGCAGAGAATATTTGTTACGCCTGCCCAGACCGCTCGCGCTATGCCGAAATCGAAAAGCTGGCGCATAAGATCGGCGACGGCGAGTGGCTAGAGAGTTTGCCCCAGGGATTAGAGACCCAGGTTGGGGAGCGCGGTTCGCGCCTTTCGATGGGGCAACGCCAGCTTGTGGCGCTCTTGCGCGTCTTACTCCACCGACCTGCGATTTTTATCCTGGATGAAGCCACAGCTAGCGTTGACCCTTTCACGGAATGGCAGATCCAACAGGCATTGAACATGATCTTATCCGACACCACCAGCATACTGATTGCCCACCGCCTCTCCACCGTGAAAGCAGCGCATCGCATCATTGTGTTGGAAGAGGGGAAGATCATCGAGGAAGGCGATCATGAGTTTCTGCTTGGGCGCGGCGGGCATTATGCTGGTTTATACAATACATATTTTCGACACCAAAGCCTAGCGTATGTGGAACAGTCGCGTTCATTGGCTCAAGATCCGAGTGAATTGCTATGATGGAACAAGCTGTGCGTGTTTCTTTTTATCCCCCCGAACTTGATCTAGGCGACTTGCCCTGGTCGTTCAGCCTGACGGAATGGGCGGAACATTGCGATTGTCTGGAGGATGCTCCGCGAGGCGTTTCTCGTCACCCGGTGATCTTTATCAACCGGAACGGGGGGTTATACGCCCTAAAGGAGCTCCCCGGCCTCGACGCCCGTCAGGAATATGAAATACTGTTGCGCGCCGAGGAGTTGCGCCTGCCGTCGGTATCGCCGATTGGCTATGCCGTTGTTGAGAAACCATTGGGAAAAGCCAGCATCCTGATCACCCGTTTTTTGGAAGGCGCGTTGCCTTACCGATTGCTATTGAGCCGCCAGGGGTTCGCGCCATATCGGCGTCACTTGTTGGATGCTATTGCCAGTCTGATGGTGCAGATTCATCTGACCGGCTTCTTTTGGGGTGATTGTTCGCTTTCCAATACGCTTTTCCGCCGCGATGCTGGTGCCTTGAGGGCTTATCTCGTCGATGCAGAAACAGGCGAATATTATTCTGGGATCACTCCGCCCACGCTTCGTTTCCACGATTTGCAGATCATGGAAGAGAATATCAACGCTGAACTGATTGAGCTTCTTCATAGCGGGGTCCCCATTGCCGCAGCTACAGGCGTACCTGTATCGGATACTGGAGCATATATCCGGTTGCGCTATCAGGAGCTTTGGGAAGAAGTAACACGCGAAGATGTGATTGGCCCAGATGAATACTATCGCATTCAGGAACGGATTCGTGCCTTGAACCGATTGGGCTTTTCTGTTGGCGATGTCGAACTCGTGTCTTCTGGCGTTGGGCGTCAGCTCTTTATGCGCGTTATGGTCACGGATCGCAATTTTCACCGCGATGCTTTATACAGTCTCACTGGGCTAGATGCTGAAGAGCAGCAAGCGCAGAAAATGATGAATGAAATTCAGGAGGTGCGCGCCACGCTCGCCAGCGTTCACGGCCGCAATACGCCGCTCATTGTCGCCGCGCAGCATTGGCTGGAGAACTACTATAAACCTGTTGTGAGCCGATTGAGTGCTTTGGTCAGCCATGAAATGACCGAAGCCGAGTTGTATTGCCAGGTATTGGAACATAAATGGTATCTTTCGGAGCGCGCCCAGCGCGATGTGGGTCACCAGGCTGCCGTTGAAGATTATCTCAAGCAGGCCTGGGTGCAACAGCGCATGGATCTGTAACCCGTGCCTCGTCCGCTAAGCCCATCGAAGCCCACTCTATTGTTGTTTGATCGTACAACGCTGTTGCAAACGTCTCGCCCTAAATTTTGCGCAAAAATCAGGTTCGCAGGTTTCTTATAATCTGCCTGCGTGAACAGAAACCTGCGGGGCGCTGATACAGAGGTGTCGCGTTAATAAGCTGTAAAAAATATTAATCGCCTGCCAAAAATGTAAGGGCGAGGATTAGCGCAGTTTTAGATTTTGTCATAAAATTATTCACATGGTATCTGCAACCAGCCCATCGAAAAATGGGACGTTGATCCTTATTCGCAGCCGCCTGGCGCCTGCTTTGGTGCTGCTGTATCTTTGTCTGGCGCTGGTCGTATTTTTGCTGGCGCCAGTTTATTACCTGAGGGTTACGCGTGCTCCATTTGTGGGCGCCTTCATCAGCCATACATTGATGATAAGTGCTGCTCAGCCCAGCCATTCGGGCGCCTGGGGAGAACAACTTCGGTTGCCTTTCGGCTACCAGGTGGTTGCCGTGGATGGCGTTCGCCTGCAAAGCCTTCGGGAACTATACTCGCTTCTACAACAACACCAGATCGGGGATGAGATCTCACTCACCTTGCATCATTTGGACGGGCGGGAACAACAAGTCGTTGTACGTTTAATGGCACTGCCGCTGCTGGATCGGTTGAGTTATTTTCTCGCCCCCTACTTAACGGGTCTGATCTATTTACTGAGCGGCCTCTATGTATTCGGTGTACGGCGCTTTGATCCCGCTGGGCGAGCATTTGCGGTGTTTGCTGCATCCACTGCCGTTGTTCTGGCGGCGATATTTGATTTATATACTACCAATGCCTTGACTCTGGCATGGACATTTTCTTTGACCATGACTGGTGGGGCGTTGATCAATTTGGCGATCCTGTTTCCGGTCAGCATACCCATTGCTGAGCGTCGCCCCTATCTGGGTTGGGTCGGTTATGGCGTTGCGATCCTGCTCAGCCTGGCGACGTGGCCGACGCTCTATGATCTCGAACACCCACTGGCTTATTTGAGCCTCTGGCGCTTGAATTTCATTTTTGTAACTCTGGCGTTGTTATTCTTTATTATATTGACTATCCTGAGATGGGTTGGTGCCATTTCTGCCGTGTCGCGTGAACAGGCTCGCCTGATCTTTTGGGGAATAATTTTTTCTTTGTCTCCTCTGGCGTTATGGTTTGCTTTAGCAATCCTCCGCCCTTCGGTTGCCTTCACGCCTCTCTATTTGCTGCCTCTGGGCTTTTTCCCGGTGTTCACCGGCTATGCAATCATTCGATACCGTTTTTTGCGCATTGACTACATCCTCAGCCAAACTGTACTCTATGCTCTCTTGACCGGTCTGTCTCTGGCTGCTTATGGGTTACTTCTGGCCGGAGTAAGTTTTGTGTTGGGCGGCGTAGTGCAGCCAACCAACCCTTACTTGATCGGGGTGATGGTTTTTCTCTTAGCGGTGGGTTTAAATCCAGCGCGCAATCGGCTGCAAGAGGCTATTGATCGTTATTTCTTCCGTGGCCAAGTGGCTTACCGCGAACTGCAGCAGGCATTTGGGCAAGAACTGACCCAGATGATGGAACTACCGGCGATCATCGCCTTGTTGCGACGCTATATTGACCAGGCGTTGGCCCCGGTTTTCTTGCACATCTTCATCTACGATCCATTGAGCGGGCAATATGCGGCGGCCAAAAATGAAAAGAATTTTCCCACCAACGATCTGCGTTTTTCTCCCAACAGCGCCTTGGTGCAGACCCTTTCGAAGAATAGGGAGGCGTTGTTTGTGGCAGATAGCGGGGAGTTGCCACCTGCCTTGCAGCCTGAACAAGCGCGCATCCGCCTGTTAGCCGCCAATTTGTATCTGCCGCTGCCGGGCAGGAATCGTCTCATCGGTTGGCTGGCTCTTGGAGTGCGTCGCTCCGGCGATCCTTACACCCACCGCGACTTGAACTTCCTCGAGTCTTTGAGCAATCAAGCTGCTCTGGCTATCGAGCGCACCCAAGTCGTCACCGATCTGGAGCGCCGTGTGCGAGAGATGAATGTATTGACTCGCGTGGCGCAAGGCATCAGCTTTACTGTTACTTTTGATGATATTCTTGAACTCATTTCGGCGCAAACGAACCAGATTCTGCCCGCTCGCGATTTTCGCATCACCCTGGTGGATAAAGACAGCGGGGTTGTATATCATGCGTTTTATTTGGAGGATGACGAGCGCCTGAACGAACGCGAGAACCGCCCACTAAACGCTGGTCAGGGATTGGAGATGGAGGTCATTAGCGGTCAGCGTTCGATTATTGCCAATGATTACGAGCAAGAATGCCGTCAGCGTGGGCTGATCCCGGATGCCGCGGGTATCTATGCCTGGATGGGTGTTCCGCTCAATGCCGGCGCAGATACGATTGGCTCAATCAGCATTGCCAGCCGCGACCCAACGGTAGTTTATACTGAAGAACAGCGCAATCTCCTGCAGGCGATTGCGGATCAAGCCTCTGGCGCAATCGTCAAGGCGCGTTCTTTGGAGGAGTCCGAACGACGGGCTTTGCAGCTTGCCAAGCTGAACGAAATCGGTTTGGGTCTGACCTCGACCCTGGATCTTAAACCATTGCTCAATCAGGTGTTGGCGAGCGCCACAGAAATTCTGAATTGCGAGGCGGGCAGCCTTTTTCTGGTTGATCCTCAGACGGATGAACTGGTTTTTGAAGTGGTTTTGGGGCCTGTGGCGGCGAACTTGCTAGGACGTCGCCTGCCTCCGGGTACGGGTCTGGTAGGTCAGGCGGTTCTGACCGGCAAACCGATTATCGCCAACGACGCCAAACGGCGCAAAGAATGGTTCGAAAAGACCGACGCCCAAACCGGTTTCGACACCCAAGATATGCTGGTTGTGCCCATGCGCATCCAGGATCGCGTAATCGGCGTCATCGAAGTGATCAACAAGAAAAATGGCGCGCCTTTCACTCAGGCGGATCAGGAATTGCTCACCGCTTTCACCAGCCAGGCGACTATCGCCCTGGAAAATGCCCGTCTGTACACCCTCACCGATCAAGCTTTGGCGGAGCGTGTAGAAGAATTGTCTGTTATGCAGCGCATTGATCGCGAGTTGAACGCCAGCCTGGACATCCAGCGTGCCATGCGGTTGACGCTGGACTGGGCTTTGCGTCAATCTCGCGCCGACGCCGGCTTTGTTGGGACGGTGGAAGGCGCCAATGTGCGCGTTATGGTCTTTCAGGGTTATCCTGATGAATTATTTGGTCAGTCAGAGACGCCTGACGAAGAACGGCTGACCCTGCCGGTTCACCTGCCCCTTTGGAAAGATGCGATCGAGAAAGGTCAGCTAGCCTATCACCTGGAGCAAAGCCCTCCAAATGGGCAACCATCCAGCGGCTTCCTGACTGGTTCGCAGCAACAGATTGTCATCCCCATTCGGCGTGAGACCGCTACCATCGGCATTTTAGTGCTAGAAAGCTTACGCACTGAGAAACTTCCGGAGGAGAGGCTGAGCTTTTTGACGCGCTTGAGCGATCATGCTGCGATTGCAATCGCCAATGCCCAACTTTATGAAGAGGTCAAGGAAGCCAATCTGGCGAAATCGCGCTTTGTTTCGTTCGTGGCGCATGAGCTGAAGAACCCCATGGCTTCGATCAAAGGTTACACCGAACTGGTGGCGTCTGGTATGGCCGGCCCGGTGAATGAGGTGCAGGCGGGTTTTCTAGCCACGGTGCGCTCGAATGTGGACCGAATGAATACCATCGTCTCTGATTTGAATGACCTGACCAAGATCCAAGTAGGAAATCTGCGCCTGGACTTTCGTGCTGTTTCGGTCCCCGAGGTGCTGGATGATGTTGCGCGCTCCATCCAACGACAGATTGAGGAGAAAGGGCAAAAACTGACGATCTTGCTGCCCAATGATTTACCGCCGGTTTGGGCAGATGCATCTCGACTGGCGCAAATCTTGACCAACTTAATCAGTAATGCACAAAAATATACCCCAGAAGGCGGCTCGATTACCGTTTACGCTGAACAAATGGTTGCTGAGGGCGAGGACCTGGCCGGGGTGACCTTTGCTCATATCTGGGTGGAGGATAATGGAATCGGAATTGCCGAGGAGGATCAAAAGAAGATCTTCCAGCAATATTTTCGCACCGATAACGCTAAAGAAATGGCTTCTGGCACCGGTTTGGGTTTAGCCATTACCAAGAGCCTGGTTGAACTGCAAGGTGGTCGAATCTGGTTCGAAAGCATGGTGGGCAAGGGAACTACTTTCCATTTCACGCTACCTGCTGCGGAAGCCCAGTGAGGCAGCGTTTGAGGCTGACAGGCTAGGATAATATGTCATTTCGTGCGGCAATTGGCGTCTCTCAGAATCCAGATAGCCTGGAAGCGGGCGAAATCGCTGCGCGCATGGCGCTAGAACAGGCCGGGCGAGCGCCCATTGTTTTTGGCTGGCTGATGGTCTCTCACATTCATTCTATTGGAGAGGTTTTAGCCGGCGTTTCGGCGGTATTGGGGAATGTTCCGCTGGTCGGTGTTTCTACTTCGGCGGAATTGACTGCTAATGGGCGCAGTCGGCGCTCGGTGGTTTTGGCGGTGCTGGCGGGCGGCGAAATTCAAGCGCGCGCTGGCTGGTGGGGCGGTTACACAGAAGATGCGCGCCTCAGCGTGGAGCAGATGTTGCGTTCTTTACAGTTAGATGCAGAAAACAGCGATATTCTTTTGCTGGCGGCGGATGGTGTTTCTGGCAACATTCAGGAATTACGCCGGGCGCTTGGACATCTCCAATGCGAGATGACGGGATGTCTGGCAGGCGGTGAGCTGTGGAGAGGTCGCACGTATCAGATCGGCGGCAGACAGTCTGGCAGTGGCGGGCTTGGCGCAGCGGTTCTTTCGGGTGACATCGTGATCGGACAAGGGGCGGCTCATGGATGGCAGCCAGTAGGCGTTGTATCACGCATCACCGGCGTAAAGAATCATTGGTTGCGTTCTCTGGATGATCAACCAGTCAGTGAAATCTACGCCCGGTTGTTCGGTAAACCAGCCCGCGCTTGGGTGCATCCACCGCTCAGCGAGCTGGTGAGGTTATATCCGCTTGGGTTGCAAGAGTCAGAGGGCATGGTTTTGCATTCGCCATTGCGCATGGAGGCGGATGGAAGTTTGCGCATGAACAGTGAATTGCCTGCAGAGGGCATCGTGGAGTTGATGGTGGGTTCACCGGATAATTGTCGTCAGGCGGCGCAGCAAGCCGCCCGACAAGCGAAAGAAGCCCTGGGACCAACTGTGCCGCGCCTGGCGCTTGTATTGGTGGACGAAGCCTGGCGAGCGCTTTTGGAGCTTGAGCCGCGAGCGGAAGTAGAGGCAATTCAAGAGGTCATTGGGGTGGATACACCGATCATTGGCGGTTATACGTTTGGGCAGATCACACGTCCGAAGATGGGTAATGGTTTGCAGATCCTGAATCAGCACATCCTGGTCGTCTTATTCGGTGTGCGTAGCGTAGAGGTCGGCGGTGTTGTAGCGTAGCCGCGGTCTTTATCCTGATCAGCCGGTTTGAGTCAGCTCCGATGAAGGTGTGTGTCACAGCCAAAACGTCAGGAGCGTGAATGATCCCACGACCAGGCAATAAAGAGAAAAGACTAACAGCGAGCGGCGAACTACATAGTGCAACAGCCAGCGGAGTGAAATGTAACTGACGATGGCTGAAGCCAAGAATCCGGGTGCATAAACCGGCAACAATTGGAATAGATTCGGCAGTTTAAACAGATCCACGCTTGCCGCCAGACCAGCCGCCAGCATGATCGGTACTGACATTAGAAAGGCGAAACGCGTTGCTGAAGGTCTTTCCAGGTTGCGCGCCAAACCGCCGGCGATGGTCGCCCCAGAGCGCGAAATGCCGGGGAAGATGGCGATAGCCTGCGCCAGCCCGATGAACAATGCATCATTCCACTGCAAGCTTTCTAGCAGGCGCTCCTTCTTGCCGATTTTTTCGACTAAAAATAGAAATCCTGCTGTCACTAACAGGAAGACAGCCGTCAATTGCGGGTTCGAAAAAGCCGCTTCAACCTGGTCTTTGAACAGCAAGCCAATGATGCCGGCAGGCAGCGTCGCCAGGATTAGCTGCCAGCCGCGGCGTGCGAGCGGTTCGTCGAACGGTTTTCGCTTCCAGAGGCCTAGCAGCCAGGCGCGTAAGATGTTCAGCAAATCCCCATAAAAATAGGCAATGACTGCGATCAGCGAGGCGACTTGCACCAGTACATCGAAGATGAAGGTTTCTTGCGCAGGAAGTTGCCAACCGAACCAGTAGGGCGCCAGGGTCAGGTGGGCAGAGCTGGAGATCGGTAAAAACTCGGTCAATCCCTGGATGATCCCTAGGATGATAGCTTGAAGCAGGCTCAAGGTTGTGGATGTCCTTTCGTTGCAGAGATTGTATTCAGGATAAAACGTCTTGCGTATAGGAGGAGAATTCCTCTTGCCCCCAATTCTCTAGGAATTGCCCGGCGTAACTATCAAAACGGTTCTCAAGAATTGCCTGGCGCATCTCTCGCGTCAGTTGCAGCAAGGTATGTAAATTGTGAATGGATAGCAACGTGGCTGCCAGCATCTCGCGAGCAATAATTAGATGGCGGATGTAGGCGCGTGAAAAATTCTGGCAGGTGTAACAGGTGCATTGTTCGTCAATCGGGCGCGCGTCGCGGGCGTAGGCAGCGTTGACCAGGTTCAGGCGTCCGGCACGAGTCATCGCCGCGTTATGTCGCGCCAGGCGAGTGGGCAGCACACAATCGAAAATATCCACGCCGCGCATCACGCCCTGCACCAGATCCGCCGGGGTCCCAACGCCCATCAAATAGCGTGGTTTTTCTTGAGGCAGAACGGCATCCACCACCTCAAGCACGGCGTACATTTCTTCTTTGCTTTCCCCCACCGACAACCCGCCAATGGCATGGCCGGGGAAGCTCAGGGAGGCGATGAATTCGGCGGATCGCTGACGCAGATCAGGAAAAATGCCCCCTTGAACAATGCCAAACAACGCCTGATCGGAACGCGTCTTGGCGCGCAGACAACGCTCTGCCCAGGTATGGGTGCGCGCCAGGGCGCGTTCGTTATAAGCTCGATCTGTGGGCGGGGCGCATTCGTCAAACGCCATGATGATGTCGGCGCCTAAGTCCTCCTGAATGGCGATGGATTTTTCGGGCGTAATACGGTGCAAAGAACCGTCAATATGACTTTTGAAGGTGACGCCGTCTTCGTCAATTTTGCGGTTGTCTGCCAGCGAAAAGACCTGGAAGCCACCCGAGTCGGTCAGGATGGGTTTCGACCAGTTCATGAAACGGTGTAAGCCACCCATCTCTGCTACCAGCTTCTCGCCAGGGCGAAGGTAAAGATGGTATGTGTTCGCCAGAATGAGATGCGCTCCCAGTTCATTCAACTGGGCTGGCGTGACGGCTTTGACGGTGGCTTGTGTTCCGACCGGGGCGAAGATGGGCGTCGGCAGGTCGCCATGCGGCGTGGTGAAAACGCCTGCTCGCGCACGACCCTGGCGAGCTTCGATGCGAAATGTAAACAGGGCGTCTGGTTTTTCTGATTGCATAGTGGCAGATTATACCCGTTTTCGAACGTATTCGTCGCATCGTTCCGCTGCTGGGGCTAGTAGTAGTTCAGCGGTGTGCGGTATAATTCTCACGCTGGCTTTTTCCATAATAATTAACCTCAAACTGGGATCAATCATCAAAGTTCAGGAGAAATGTGTATGAAGATCATGAACCTGCCGGGTCCAAAGGCTAAGGCGCTCATCCAGCGCGATCAAGAAGTCATCTCTCCATCTTATCCGCGAGGCTATCCTTTCGTCATGGACCATGGGAAAGGCACCGAAGTCTGGGATGTGGACGGCAATCGCTTCCTGGATTTCGCCGCCGGTATTGCGGTTGTCTCCACCGGACACAGTCATCCCAAGGTGGTGAGAGCCATACAAGAGCAGGCGGAAAAATTTATTCACATCTCGTCGGATTTTTATCATGAGAAGTGGATCGAGCTGGGTGAAAAAATCAACCAGATCGCGCCTTTTGAAGAGGATGCGGTTTCTTTCATGACCAATTCAGGCACAGAGAGCGTGGAGGCGGCTATTAAACTGGCGCGCCACTATACGCGCGCAACCGAGTTTATCGGTTTTTTGGGGGCTTTTCATGGGCGCACGATGGGTGCAGTTACTTTCACTGCCAGTAACCCGCTGTATCATCGCGATTTTTACCCCTTGATGAACGGTGTGGTGCATGTGCCTTTTCCAGACCCTTATCGGCCGGTGCTGGAATCGCTGCCGGGAGAGGAATACGGAGCAACCGTGGTGCGCTATATCGAAGAACAAATTCTTGGACATCTGCTGCCGCCGGAAGATGTTGCTGGAGTGTTGGTTGAGCCGATTCAAGGAGAGGGTGGATATATAGTGCCGGCGCCTGGCTTTTTCCCTGCTCTGCGTGAACTGTGCGATCGGCATAAAATCTTGCTCATCGTGGATGAAGTCCAATCTGGTATGGGACGGACGGGAAAATGGTGGGCAGTTGAGCATTTTGGCGTTGAGCCGGATATTGTTTGCGCTGCTAAGGGTATCGCCTCTGGCGTACCGTTAGGTGTGATGTTTGCCAGAAAGCACCTGGTGAATTGGAAGCGCGGCGCTCATGGCAATACCTTTGGTGGCAATCCATTGGCCTGCGCAGCGGCGCTGGCGACGATCGAGGTCATTGAAGAAGAATATATGGAAAACGCGGCGCGGATGGGCGAATATTTACTCTCCATCTTAAACGAGATGGCGGTTCGCCATCCATCCATTGGCCAGGTGCGTGGGTTGGGTCTGATGATCGGTGTGGAATTTGTAAAGGATCGCCTGACCAAAGAACCGGATGAAAAATTGCGTGATGCCATTGTGGAAAACGCGTTTGTGCGTGGTTTGTTGTTATTGGGCTGCGGAAAAAGCACGATTCGCTTTGCGCCGCCTTTGAGCGTCACCCGCAATGAGATTGATGAAGCAGTGGAGATATTCGAAAGCGCTTTGACAGCGGCAGAGCAATCTTCGGTGCTGCAGGAGGATTCCGGCAAAGAAAGAGGAGAGGTGCAACCCGTTGCTGCCTGATCTGCGCGTCCGTCAGCGGGATTACCTGCTGGAAATATTGCGGGCTATTACCCAGGAACTCGACCTGGATAAGGTTTTAGCGCGCATCCTCACCATTTCGATTGAAATGCTGGCAGGGCAAGCGGGTCTCATTGCGCTGCGCGAGCAGGGGAGATGGCGCGTAGCCGTATCCCAGGGCATCTCCCCTGCTTTTTTGCGCCAGTTAGAACCGCTTTTAGCCACCGTTCCGGAACATGAGGCGCCAGAGTTGTTCGAATTGCCGGAAGTCAACCGGCGGTTGCAAAGTCTGACGCGCGCCGCCAGCCTGGGTTTGCTCACCGGTGTGGCTTTGCCGCTGCTTTCGCGCAGCCAGGTGATTGGATTATTGTTTGTCTTTCGCAATTATTTGGGCAGTTTCACCGCCAACGACAAAATGCTCCTGCAGAGCTTTGCCGACCAGGCGGCGATCGCGGTGAACAACGCCTTGTTGTACACTCGATTGAGGGATGAAGAACAACGCACCGCCGCTTTACTCGATTCGGTGGCCGATGGCATTCTGATCCTGTCAGCAGATCACACCATTGAACATTGCAATCCGGCTTTGGTGCGCATGTTGGGCGTCTCTGGCGAGCAAATCCGCGGCAAGAAGCATGATGAAGTCATTCGCCTGACGCGACAAAAAGATGGCATCACACTGGAACAGGCAGAAGCCGGCGGCTGGCCTTTGACTCCCAATGCAACTTTATATGTGGAAGGTGATCTGGAGCGCCACGGTTTGCCACCATTGCCTGTAGGCATCACTTATGCCCCGTTTATTTCTGCGAATGGCGCTTTGTTAAATATCATCGCCTCTGTGCGCGATATTACTCGTTTTCGTGAAGCGGAGGAATTGAAAAGCACCTTTATTTCAGTGATCAGCCATGAATTGAAAACGCCGGTGGCGTTGATCAAAGGATATGTCAGCACTTTGCGCCGCGAGGACGCAGTTTGGGATCGTGAAATTGTGCAGGATAGCCTGGCGGTGATTGAGGAGGAGGCCGACCGCCTGACCGAACTGATCGAAAACCTGTTAGACGCCACCCGTTTGCAAGCTGGGGTATTGGCGATCAATTCAGCGGATGTAGATATTGCAGCATTAGCGCGTCGCATCGCTGAACGTTTCAAGACCCAAACCAGCCGCCACACCATTGAAGTGAACTTCCCTGAAAACTTCCCTATTGTGTTGGGAGACGAAGAGCGTCTGGCGCAGGTTCTCTCTAATTTAATTTCTAACGCCATCAAGTATTCGCCAAATGGAGGCAAAATTCAGATCAGTGGGAGGGCGTTACCGGAGCAAGTGGTGATTTGTGTTAGCGATCAGGGGTCGGGCATTGCAGCCAAAGACCTTCCCTTCGTGTTCGAACGCTTCTATCGCTCTGAAGATGCCTCTCGTAGTACCAAAGGCGCAGGTTTGGGTTTATATCTGGCGCGCGCCGTAGTTGAAGCGCATGGCGGCCGAATTTGGGTGGATTCAAAGCCTGGCGAAGGCGCCAGAATTTGCTTCTCCCTTTTGAGGGATGAAAAATAATTACCATCTATGGGTGCTGCCGTTTGCAGGTGGCATTGCCATAATGATCCTTTGTTCGTTGGAGTATTAAAACATGCCAAAGTCTCAAGTCAGTTGTCCGAAATGCCGCCAGCCGCTTGTGGTTGATGTGGAGCAGTTATTTGATTTGAACGTTGATCCATCGGCTAAATCGCGCCTGCTTTCAGGCGTCGTAAACCAGATCCGCTGTCCATACTGCGGATATCAGGGTAGCTTAGCCACGCCAATCGTTTACCACGACCCAGATAAAGAGTTATTGTTAACTTTTGTGCCGCCTGAACTGGGTTTGCCGCGCCATGAACAAGAGCGAGCGGTTGGAGCGCTAATCAACCAGGTGATCAGTAAATTACCGCAAGAGAAGCGGAAGGGGTATTTGCTGAACCCTCAATCTACTTTGACTATGCAGGGTCTGGTGGAACGCGGGCTTCAAGAGGATGGCATCACGCGGGAAATGATCCAGGCGCAACAGCAAAAGCTGAACCTGCTCCAGCGTTTGGCGAACGCTTCAGACGAAAGCGTGTTGGCTGAGATCGCCCGTCAGGAGGACGCCTTAATAGATGCTGAATTCTTCAGCTTGCTCAATCGTTTGATGGAAGTAGCGTTGATGAACGGCGATCGTGATTCGGCAAACCAGCTTTCAAACTTACAGAAGAAGCTCTTGCCTCTCACCACCTATGGGCGTCAGGTTCAGGCGCAATCGAAAGAAATTGAAACCGCCATCTCCGATCTGAGAGCGTTGGGCCGCGAGTTAAATCGCGAGCAATTGTTGAACCTAATCATTCAGGCGCCTAATGAAATTCGTCTGAGCGCGTTAGTCAGCCTGGCGCGACCGGCGCTGGACTACCTGTTTTTCCAGATGCTCAGCGAGCGGATTGACGCGGCAGATGCTGAAAGCCGTCCGCGTTTGATGCAGCTACGGGCGAAACTGCTGGAGATGACGCAAGAGATTGACCGCCAAATGGAAGAGCATCGTCAACAGATGCGCGAATTATTAGAGAAAATTCTGGAGACCGAAGATGTCGAGGGTGCCATGTCGCAGGTGTTTTCTGCAATAGACGAAACCTTCGTACAGGAATTGCAGTCAATGCTGAGCGAAGCGCGCAACCGCGGCGATTTAGATCGTTCCGGCAAACTGCAAAGGATGATGGACGTTTTGCGGCAAGCCAGCGCCCCGCCTGAGATGACATTGTTGGAGGAATATTTGGACCTGCCAGACGACTCGGGCAGGCGGCAGTTTCTTGAGGCGCATGCCGAGGAGATCACCCCTGAATTCATGGATTTATTAGCCAACATCATGGTTCAGGTGCAAGGTGGCGACGACAAGGAATTCGCGAATCATGTGATGGCTGCCAATCGCCAGGCGCTGCGCTTCTCTATGCAACGCAACTTGAACTCTGGCTCCTAAGAGATGTTGTCATCTCTTGGCGTTACTTCAATATGAAAATCTCCTGCCAGGCGTAGGTCTGGCAGGAGATTTATTCTGACAAAGGTGGATTTTCTAGACGTAAGCCGTGACCGCGCACAGTGATGATGTATTCATGGTGGGGATCCACCTGGGCGATGCGGTCGCGCAACCTTCGGACAAGCGCATCCAACGCCTGTTCGGAAATTTCGAACGCTTGACTTTCTCCCCAAATCGCCGCCACCAGTTCTGGGCGCGGCACCACCTGACCCTGGTTCTCGTATAGGCGTTCTAGCAACCGAAATTGAGAGACGGATAGCGGTGGATTGATTTCAATTTCGCGCTGCGCCTGGTCGGGCAGAGTTAGCGTCACCAGCACGCGACGCGAGCGTTTATCCAGCAGCAACCGGCGACGCTCTCCTACACCGGAAAGATCGAGCTGGTCGGCGCGCCTTTGACCTAACAGAGACTCATCTTTCTCATCCAATGGAACAGTCGCATCGGAACTCAGGAAGACGAATTTCTGCGCCAGGGCGATCTGAATGATGTCACCATCCTGTAAAAATATCGGTTCGGTAATCTTATGTCCGTTGTAATGGGTACCGTTTTTACTGCCCAGATCTTCCAGATAAGCGCCTTCGGGCAAGATAGAAATGCGAGCGTGATGCCGAGATACTTGTCGGTCCGGCACGACAATATCGCAGCCATTCTCTCTGCCGATGAGCGTTGATTTCCGAAGAAACCATCGCTGGCCATTGAGCGGGCCGGTCTGGGCCACCAACAGCGCGGCTTCGTCAGAGTATCTCTCCATTTCCTCCATCTCCACGTGTATAATATCATAAATCAACGGGAATTGATAATGCCTACACCGCTCAAAGCTACCGAAGTACTACGCGGCCGTTACCGCATCATCCGCATCATTGGACAGGGCGGCATGGGGAGCATCTATCTGGCGGATGATCTGCGGCTGGAGGGGCGTTTGTGCGCCTTGAAGGAAGTGGAGCACGATCGCAGTTTGCCGGCGGAGATGCTCAAGCAGGCGCGCGACCAGTTTCTTCGCGAGGCCACCGTGTTGGCGCGCCTGGATCACCCGAACCTGCCGAAAGTCTCGGATTTCTTCTCGGTGGGCGGGCGGGATTACTTGGTGATGGATTTTGTGCCTGGAAAGGATCTGCGCACATTGATGAACGAGGCGCGCCAGAAGAATCAATTCCTGCCCGAAAGGGAGGTGCTAAATTGGGCGAGTCAACTGGCAGATGCGCTGGCCTATTTACACAGCCAAAACCCGACCATTGTCCATCGCGATATTAAACCCAGCAATCTGAAGCTGACCCCTGGAGGTTTGCTCAAACTGGTAGATTTCGGATTGGTGAAAATCCTGGCGTCGGATGAGGTGACGGTGACAATTTTGCAAGGCAGGGGCACCGCTTTATACACGCCTTTAGAGCAATATGGGGGTGATTCGGGGCATACAGACGCACGCAGTGACATTTATTCGTTCGGCGCCACTTTATACCATTTGCTCACCAATCATCCGCCGCCGGAGGCGCGTGAACTTTTTCTAGATCCTCAGGCGTTGATTCCGCCCAGGCAACTCAATCCGAATATCAGCCAACGCACCGAACGCGCCATTTTGTGGGCGATGAGCCTGCACCCAGACGAACGCCCTCAGGATGTGGAGACGTTCCGCCGGGCGTTGCTGGGCGATTGGGATCCCATCACCCGCCCGCGAGCGCCTTTGCCGACTCCCACCCTGGCGGATCTGGTCTCCTCGCCGGTTGAGCGCACGTTGATCTGGATCACAGTCGGGCTACTACTCGTCAGCCTGGCGGTCACTTTGATGCGCTAAAGCCTCGTTGGTGGCTTCGTCGAGCGCTGCCCTTTCCCGCCCTGTCAGGCTGGCGAAACGCCATCCCAGGGCAATGAGCAATCCTAAAATGCCTCCGCCCAACGTGCTGAGGAAAACATTGAGCGAGATGGAGTCGCTTTGGTGCGGCGGATTTTGGTATAACGCCAGCGCCAAGTAGGAATATGAAACCAGCCCGCCGATCAAGGTCAAAAAGCCTGCCCGCACTCCCCAACGCACCTGGCCGATCAGCGCTGCCAGACGATAGATCGCCAACGACAGTAAAGCCGCGACCAGCACGGCCATAATCCAATCGCTCAGACGCAAGTGCGCCACGGGCGCAGGCGGAACAGGCGTGCTTTCGATGGTCGGCATGGGAGTCGGCGGCAGGGTCACGACCGTGGGCGTGGGGGTAGGCTCTTCAGTGATGGTGACAGTGGTTGTCCCGGCCCCCGGCGCAGGAATATCTATTCGTAAAACTTCCGAACGGGCGGTTTCGCTTTCAGCGCGGATTTCCAATGTGCCAGGATTGTTGATCGAGTATGTGGTGCGTGCAATCCCGCCTTTAGTAAATTCAACTTGCCGACTGCCGCCGCTTTCTCCGCCAAATGAAAACACAAATGTTACCGGTGTGCCATCGGGAACGGGGTTGCGATTGTGATCCACAATTACGCCGGTGCGCAACGGGATGACATCGCCAACACGGAACTCCGGAGGAGGTGCGGGTTCGGGTGTTGTGGTGCCGGTGATCACGTTTGTTGGGTTGGGCAGGTCAAATTGCAAGGGGATGGTTTGATTAGGATCGGGGAAGAGCGCCTCGTTTAAGTTGTAGCGCACACCAGGCACAGAAATGGGGGAAGCACCTGTAGCGCGCAATTCCCCAAAGAGCAAATAAGCTGCCACATCTATGAAACCGGGCGCTTTGCTATACAAGGCATAGTAGGCGCTCAACTTGGATATGTCGGTTGCATCCAGATAATAAGGTGCATTGAAAGCGAATACGATTAAGCGTTTTTGTTGAAACAGATTGGGCTTTTCGTTCAAAAAACGGCGTAAGATTTGATAGGACTGCTGGTCACTCTGGTCGTTCAACATTCCGAAGACGATCCAGTTCGCCCGCTGTAAACTTTGCAACAGCAATTCGCCTTCGGGGCGACCGTTGAGCAACTCCTCCAACGTGTCCAGAGAGAAAGACGATAAATTGTTCGGGGTGATTTGCCCCCCGGCCTGCGGTCCGTATAAGCGAATAACCGCGTCTTGTAGAGCGCGCTCTCCGAGCATGGCGCGAGTTGGGCAATTTTTACACTGCTGATAGTGGCGCGTATCGCTGATAAAGACAATGCGGTCGTTCAGGTTCGGCGGATCCGGGATGGTGGTGTCCAGGTCGGCTTGCGAGGGGCTGAGCAGGGTAGCCGCCTCTTGCGCTACTGTAAAAGTCACTTGATTGCTCTTGCCAATCTCCTCGATAGGCGTTGAACGCGCTTGCACTGTCTCCAGGGTGAAATCCGGGTAGAGGCGGTACTTCAAAGTCAGAATGCGAGTCACGGACTCGTTTACACGTTGGGCAAAAGCCGAGTCTTCGCGGAATTTCTGGGTGAAAAAGTCCAACGTGCGGATGGTTTCCTCATACGAGTCGGGAACATTGGGAGATGAAAAATCGGCAATGTAGAGCAGATCGTTGCCTGCGAGAAAGGCGTTGAGCGCCACGCGGCGAGCGTCGAAGGACTGATTGGTAAGGTCATAAAAACGCCGCACCGCTAAATTGCCTAAATCATCGGTGATCATGATCCCGCCATTGGCGCGCCAGGCAGCCAGGCCTGGGGTCTCCAATAGCAGGGAAAGTGCCTGGGGATCGAAGCTCACCGGACGGGTGGTAGCACGTATGTTGCCTTGTAAGCCCTGATAGCGGATATGAGAGGTGAGCAAAGCGTCGGCGATCTCTTCAGGGGAGGTTGCGTTGCCGGTCACAGCCAGGAAAGGCGCCAGGTCAATGTTCACCAGCTCATCCAGCGATTTGCGCACCGTGGCGACCTCCTCTTCGGGCAGGCGATCGGCGCTGCCATGCCCGGGGAAATGGCTGGCGATTACGGCCACTTTACCGCTGCCGCCCTGATGCACGCCGCGTATGTAAGCCTGCCCCATTTTCCCTACCCAGTAGGGATCTCCGCCGAAAGTTCGGGTGGAGAGGTTATTGGTCGCGTCCAATTGCGGTGAGTCAAGCACATCCAGCAATGGTCCGAAGAGCAAGTTGATCCCCAATCCGGCGAGCTCTTTGCCGAGTACGCGGCCGGTCTCCGCCGCCAGTTCCGGCGCCCAGGTTGCGCCGAGCGCCATTTCGTTGGGCAGCATGGTCACGCCCTCCAGGATCTGGCTGTAAGGATACCCATCGCCTTCTTGTGAAACGCCGATCAACAAGGGAACGTAAACCGGTTGGTAACTGGCGCCGGTGCGGGGATATTCTTTCAGACCTTGCGAGTAATCCCATTCATTTTGTTGAAGCTGTCGTGTAAGCGAGTCTAATTCTTCCAATGTGGCTGTGGGGTTATCGCTGCGGGCGAGGATATTGTCATTTTTTGCCAGCAGCACCACGCCGCCAATATGATGGTTGGTGATGAGATCATAGATCTCGGTGGAGACCCCGACATTGACGCCTGGAAAGGTAACCAAGAAGAGCTGACCAATGCGCTCTTCTGGTGTCATCTGATTGAGCAAGGCAGCCGCTTTCTCTTGGGGTGTCTGCCCTTCGGGCTGAGATTGGGCGCGACCGCTATCTGCGGTCAATTGCGACAAAAACAAACAGATAGTCAGGAGCAAACGTATAATGTGTAAAGGGTATCGCTTTTGGTCTAGCACAGCTCAGGTTTCTTAGTTTTTTTCTTCTCTGAAATTGTATATTGGTCGGGTAAACTGCTTTTCGGCGGAAAGGATTTGACGCAACAAGCTCCGTCGCTCTGCACCGCTGAGGGCTTCCAATCGTCGAATGCCGAGCGGGTCAATTTCTTCCCGCAGCAAGCGCAGCTCCTTCGGATTGGGTAAAGGAGTTTCGCAAACGTCTTCGGCTATCAGTAGTTCAAAACCAGTATGCGCCTGGATTTGCGCTACGTCCACGCCAGGATGAAAGCTGATGAGGCGCATACGTT
>DYGV01000045.1:0-5580 GCA_020724505.1 Anaerolinea thermophila
CCAGGCGGCCAGGCTTTCACCCTCTTGCGGCAGGCCGATATCCACCGTGTGTAATTCACCTATCAAGCGATAAGCAGGAAATTTGAACAAGCCTTGTTTTATTGCTGCCATGGTCACGGTCACGTCGGCAGGAATACATTCTGGCGCCGCCTCGCCGCTGTCGCAATCCACGCCTGAGGGGCAATCCACCGCCACGACAATGGGCGGCTTTTCCTTAGTCTCAACCAAGTGTTTCACAAAACCGAGCGCCCGGGCTAACTCACCTTTCAATGGCAAGCGAAAGCCGGTTCCCAATAGGCCATCCAACAGGACGGCGTGTTCATCCAGCAGTTTGCTCAGGGCTTCTAAATCCGGAGTGCCATCGGGGAAGTATATTTTCCCGCCAGCGCGCTCCAGCCGGGTGATCAATGGGTCATTTGTTGGCCGTGGTCGAAGCAGCGCGGCAGAGGCTTTCCATCCATCTTCAGCAAGATACGCCAGCGCAACCAGGGTATCGCCGCCGTTGTTCCCAGAGCCGACCAATCCCAGCGCGCCCTCATCAGCCAGATAGCCGAATTCTTCTTGCACCACTTGCGCCAAGCCGCGCCCGGCGAATTCCATCATTTGGGCGTAGGTATGACCCTGGGCGTCGGCTTCTCGCTCAATGGCTTGCATCTCTGCAACGGTGACATACTTTATTTTCATGTGGTTCTATTTGTCTCCTTGATCCGCATTTTACGCTCATCGCTGTTCTAACTGAAATGCTTGTATGATTTGGACGCCAATTCAAATGCCCGAAATTCAAAACGAGTTTTAGTTGACTTTTTCGCTTTCAGGGTATAGCTCAGGAATGACGAAATCCAGTTCCAGCTCGGCGAGTTTTTGTGGGCTGGGGTAGCCAGTCTTCCAGTCCCAATCCCGCGCCTGATAGTAGGCTCGTAACATGGCTTCAAAGTCTGGGATGAAATCGTCCTCGCCGGGGACGCTATCCTGGTAAGGTTGCAAGAATGCCGGCGGTAGACGGTCGTTGGTTCTGGTAATCCCCAGGCGATTGTTGATGGCGCGCTTCAGGTTCCAGCTGCGCTCGCCGCATCGGAGCATGTCGGCGACATTCCAATCCAGGCCGCAGGCGGCGTTAATCAGCTCCACTACCATCGTCGGCTCCAGGTTGGCGAATAAACACATCACCAACGAATTTTGCATTGTGCGCCAATTTTGGTGAATGGCTACATTAGCGGCTTTCTCTGCTCCTCCCAGGCGGTCGAAATACTCTAATCCCAACGCCCCTTCCGCCTGACCAATATCCACCAGAAAATAATCGGATTGATTATGACATGCTCCACGCGGCGAGGTTGCATAAACTAAAGCCATACCAGACGCGCCGCGTGGGTCGTGATAAGGAGCTTCCAACCCGTTCACTTGCACTGCCTCTTCCTCTGCCTGGTAGCGACATCCCAAGGCGCGTGCTCCCTCCGCTAGATATTCACCGAAACTCTGGCGGTGGGCAGTCTGATACACCAGTTGTTCAACCGCGAACGCATTTCCCCAGGTTAATTCGACGCCTTGGGTATCTTGCAGGGTGATTTTGCCCATTTCATATAAACGAAACGCTAACCCAATGATGTTGCTCATGGAGATGCTGTCCATTCCATAGCGGTCGCAAAGCTCGCCAAGTCGGGTTGCCAGCCTCAGATCGTTGAGCAGCAGGTTAGGTCCAAATCCTACCAATGTTTCGTATTCGGGGCCTTTTCGTTTTACTCCATCCTCCAAACGCGCCACTCGTCCGCAGGCAATGACGCAACCGTGGCAGGCGCTGACCCCTGCCAAGATGGTATCTTTCATGTTTGCGCCGGTTGTGAGTATCTCGCTGTTCGGCTTCCCCTGGCTAAAGTAGCGTTTGGGCATCTCCTGTAAGTAATCCATATATTCAGCAACGCTGGAGGTGCCCAGCTCGCGTAACACCAGTGTCATGGCGTCGCTTCGCAACGCTTTGTTGCTGGCTGAACGCAGCGAGTTATAATGATTTAAATCGAACACCGGAACCGCTCCACTCCCCTGCACTGCAATCGCTTTGAGGTTTTTAGCGCCCATCACCGCGCCCATGCCAGTTCTTCCGGCGACGCGGCCATGGTCGCATAGGATCAGGGCAAAGGGGATGCGGTTTTCGCCGGCGATGCCGATGGATGCCACCCGCACTTTACCGACATCCAGTTCTTGTTCGATGGCGGTTTGGGTTTGATAAGTATCTCTTCCCCACAGATGTACTGCTGAACGTATCTCAACGCGCCCATCCTGTATCCATAGATAAACTGGCTGCGGCGCCTGGCCTTCGATCCATAAGCCATCATAGCCCGCTTTGCGTAACTCTGCACCCCAAAAACCGCCGCAATTTGACTCTGCCCACAGTCGGGTAGCCGGTGAGCGTCCACATACCACGAAACGCCCCACTGCTGGCCCAGCAGTGCCGGACAACGGCCCGTTTAGAAACAAGAGCGGTGCTTGTGGCGATAGCGGATCTAACTCAGGCGTCAGGCGATCATAGAGCATCCGCGCCGCCAGCGAAGCGCCACCCAAATAAGCTTGTTGCCAATCGTCTGGAATATCTATTCGATTGACATTTCCGCGACTTAGATCTACCTTCAAAACGGGTTGCATAAATGCCTCAATGTAGCAATCCAAAAGAACTGCTGATTATTACGAATGGTTTGAAATTCCCCCACCCCTAACCCTGCCTCAGGTGCCCGGGGGAGGGGCAAAAAGATGATTTCTTGATGCTCTCACTTGATAAATAGTGTACCAAAGAACCCTATTTTTGCTGAGAGTAGAACGGGCGCTGTGCCACTTTTAGAAACATTTAATTCTGGCTCACATCTTGCACGTTTCTGGTTAGGGCGTTCATAGCTGGTTTGTATAGAGTCGAATACCCGGGAGGTTCGAGATGGGTTTTTATCGCATTCTTGCAATGGATGGCGGCGGAATTCGCGGCTTGATCACGGCAATCCTACTCCAACGATTAGAGCAGGCGCATGCTGGTTTTTTGTCTCAGTTCGATCTATTTGCAGGCACTTCTACCGGCGGTTTGCTGGCGTTGGGATTTGCCGCTGGGAAATCGCCTTCCGAAGCGCGACAGCTATATGAGATTTACGGCGCTGAAGTTTTCAGAGATAGCTGGATGGATAATGTGCGTGACCTGGGATCGTTGATCGGAGCGCAATACGATTTAGAACCCCTCCGTCAGGTGTTAAAAGACCAGTTTGGGGAGCGCACATTGGGCAGCCTGGAGAAACGTGTGTTGATCTCAGCCTTTGATCTGGACAATGAAAAGCCGCTCCCTTTGCGATCTTGGAAAGCCAAGTTTTTCCATAACTTTCCGGGACCCGATTCGGACGCGGATCAAAAGATCGTGGATGTGGCGCTATATACTGCGGCTGCGCCGACGTACTTCCCGGTTGTAGATGGCTATATTGACGGCGGGGTTGTGGCGGGTAACCCTAGCGTTTGCGCTTTAGCGCAAGCCTTGCATCCAGCTACCGGCGGTCAGAAATTAGAAGATGTTGTGGTGTTGTCATTAGGCACAGGTCGCAACCCGCGCTTCCTGGAAATTCGAAACGCCGACTGGGGATTGGCGCAATGGGCACCGCATCTCATCAATCTGATGCTGGAAGGCAGTTCTGGCCTGGCGGATTATCAATGCCGCCAATTTCTTGGGCCCCGTTATCTGCGCCTGGATCCGCTATTAAGTGAGGCGGTTAGCATGGATCAAGTAGATAAAATCCCGCTTTTACAAGAAATTGCTTCTCAGGTCAATCTGGATGAAGCTTTACGGTGGGTGAGGCGTTACTTTAGCAACGGATCTCCTAAATCTGCATCTTCCAACCTGGCAGGGACGCGACCAGGCGCGCCATGATGAGGGTGCAGGCTTCTTCAAAAATCGTCGGGTTGCCGTACGCCTCTCCGCCGGCTTCGCTCACCAGGTCGGTGACGCCGCGCAAGATTAGCAGCGGCGTGCGGTTGCGCCTGGCTACCCAGGCGATTGCGCCGGATTCCCAATCGCCGGCGACAGCGCGGTAATGCGCTTTCAGCTTGGAGACCTCTTCGGCCAGCAAGTCTCGGTCGCCAGAGACGAGTAGGGCGCGGCGCACATTGAGCGGATAGGGCTCACCCAGCCAGGACAGGTCAAGTTCGGTGGTATAGTGGGCGATATGTGCGGCGAGATCGCCCATTTGCTCGATGATGTCGTAAACAATAGTTTTTTCAGCCAGGATGATTTCGCCGCGTTCGGTTTCACCCAAGAAACCGCCGCAGGTGCCCAGATTGATCAACGCCTTGGGTTGCCAGCGATCCAGGGCGTATTGGGTTGAAGCCGCAGCGGCAATTTTGCCCCAGCCGCCTTGAAAAAACAGATAACTTTCTGAACCGAGGGTTGCCTGGAAAAACTCGCCGTAAGGTGAATGGTCGCAAACTGCTTCAGCAAATAGCTCCCGAACAGCGCGCCACTCCGCATCGGCGGATATGAGCACAATGATTTGTGCTTCTGTCATGGTAAGCATTATACAACAAGGGATGAAAGGTGAAATTTGGAGCGTATTTTTGTTGACAACATTCTTCTTTCGGGTATAATTTGCCTTCGCATGGTTCGTTAGCAATTTGATTGCGCGATTGTCATCGCCAACAAACTCATTGGCCCCGTAGCTCAATTGGCAGAGCAGGCGACTCTTAATCGTCTGGTTGGCCGTTCGATCCGGCCCGGGGTCACTATGTTTTAAAATCGGAGCTTCATCGCCAGAGCTCCGTCCTGCCGAAGCACAGCTTGCTCCAGGCTGCGTAGCCCTGAGGAAGGGCCAGGCGGGGATGCTGGCAGGGCTTTCATTCGCCGGCGTCGCCAGCCTGCCAGTCACCCCAGTTAGCGTTCTACATCTCCTTTTGGGACTGCCCGCGAAATCTTTATGTTTACCTCGAAGAGCATTCGCTCTTACGTGATCTGCGATTGTAGCAGCCGCAGCAGTGATTTGCGCGCCAGCAGATCGGCGCTCACCAAGCCGATGGCTTTGCCATCCGCCACCACTGGCATGGCCGAGATTTCGTAATGTTCCAGTTTCTCGATCATTTGCAAGATGGTGTCTTGTGGGTGAGCGGCAATCACTTGTCGGCTCATCACGCCTTCCAACGGCGATTGCGCAGCGACGCTCTGCGCCATAGCGCGGGTGATGTCCCAGTCCGTCACCACCCCTACCAGCTCGCCGCTCTGCGAAACCACCGCCAGCAGCGAGCTATTCGTCGCCACCAATTGAGCGGCAGCTTCGGCCACGCTTTGCCCTTCCTGAATGGTATGAATGGAAGTCATGATCTCAGCAGCGGTACGGTCGCTTTCGCGCTTAGCGATGCGCCGGATGCTGATGCTTTCCGCCGCTTCGCAGGGCAACCGATCGGGGTCGGAAACCAGCAAATCCACCAGTTCACGCATGTTGGCGCGGATGGCTTGCTCGCGATAGGTTTCGCCAGCTTTACGTCGTTTCTCCGCCAGCTCTTGCAATGCTTCGGCGTGTTCAGTCAGCCAGCGCTCCACCGCCGGGCGGTCGAGCGCTGGCTGACTGAACACGC
>DYGV01000045.1:5590-27123 GCA_020724505.1 Anaerolinea thermophila
ATTGGGGATACGTAGATTGCTGGGTGTCTTGATCAATTGCTCCTGCGCGGCGAAGATCACTCCGCCAGAGTTAACCAAAAAGTCGGTGGCGATCAACACGCCGCGCTGGCGATAGACTTCTCGCTCCATGCGCGTCCGCGCTGCCCGCCGCGCTCGATCCGGTGAATAGGTATTGGCTCCTTCAATAATGACTGACCACTTCCCCATGCGCTCCACGGTCACTGCTGGCTGCGTGCTTTCATCCAAATCCAGGTAATTGGCGATGGGCGAGGCGGGGATCAGGCAAAAGGCCGATTCGCGCAACAGGTCATTGGGAGCGCTGGAATATTTGGTGAGTGACACGCCCCACTGGTCGCTGAGCAGCACCTCATTGAAATAATTGCGGGTGACGTGGCCGCGCTCACGCCAGATGTTGAACAGCTTCTCTATCGGCAGCCCCTGGCGATCATAGAGATAGCCCAGGGCGTCGCTGACGCCGATGACTTTCACACCTGGCAGGCGCGCTTCCAGCAGTTGGGCAGTGTGCGCGCCCACTGCCCCAAACCCCTGAATAATGACCGTGATCTCCGCGGGAGAGGGGAGGTTCAAATTTTGAAACTGAGGCAGGCTTTTCAAACGCGGCATTTCTTCTAAGAGAGCTTGCAAGGCGATCACCAGACCACCCGCCCCCGCGCCTACCAAATCCACCTGACTGCCGCCCATCTCCGCCGGCTTTGAGACCACCGTATCCAATCCATTCTCGATGGCGATGGTTTTCATATCGGCGTCGTTGGTGCCCACGTCTGGTCCGGGCAGGAAAAGCGGCTTGTATTTCGCCAGCAGGTGGGCGAAGCGGCGTACAACTTCATGATGCTCTTCGGGCTTGAGGCTGCGTTCGGCAATGACGCCTACTTTGCCACCACCGAAGGGTAAGCTGGCGGCGGCGTTTTTTAACGTCATGCCGCGCGCCAATCCATGTACTGCAGCGGGAGTAATGTCTGCCAACATGCGGATGCCGCCCATAGCTGGTTTGCCCATCGCCAGGTTGTCCACCACCAGGTAGCCGCCCACTTCCAGTGGCGATTCTTCGTCCCACATACACACCACCAGATGAGGTCCCAGCCGATCAGCCTCGATGCCTAAGCGCGCCAGACGATCCACATCGGTGGCGTTAAACTCCATATAACAGCGGCCATTTTCGCGCCTCAGGCGGTTCTTCCAGGTGCGTTCCGGTAATCGCTCGCGTAGAAATGCCTGCATCCGTTTTGGGATCATAAACGCTCCACCTCTTTTGATACGAGATCAAAATTCTGGGGCGACTTTTGATCTCTTTGTTTTATTGATTTACATCGCGTGCAGCTTTTGCGCCGCGACAAAGGACAACCCGCATTCGGTTAACGCCCAGGCAGTGCGGTTGAGGGCTTCGAATTTGTCCATGAAGTTCTGTTGTAGGGCGTCCCAATCGCCCGAAGCAATCACCTCTGACTTGTCGCGGAAATAATCCAGGATGTCCGATGGATGCTGACGCGTCTCCTCAACTTCGGGATCGCCGCCTTCGTGTTTGGCAGAAATGTTCGCCACGTGGTCGGCAAGCTGCACCAACTCGGCGCGCCGGTTATAGGGCTGGCGCACGATGCTCTTCCAGGTCTCAGTGATGTGATGCTCAAAGCGCACCACTTCCTCAAATCCAAGCTGGCGGCGGAATTGAGCGGTTAGCTCGATGGTTTCGTTGTTCACCGAGTTGCTCCAGTTAAAGCCGATCAACGGAGACGCGCCGTCGTCGCGCGAGAATAGTTTGGCGCCAATCAGCGTCCACAGCGCAGCGTAGGGATTGTCGTTGCCCATGAATACCGAGATCTTGAACTCGATGTCAATCCCCAGGCGATGCAGCAGATAACCCACCAACACCGTGCCGGGGTTGATGTTCAGCACCTGGCGCACGCCATAGTTCGTGTAGTAGTAAAGAAATTCGTCCACCCACTTGAGAGGATAATGGTTCGGTTGGCCAACGCCGCCGAAATAGCCAGTGATGGTCGCCGGGCCGCCCAGGTGCACGTTCGAACCATCGGTGCCTTTGGTGTCCAGCGTCTCCACGTAGCTGGCGCCGATAATCTCCATTGCCGCAGCAATCGCCGGCAGGTCGCCGTCCGCTTCTTGTTCTTTCATCTTGCGCACCTTGATGAAGCGTCCAGGCATCAGGCTGCGATCGGCGATGGCGCGCCGGGCGATTTCGATGACCCAGGGGAAGTATTGACAGGCACTGATCTCTAGCGTGACGGCGTAATCGTCGGCGAAGTGCATCGAGTCGGCGCGTTCGCCCAACACTTTGCGCCGGTATTCTGGCACGCTGATGAACGCCCGTTGATCACGTTGCTCGGTCAACCATTGCAGATCTTTCAAATACTCTGGCTGGGTCTGCTCTACCTTTTTGAGCAGGTTGGAGAGTTGACGCGCCTGGTTAGCGCGAGCGTTAATCTCTTGTGGTGTGCCATATTTCTCTACCACTGCCAGCAGGTTATTGATCACCTGCATATCGGGGTTCAGCAGGACCTGATTGATCGCATCTAACCGGTCATACGGGATTTTCAGCAATTGCCGCAATTGTTCATTCATTCAGCCCTTCTCCTTTTACTTGAGTTTCTTTTCGGGGTCTCTAACGCAATGAGGCGTCAGCTTTGCGCCTGACGCCTCATTGTGAATTCAACCTAACAAATCCAGCAACTCCTCGTATTCCTCGTCTTTCATGCCGAACCAGTTTTCCGGCTGCGGGAAGGTCTTTTCGGTGACCTCCTGAACATAGCTCTTTAACCCGTTCAGGATCACCTCTCCGGCGTTGCCGAAGACCTTAGCCATGCGCGGCTTGAACCGCGGGTATAGACCAAACATATCGTGATAGATCAGCAATTGCCCATGAGCGTGTGGGCCGGAACCCAAGCTCATGATGAGACAATTCTCGGCGCGCTCGGTGATCAGTTTGCATACTCGGTCGGGCACCATTTCGAGCAGAATCATGAAAGCCCCGGCATTTTCCAGCGCTTTGGCAGAGTCGACGATCTTTTTGGCTTGCAGCGCGCCCTTGCCCTGCACCTTGTAGCCGCCCAGCAGGCTCACGCTTTGCGGCGTCAAACCCAGGTGGCCGATGGCAGGGATGCCGGCCTTGACGATGCCTTCGATGCGGTCGCACATCTCCACGCCGCCTTCCAGCTTAATCGCGTCGCAGCCGGCCTCGGCCATAAAACGTCCGGCGTTGCGGATGGCGGTCTCCACGCTGGGCTGGTAGCTCATGTAGGGCATATCGCCGACCACGAAGATGTTGGGCGTACCGCGGCGCACCGCTTGACTGTGGCGGATCATATCGTCCATGGTCACCGGCAGGGTGGTCTCATAACCCAGCATGGTCATGCCCAGGCTGTCGCCCACCAGGATCATATCTATTCCTGCCTGTTCCATCAAATATGCGGTGGGGTAATCATAACAGGTGAGCCAGGTGATGGGCACGCCGTCCGCCGCCTTCTTGAACAGCGTCGGGATCGTGACTTTTTTTCTCGGTTCGGTCATATAAAGCCTCCAGATGTTTTAATGAGCGCGGCGTTCACGCCGGTATTGCGGGTAGCACAGGCTTAAGCCTGTGCTACAGGATTTTATACTGCGCCCCGAAGCCGCGCCGCTTTCCCAATTGATGGCAACGCGCTAAACCTATTTTACGGAGGAACGAAGGATAAATCAACTGATGAAGGTCACTTGTATTCCATGACGGAGGATCATGGCGCGGGTTAATAAAACATGGGGGCAATCAAAAGGGTACAAGGCCTGGGCGAGGCGCGCTGCTTTCAAGCTAAGCTCAAGGCGCGCGGCGTTCAGCGAAGATGTAGCGGGCGGCGGCGAAGCCCAGGGTGACAGGGATGTTATCTACCTGGACAGTCACGGTCTGGTTGAAGGGGAGGATGTCTAATATCCGCACTTCCACGCCGGGCAGGAGCTTATTTTCAATAAGAAAATTGAGCAGGTCGGGGTTTTCCTCAGCAAATTCGTGGATGCGGCGGATGATTGCCCTTTCGTTGGGGCTGAATTCGGTGAGCGGCACCCATGCGCTAACCACGTGTTCATAGCCAGGTAATGGGTTGCCGTGCGGGCAGACCTGCGGATCCCCGAGGATGGCGCGCATGCGTTCTTCCAGACTGGGGGAGATGGCATGTTCAATGCCATGCGCCTCGTCGTGGATCTGCGGCAGCGGTACTTTGAGGATGCGCAGCAGCAGCCATTCGGTCAGCATGTGACGGCGGGTGACGGAGTGCGCTGCCTGGCGTCCGGTCTCGGTGAGATGAACAGCTTTGCGGCCGGTGCCGGTGATCCAGTTGTCACGCTCCATACGCTTGAGCGTCATGGCAACGGTGGCCGGGGCGACGCCCATCATCTCCGCTAGGCGAGCGGCGACAATCTCCCCATAGTCGCGTTCCATCACGTGCATGGTCATCAAATAATCTTCCACCGTGTGGGTTGGACGATGCTCTTCAACCCTTTCCGCTAAGCTGCCTCTGGTCGCGCCGCCTTTGGGCGCAGAGGAAGATGAATGACGCGACATAATTATATAAGTATGAAAAATATAATAAAAAACCTAGACTAATTGATAAAGTTAGTATATACTAACATCAGCTATTCCGGCGCGCTAAGCCATTCTATCATATACAAAAGAGGTGTCAAGAATGCCGGTTTATGGGAAATTCCTTGAGTTCAAGCTCCCAAGTGTTTCGAAGGGAGGCAGACTCATCATCCAACAACTGCCGTGCTTCGTTAGGTCAGGCGCGCTTGTCACGGTGATCTCCGTCAACCATGCAGCAGCGTTATCGGAGTGGCTCATCCCAATCTACAGGTGAAAAAACCATGTCGCATTACCGTTTCCTCATCGTTCTCTTGATATTGGTTTGGGGGTTGACAGGTTGCGCTCCTGCCGCTGTCGCGCCGACGAGTGCCGTCGTCGCTACCCAGCCTCCTGCGGATGCTGAATTACCTTCTGCGGTCAGCCAGACGCCGGCCGACGAAGTGCAGGGTAAATTGGTGATTTACTCTGGGCGCTCCGAGGCGCTCATTCAGCCCGTGCTCGATGCGTTTAAAGCAAAATATCCGCAGATAGAAATCTTACTCAAAGCGGGCAGCAATAGCGAACTGGCCAACGCGCTGCTGGAAGAAGCGGCCAATCCGGTGGCGGACGTATTTATCACTACAGAACTGTTCACCGTGCAATCGTTGGCGACGCAGGATGTTTTTCAATCCTATCTGCCGGCAGACGCGGATCAGCTCCCCGCAGAGTTCATCGGACAAGATCTGACCTGGATCGGGCTGACCCGCCGGGCGCGAGTGATTATGTACAATTCCGAATTGGTTTCGGCGCAAGAAGCGCCCAAGTCCATTTTCGAACTGACCGACACCAAATGGAAGGGGCAGATTGCAGCCGCCGGAACAACCAATGGCTCGATGCAAGCCCAAATTGCCGCCATGCGCCAGCTACTTGGCGAAGAGGCCACTGAAGAATGGCTGAAGGGTCTGCTCTCTAACGAGGTGACCTTCTTTGGCGGGCATACCGATGTGCGCAAGGCGGTTGGATCGGGCGAGTTCAAGATCGGGCTGGTGAACCACTATTACTTCTACCTGCAACAGGCGGAGGGTAGCCCGGTTGGCGTTGTCTTCCCTGATCAAGGGGAGGGCGAAATCGGGCTGATCACCAACGCCACGGCTGCGGGGATTGTGAAAGGCGCACCCAATCTGGCGGCGGCGCAGGCGTTCATGGATTTCTTAATCTCTCCCGAAGGCCAAAAACTATTTGCCGAGTTGAATTACGAATATCCGCTGCGGGCCGGCGTTCCTCTGCGACAGGGCGTGCAGCCGCTGGAAGGTTTCAGGCTGGCTGCCGTGGATGTCGTCAAAGCTGCGCTCGATTTTGAGGCAACTTTCGACCTGATGGAACGGGTTGGATTGCCATAAAAGCGCCGCCGGGCTTCTAGGGCGATATGCAACGGATTCTGACTTACCGCTTTGTTGCGACCCCAAGCCGCAAATCGCCAGCCAGCCACTGGTTGGCGATTGCGGCTGGGCTGACGGCGCTGTTCGTCGCCATCCCGTTAGTTTATATCTTTCTACGGGCGGCTGGGGCAGAAGCGGCGGCGTGGCAGAGATTGCTGCAAGCGCGCATCTGGCAACTTCTGGGCAACACGCTGCTGTTGGTTTTCGCCGTGACATGCGGGGCGTTAGCGACTGGGATCAGCATGGCCTGGCTGACCGAGCGCACCGACCTGCCCGGGCGCAACATTTTACGCGCTATGCTCGCGCTGCCGCTGGCGATTCCAGCCTATATTGGCGGGATTGTCCACCTGGCTTTGCTGCGGCCGCGTGGCGGGTTGATCCCCCAGGCGTTGGAGGGGATCTTCGGACAGCCTGTGTTGACCCCCAGCCCGCTGGGGTTTTGGGGTTCAGCGTTTATCCTGACGCTCTTCACCTATCCCTATGTGTACCTGTTGAGTGGGGCGGCTTTTCGCTCGCTGCACGCCTCGTTGGAAGAAGCCGCCCGCTCATTGGGGCGCACGCCCTGGCAAACATTCTGGCAGGTCACTTTGCCGGCGTTACGCCCCGGCATAATGGCCGGCGCGTTGTTGGTGGCGCTGGATATCCTGGCAGAATATGGCACGGTGGCGCTGCTGCGCTATGAAACTTTTTCGTCGGCGATTTTCGTCCAGCTCGCCGGGCGTTACGATCGCTCGGCGGCCTCGGTTTTAAGCGCCGTCCTGGTGGGTTTGGCGATTTTCATCCTTTGGGCGGAGTTGCGGGCGCAGGGTCAGCGGCGCTTCACACAGATCGAAAGCAACTGGCGGCCGGCAAGACGAATAGCGCTGGGCAAATGGCGCTGGCTGGCGTTTCTCCTGGTTGCCGGCGTGGTCTCCGCCAGCCTGCTCGTACCGTTGGGCGTCCTGGTCGGCTGGAGCATTCAGGCGTTCGTTGACGCCCAGGTTTTGGAGGCCGTGTTCCGCACCGGATCGCGGGGTTTCAGCAGCTTTGTCTGGAACAGCCTGTGGACATCGTCGCTGGCGGCGTTCCTGGCGGTGGTGCTCTCGTTGCCCGTGGCGCTATTTTCAGTCCGCTATCCCAGCCGCGCTTCACGTTTCATTGCCCGCTTTTGCCAGGTGGGCTACGCCCTGCCTGGCGTGGTGATTGCGCTCAGCCTGGTGCTGCTGGTCAATCGGGCGCTGCCGTTTCTATACGCCACGCCGCTGGTTGTAGTGTTGGCGTATGTACTGCGCCACATGCCGCAAGCCGTGCGATCGAGCGAGTCGGCGCTCAACCAGCTTTCCCCATCGTTGGAGGAGGCTGCTCGAACATTGGGGCGCACTCCTCTTCAGACCCTTCTCCAGGTGACACTGCCACTCATTCTGCCTGGCCTGCTGGCAGGGGGTGCGCTGGTTTTCCTGACCTCATTGAAGGAATTGCCCGCTACCCTGCTGCTGCGCCCGCCAGGCTTCGATACTCTGGCCGTAAGAGTTTGGTTCTGGGCGGCGGAGGGTTTTTACGTGCAGGCTGCGCCGGCGGCATTGATTCTGGTGCTGGCGGCTGCTCTGCCGTTAGCTTTTCTCTTACGCCGGGAACAAATTTTCACGGATGAATCCGCAAATGAACACTCTTGATATCAAACATCTCAGCAAGCGTTTTGCGAACGCCGAATTCGCCGCTGTGAACGACGTCTCTTTTGGACTGAAAAACGGGGAGATCCTGGCGCTGGTCGGGCCAAGCGGATGCGGTAAAACCACCACCTTGCGCCTGGTAGTCGGGTTAGAATACCCAGACGCGGGGGAGATTCGTTTGAATGGTCGTCTGGTCGCATCGGATACGATCTTCGTCCCCCCGGAGCAGCGTGGGGTAGGGCTGGTCTTTCAAGATCATGCCCTGTTCCCACACTTGACAGTTTACGAGAACATCGCCTTTGGGCTGCGCGGGCGGAAACCTGCCGAAATCCGGGCGACGGTGAATGAAATGCTGGAATTGGTGGGATTAACGGGATTAGCGAATCGCTACCCACACGCCTTATCGGGAGGCGAACGACAGCGAGTGGCGTTGGCGCGGGCATTGGCTCCGCGCCCGGTGCTCGTGCTGATGGACGAGCCATTCAGCAGCCTGGATGCAGATTTGCGCAGGATCGTCCGTGAGCAGGTGCGCGGCATCCTCAAGGCGATGCGAGCAACGGTGATATTCGTCACACACGATCAGGAAGAGGCGCTTTACATGGGCGATCGGCTGGCAGTCATTAACTTGGGGCGGGTGGAACAGATCGGCGCGCCGGAGGAGATTTTCCATGCCCCAGCCACGCGCTTTGTGGCGGAATTCATGGGGGCAAGCGACTTTTTGAGAGGCGAGGCGACCCCTGAGGGCATCCGCACGGAGGCGGGTTGGCTGTCCCAGCCGACGTTTGTAAGCCAGCTGGCGCAGGTGGAAATTGCTCTGCGCGCCGACGATGTAGACTTCGAGCTATCTGAAATGGGTAATGGCGTGATTGTGGAAAGATTTTTCCGCGGGGCGTTCAACGTTTATCGCCTGCGGCTGGATTCGGGCCAGGTGCTGCACGCGTTCAAAGAACACACCCAAATCCTGCCGGCGGGAGCGCGGGTGCGGGCATTTATCAGCGCGGGGCACCCCTTAGCGGTGTTTCAGAATGGGCGAGCGGTGAGCCGCGGAGTGATGAATGGTTAATGTCTATAAGCTGCTTTTCACTGAACTATTCGCTGCGACGGGCAAAGATGCTAGAGGGTTCGATAACCAGCGTCAGGGAATCTTTCCGTGAACAGGTGTCCATACATTCCAGACAGCGGATACATTCCACGTAACAATCCGTTGTCCGTAATCCGTTGTCCTCTTCCATTTCCAAACAGGGTAAAGTATGGCAAGGCGATCGGCGTTGCCATACTTTTCAACTTAATTGCGCCCAGGCGATAAGCGCTTGGTGTTTAAATCAGGCTGTTGCAGCGACCTCCTTCGCCTCGCCGAGACGCTGCTGCTCAACCTCCCCGGGTTGAGGTTCACTCTTATCAATCAAGGCTGCGTTGAACTTGGGGAACAATAAAGCGAACAGCAGACCCAGGCTCAATAATGAACCATAAAGATAATCCCAAGAGTTTGATTCCGACATAGTGGTGCGAATCACCTGGGTGGGGATGTCAATCGCCAGGATAGAAACAGCCCCAACCAGCGCCATCCACCAGCCAGAATGTTTGCGAGCTGCCAGTTGGTAGATGGCAACGAAAAACAGAATGACGCAAATCCATTGGATTGGGCCAGACCAGGAAAGCACCCACCAAGCTATGCCGTCGTATAGGGGTTTCATGGGCCGGGTGAGTAACATACGCAGATTGCCGACCCCGATGGTAAAAGCGTGGGTGGTTAGCATACCAGCAAAGGTTAGGGCCAGGAATTGCGCCCACTTCAGCCATTTATCCACCTTGCGAAGGAGGATAAACGACCAGAAGAAAGCCAACCCCACGAAGGAGATCGCCATTGGAATGGGGAAGCCATCCACCCAGGAAACGTATGGCAGGAACATGAACATACCGCCTGCCGAGGGGAAGGCAGCCGCCAGCAAACCCACCGGATAGGTCCACTCCTCGCCTTTGTAGATGGCAGAGGCCAGCAGGATCAACGTCACGCCAGCGACGAATATCAAAGCGCGATACAACGGATAAGTGTAGGAGAAAATCAAGATGCCGCTGCTGTAAGCTGGCTTGTCCTTTGAGACTTCAACCAGCGCCGCCACAACCCGTTCCATTGAGATCTGGATCAGAACTGGCGCAACGGCGACCATAAATAATCCAACGATCACAGCCAGGATGGCGAGAAACAAGCGGGTGTTGCGCGAGGTATCTTTCATTTTATCCTCCAAAAATACAGGTTTTCGACTACGTGAAACATCCACAATGCAAATGTTTAATCTTTTATAATCACTCCACCACTGTAACCACGAAGAAACCATCCAATGTATCTGCGTTTTCCAGTACAAATCGGGCCCTGTCATTCCAGTATTTGATGTAATCGGCGGCTTCTTCAGGGGTAGCCTGCCCGAGAGCCATCTTTTTACCCATCGCGGTGCGTTCAGGGGTGGCTATGGGCGTGATCACCGCGAGGTTAAACTGAACGCTGACTTTTTTGCCGGTATCAATGCGTTCAAAAATCCACTTCATCATCGGCGGTTGCGTCTCGGTGGGTTCCTCTGTGTAAATCATTTTGTTTCTTCGGACGAAGACATCGTTAACCTCGCCAAACTCTGCACCAATGAACCCCGTCTTAGGCGCCGCGCCGGTGATATAGGTGATGATTTCGCCAAAAACGCCGATATACCATTGATCTTCAGCGCCGGGCGCCAGGACACGGATTTGACCACGCACCGGTGTCTCCCCATCAGGGTACAATACTTCCAACGCTTTCCGAGTGATTGTGAACGCTCCTGCAGTCGCGCCGCATGAGTGCCCGGATAATTTAACCGCTTCCTCATAGGTGTATGGGATAGCTCCTTCAGTTTGCCCAAACATTATGAGATAAGGGTCTTTCATCATAATGGGCGGGACCTGGGTAATGTAGTCCTGAGTCCATTCCGCTTTAATGGTTGATTCGGACTGGGCTTTTTCGGCTGGCGCAGCTTCAACCGGGGCGGTTTCAATCGGCGCGGCGGCTGGAGCGGGGCTACAGGCGGAAACCGCCAGGATGGCGATCGTAAGCATCGTGAAAACAAAAGACCATTTCTTCATTATCATTCTCTCCTTCATCAAATTTATCTGGTTACGCCCTCTGAGCAGATTTCATCACATTCCCTACTCATATCTTCTGAGTGAAACTTATCACAATTCTTGCTTGCAGGCTTTAACTTAACGCAAATCCGGGGGCGAAAATCCGTCCCCCGGATTTGTGAGTAGCAACACAATAAACAGTGGTTGCCCGAATTCGCCATCCACCCGACCAGAGAAAACGAGATGTTTGGAGGCGGAGTCGTGAGGAGAATACAGTTATTCAGAATATTCAGTTAACAGCCGTTTCTTGAAAAGCGGGATTAACAGCATAACCACGATGCTCAAACCCATCAATGATCCATACAGATAGTCGTTGGTTGCATGACGCACATAATGGGTCGCCCCGCTGGCGACCCAGGTCACCAACCCGCCGATCAAGCCGGCGTACCAGCCAGAGACCTTTTTCTCTCCCAACAGGTAGATGGCCGCGATGCATAACGCCATGCCTACCCAGAGCGCCAGCCAGCCGAAATACGTAATCGCAATGCCTTCGGCGAATAACGGTCGGGCCGGGTGCCCGAAGAGGATACGAAAGGCTGCATGGCCGTTGGCGAAGTTCTCTGCAGCCGTTACTCCCAACATCAGAAAGACCAGGAAGTCAACAATTTTTTGAGTCGGGTCAACTTTTTCAGCCAGGAGCAGGGTGAAGTACGGGATCAAACCGATTGTCATGATGATGACCGCTGGCGGAAAACCTCCCTGCGCGCTGCCGATGAAGTTCATCCAGGGCACAATCATGTAAGCGCCGCCAATGGACGGCGTCGCCAGGCACAACAAGGCCAGCCCGCGCGTCCATCGCTCGCCGCGATATAGCGGCAGTGCAATCACCAACAGCACAATTCCGGCGATGAACGACATTGTGCTCCAAAATGGGAAGAAAAAACTGACCAGCCAGACGGTGTAAGTCAGCAGCGGCGCTTGCGGGTTGCCCTCAGCAGTGAATTTCTCGATGCGCGCTTGTTGCGCTTTGACAATTGGATTGACCATGTCGAAGCCTATGAAGGGTACCAAGGCGATCATCAGGATCGCAGCGACCACAACGAGGCTGACAACGATCAGACGCACTTGACTGGATGTGGAGCGTAACATGAATTGACCTCCTGACAAAGTTTTTGATTATCCTTGTGATAGAATTCATAATCAATGTAATTAATTAGGCGTAACTTTTCCTTAACTTTTGTCAAGAAAACTGTAACGTTTAGGGAAATGTTGAAATCAAGATGAGCCATTTAGCCGATTTGCTGGGCGAAGCGGAAGTTTTTAATCAACTGACCGCAAAAGAGCGTCAGGAACTATCCCGACTGGCAGTGCGTCGCTCGTTGAGAAAAGGCGATATTCTATGCCGACAGGATGAGGATTGGCCTTATGTTCTGTATATTGTCAGTGGGGCGCTTCGTTCGGTGATTAATAGCCCGGATGGTCGCAATTATGTCGTTTCGTTATGGGAAAAAGGAGTGGTTTTTTGGGCGCATACTGTTTTTGACCAGAAGCCAATGCCCTCAACTCTGGAGGCTGCTCGCGTCACACATCTCTACCAATGGAGCGGTGAAGAGGTGTTACAAATCGTGTTGCGCAATCAAGCAGCGACCCGCGCCCTGTTGCGCCGCCAAACAAGTTTGATACGGAAGCGCCGCGAAAACATTTATAACCTTGCCTTCAATCCCGTCGCTGGCCGCTTGGCGAAGCTGATTATTGAAAAGTTCATCTCTTCAGACGCACCAACGGTGCAGCGCGACCTGACGTTGAACGATATGGCCGAGATGATTGCCACCTCGCCTGAAGTCGTCTGTCGCCTGCTGTATCAATTCCAGGATGCAGGCGCTATTGTAGTTAAGCGCGCCAGCATCACTTTGCAAGATCGCAAGGCTTTGGAAAGCCTTATTGTAGAAAACTGAAAGGCTTCTTGGGATGTCCAAAATCCAGTCTTTAGTTTCCAGCCATCCGCTTTTCGCCTCTCTGGATGAGCCGACCTTGCGCGCTGTCTTGGATGCGGGTTTGTCCCGTAAATACCCAAAGGACAGCCTGATCGCGCTGGCCGATGAGCTTTGGCCTTACCTTTTCCTGGTGATCGAAGGGCGAGTGAGCGCAATCAAAGAATCGAGCGAGGGGCGCAGCCTGTTGGTCTCGACGTTTGAGCCGGGGGAAATTTTTTGGGGCTTGACCTTCTTCCACGAGCAGCTAAGAATGCCCGTCAGCCTGGAAGCCCGCCAGGCCTGTCAAATCTACCAGTGGCGTCGTGAGCGCCTCCTCCCATTTCTGTTGAATAATGGACGATTATGCTGGGAACTGAGCTGTCAGATGGTCAACCTGATGCTGCGCGCCAGCAATATCGTGGAGGGGCTTGCGTTTCAGCCCGTTGCCGGGCGCGTTGCCCGATTTCTCCTTGAACAAACTTCGCCAGATCAAAACATCTCACCCCGCCACCTCACGCTGGATGAAATCGCCGCGCATATCGGGACAACGCGAGAGATGGTGTGCCGATACCTGCATAGCTTTTCTGATGAAGGGTTGATCAACATCACCCGCACCGAATACTATATTACCGACCGGCAGAGGCTTACTCGCCTTGCCGGCCAGTATAAGGGCGGACAGAGATACTAATACTATGACGCCGGTCTGGTTCGGGTCGCAGACGACATTCCGGGTTTGCAAAGAACAAAACGGTAAGCAGGGTATGTGATTGGTACGAGGCTTGCAACATACAATTCGAGTCGCGTTCGCGCTGGATCGTGTCTGCCTGATCCAAATCCATCCTGACCAACCGAGGCGTTCCATCACCCCATGACCACCGATTTCACTGTGCCAAATAGCGAAAATGCGCCCTGGTTTCGCCTGCTGGCGCGCCTCTCGCGCAGCATTGATTATCATGTTGATCAGCAAGGGGTGCATAGCGCCCAGGTTGCTTATTGGGCCAAGTTCACCGCTCGCCAATTAGGCTTCAGCCACGCCGACGCGCAGGCGATCTATTGGGCGGCGCGCTTCCACGATATCGGCAAGGCGGCCGCACCCGGCCATTTGCTCAGCAAGGGCGGCCCGCTGACCGAAGACGAATGGCAGTTGATACGACTGCATCCGGCGGTGGGGGCTAACATCATCGAGCAAGTGCCGCAAGCGGCTGCCCTGGCGCCGTGGATCTATCACCATCAGGAGAAATTCGACGGCACTGGTTATCCGGACGGGTTGCGCGGTGAGCAAATCCCATTGCCCGCCCGCCTGCTCACCGTGGTGGATGCTTACGACGCCATGACGCACCACCGCTGTTACCGCCCTGCGTTGGGGCAGGAGCTTGCCTTACGCGAATTGACCGAGAACAGTGGGAGACACTTCGACCCGCAAGTGGTCGCCGCCTTCCTGCGCGTGGTGCAAAGATACCCGCATCTCCACCCAGACGGCTTGGCCGCGGCGCAGGATTAATCCAGCGCTCTCTTTCTCCACTTTTCACCTGTGCAATGGATTGTTTCGTTCAATAGATTGCGTTCTCGCGGGCAAAATGATTGAACTGCCGTTCAGTATTTATGACCGCTTTGCGCTTGATCTTTGTATTTCCCTCTGGCATAATCAATTTGGTCATCCTGCTCCGGATGATGTAAACCGTTTCTTCGCGCTTGAGCTGGAATAAATAGATGCATCGCCTTTTGCAAACCCGATTACCGACTTACCCCCATCTCCATCGCCGCAGACGAATTGAATACATCTTCCCTCTCATCATGGCGTTGTTGCCAGTATTAATCGCCTTTGCTTCTACTCTGGTGTTGGAGATCCCCGTTCAGGCTTCGCTATTCTTCGGTCTATACATTGCCCTCTTGGTGCTCTTCCGCTATCTTTATGCATCCACAAATTTTCGTCTGCATCTGATACTGAAGCGTAGGTGGATGAAAAAATCTGGCGAGCCATTCTTGAAGTCACTGCGCTGGTTATTGCGCAGGACGCCACCCGAAAAAAGGCTCAGTAACTTGAAATTTGTCCAAACGCTGGAAGCGAGGGCGGCTAATAAAAAGCACAGTTACCTCTGGTTGCTGGATGCGATCGCCCTGTTGGGGTACTGGTCCTACACGCTGTTTGTCAGTCGAATTGCCTGGAATCCCGAAAATATTGCTACTTTGTCTGGTCTGATTCTGTTGGCGTCTCTAGGGGGCGTGTTTCACTATAGCCTGTTAGTAGATGAGGTAGTCCAATACCTCAAATGGGGAGATCATACGGCAATTTTTGTCATCCTGACCACGTTGTGGTTTTTATTGGTAGGCTGGCCGTTTTTGGTGAATCGCATTCTTATCATGATTTTCTTGCTGCTGGCCGTTTATACGCTTTACTTGGCGGTCTTTGCTTATCTGCGAATGAATATTGGCGAAAGCGTCGTCAACCAGGTGTTGCATAGTTTCATCCAGGATGTGATGCGGGGCGAAGAGACCGATGAGCTCTACAAAAAAATCGTCACCCAAATCGCTGAGCGGCTGCGTTATGGTCAGACGTCCCTGCTGAAACCGCATATTAATTCAGATACCGCCTGTGTGGACGGACTGGAAATTGCCTATCAGAGCGAGACGGAAAATGGGGGGGCGCATTCCCATATCGGCAAGGTTGTGCCGTTGAATGCCAGCCTGACTGGTCTGGCCTGGAGATCGCGGCAAACAATAGCCTGGAACGATGTGAAAGACGCTGGCAATCTGTTTTATCAGTTGGATGAAGGCGATCAACGCACTCGATCAGAGATTGCAGTGCCAATTCGGCATGAACACCAGGTGTTCAGCATCTTGGATATTCAATCGCCAAGCATGGGCGTGTTTCGCCAGACAGATCTGGAGCACCTGGAGATCATCGCTGAAATGATTGGCGCCCGTCAGGCGGAGTTGCAGGCTTTGGAACAATCCAAAGAGCTGATCAATAAGCTTTGGGAATTGCGCGCTGTTTCGGAGGAGTTGCTCTTTCGCAGATTTGCAAATTACGCCTTGAATACATTGAAGGCAGATCTGGTGATTTATTTTCCGCTATCTTATAGCTGGATGCCTGTGAAAGAGCCTTTGTATGAAGGCGACTACCCTCGCGCGCCGATGAGCGCAGATCGCATGGAGGATCTCAATAGTCCGTTGATCCACTTGATTCAGCAATGGGAGCCGATTTTCGAAAACCGCATCACCGATCAATCTCAACTGGTGCATCCCGAGCGAGACATTTCCAGCAGCTTTCCGCGTAGGTATGGTTTTGTCTCTGGCTGCTTTCTGCCGGTAGGGCTGAAACGCGACCGTATGGCGGCCTTGTTCTTGAATTTTCGCAAAGAAACAAATTTTGACCCGTTGCATCGTTTTCTCTTGCTGAATTTCGCCATGGTCTTTGGCGCTTCGCTGGCGCGCTTACGATACCGCGAATTTTTTTACAGCGGATTTGGTCGTCCCGATCTGGGCCTGCACGCGCTCAAGGGACGTTTTGGGCTAAAAACCGGCGCTTCGCCTGTCGGGCAGCTCCTGCTCCATCGTTATCTTTCCAATCCGACTGATTACACAGAAAAAGACCTGAAAGATTATATGCGCAACATCAACGACTTCATTGACCAGGTCACCCTGGCCGACGCCGCCTTGCCGCCGGATTTCTGGGACCTGGGCAACACGCTGGAAAAAGCTTTGCAGGATTATCAAAACGGCCTTCCCGCCAGGCAAGACAGACGTCAGGCGTTTGTGGACCTTGACATTGATCCTCGCATCGAACGAGAAAGCAGTTGGTTCAAGACGGTGCTTTTTCAGTTCATCACCGAGGCGATCAACAATGCCGTCACGCATGGCAACGCCGACAAGGTGGAGGTGTGCGTAAAGCGCAGAGCCAGCCAGACGTATATTCGCGTGGTTAACAATGGAGATCCGCTGCCGGCTGTCATCCAAAGCGAGCGGAGCGCTCGCGGCATTTACTCGCTGCTCGAAAAATTGCGGCAGGAACTGGGTGCGGTTGGCGAAATCGCTCCGGGAGATGGCAATGTGGGTTGCGTGGTAGAGGCGCGAATTCCGTGCTTGCCAGATGAGACAATTTAGTAGGAGATTGGAGATAAGGAGGAATGCCGCCATGGAGAACAGCATCCTGACGCCAAAATATCGCTTGCTTTTGGTTGAGGACTCCAAGCGTGAGTACGACGCGCTGCGAGTGGAGCTGGAGCAAAACGGTTGGCAGGTAATGCGCGCCGTAGATGTGGACGACGCACCCTATCAATTGAGTCTGGCAGAGAAACAAGGCTTAACCATAGATGCGATGGCGATAGACCTGGGTCTGCCGCCCGCCCCCGATGAGCCGGAGAAGAGCGGTTTGCCGCTGATCCAAAAAATCCGTGAACAACACCGATCTTTACCCATCCTGGCTTACACCACGCTGCCGGCGCGTCTTTTTTCGGTGGAAAAGGTCGCCCGAAAATTACTGGCGTTGAATGTCTCTTTTGCTTTTATCAAGTTTACTGGGGAAGCGGATTCCTTTGCTCGCCTCTTAGAACTGACCCGTTTGGGCTATGTGATCCTATCAAAAGATGTTGCTAATCTGTTGCCGTATGCGATTGCAGACCGACCGGACCCGCTGGATACCGACCATTGGAGCGTCTTGAAATATCTGAGCATGGATTACACCCACGACGAAATCGCCCAAAAACTGAACATCGCCAAAGGCACGGTCGCCAATCGCCTAGAGAGGATCCGCGAGCTTCTTATGGAAGCCTATCCAGCGGATGATTTTGCCAGCGCGGATGACCTATCGCGTTGGTACAAGACCCACAAAGTGCGATACTGCCGCGAATAATCCATTGATCTTCAGATCACAAATTTACCTTTGACGGAGGCAAGATCGTCGCCCCGTCAGTTCAATCGTCTGGGCGAGCAGGGGGGATTGCACTGCCCAAGCGAGCTGAAATCGTTTACCGAGCGGAAAGATTTTTTCAGCGCGCCGATCGAGAAAATTCCTAACCCCACCCCCTAAGGATTTTGCGACAAATTTGACATAATGTTTTCAGGACGAGACCGCTGCAGCGCCTCGTAACAGCCGAAGATCAATAGAAGGGAGGTCGCGATGGAATTGTTCGAGGCGATGATTGAACTGATCCAAGCGCTGTGGGATGTGTTCGTGGCGGTTGGCCAGGCGGCTAGCGCAATTGGTCTGGCGATCTATGAGATCGGTTCCGAGTCCGACTTCCTGGCTGGCATGATAGGTCTACTGTGCTGCTTCGGAGGGTTACTGCCCTGGACGGCTGGCGTGATAGTGCTGCGCCGCATCCGACAAGATCGTTACCAACTGATCCTGTAAGAGGATCGTGGAGGCGATGGAAAGCTGAGCAGTAGTATAAGCGCTCATCGGCCTGGGCGCTCGTCGAGAGGGGGAACGACGCCCGTACATCCAAAGACCTCTGGAGCGTTTCCAGGGGTCTTTTGTTATACCGAGAAAGTCGCCCAAGTACTCTATCGTCCTCCCCTCCGACTTGGGTCATGCGAAAGCAACTCCTACGCTAAGGCATTCGGATCATGGGTAGAAATAATTGGACGCCGTCGCTCAGCGTCAGCCGGCGGACATTAACTGGGCCATAGCGCACGCTGCGTCCGTGCACATCTACTTCTTCCAGCCAATATTCATAGACGACGCCCATTGCGGTATTTTCGTCCAGAAAAGTATAGGTTGCGCCCAGCACATTCGCCCCGCCTGGCATCTGCGACGGGATCATGGCGGGGTTGACCAGCGTCAGTTCGCCATCCGGCAGGGCTCGGCGATACAGGTTGAAGCCCACAGTTTCGATCTCCACCAACGTCGTCCAGGTCAGCAGGATGCCTTGCGCTTGCGGCAGCGCATCGAAGGAGGCCAGGGTTACCGCGGTGGGCGAGCCAACCTGCACCGTGGCGCTCACCGGCGCAATCTGCTCGCTGCCCACCACGGCGCTGACCCAGTTGGTGTATAGGCCGGCAGTGCTGGTTAGTTGGGCGGTGTAGATCAGTTGCAGCACACCAGGCTGGCCGATGCCCAGCGTGCCTGAAGCCGGGATGAGATAGGAAATTTCCGGCTTGCTGTACCAGTTCAGCGAACCAATCGCGCCCACCGTGGGCGAGATGCTGGAGTTGACTGCGACCACATCGCTGCCAGGAGCAAATCCCAGGTAGGACATCCCAGGGGGCATCTGATCTATAATGCGGTTGATATATAGCGGCAGCGGAGCGAGATTTTCAAAACGCACGGTGTACGTTGCCAGCCCGCCGTCGGTCAACTGTGCCGGGGTCACGCTTTTGCGGATGCGCAGGCTGCTGCTCGCCGGCCGTGGATTAGGCAGAGGAATGGGGTTGCTGCTGTAGGTGTTTTGACTGTACTTTTGGTCATTGCCGCTGGTAACTTCGCTCCAGGCATAGGCTGAGGTCGCGCCGCCTGTACAAAGCGCCTCGAAGGTGTACTCCATAGTGATCGAGTCGCCGTTTTGCGTGTCAATGTTGGGAAAATAAATTCTATTGACGGCGCCCACGGCAACGCCGGTCACGCTGGAGGCAAGTACCCTGCTTCCAACCATCCGGTAGCAGCGATCATCGAAATTGCCGTTGCCGTTGGGCTGGATGAAAAGCGAGCTGCCGTTGGCGTTGTTGCCATAGCCGTAAACCACGGTCATGGTCAATAACTGCCCTACATAAGCGCCTGGCCCCAGGATATGGGAGACATACTGTCCGCCGGCGTTGGCGCTGATCATTCCTTCAGCGGTGTATGCGCTGCTGAAAGTGCGCACACCGTCCATGCCGCCGTTCAACGAAGAGATGGTGACAGTGAACGGGCGGCTATAGTTGATGGGCGGGTCGCTATTTCCACACGGGCGCCAGTTACGCAATTGGCGATAATCTATAAAGAAGAATACATCCCGGCTTTCGCCTGGCGCCAGGTTGCCCAAGTAACGAAGCGGATCATCAATGACCGTATTGAGAGGGGCAACAAGGGTGAGCTGCAAGCCGGTGAAGGTTTCGTTCAGCAATGAGTTGGTCACCCGCAGGTGATACCAACCTCCATCCGGGCCATCAATCGCCCCGTAGCTGCACCAATCGTTGAAATCCATATAGAGCAGGCTGGGTGTAAGCATTTCGATGGTCAGACCGGAGGCAGGCGGTGCGGCCAGCGCTGCTTGAAAAGCGAATAACATCCCAAAGGCAGCAAAGACCGCCAGCGCGAGATGCAACCGGCGGTCGTAAAATGAGGGAAACCGAAAATAAGACATGGCGGCGCCACCCCAGCAGAGTTGAATGATGGTATCAGCGGAAGACGATGGCTTTAAAGATCAACAATGTTAGTACTATAGTACCATAGGTTGCAATTATTCGTACATAAAATGAGTAAAGAAATGCTGATATTTTTGTTAGGCGCGATAAAAAATTCAATATTCAATGCTGTTTATTAAATGTCTGCAATGTGTCTAACGACTTTGCAATTTGAGTTGTGTAGATACCAATTTTGCATGAATTATTGTTTTGTGAACTCTGGAATGCTGAAGGATGCTTTTGCTTCTTGGCATGTTGGCGTTGAATTTACATGGAAACCAAGGGGGAACTGAAATGATAAAATTCGCTGTGTTTGTGGTAAACTCCCTCCTTGCGGGTGATAGATGGACGATAAAACGCTCACCTTGCTCGAATTTCACAAGATCCTGGAGCGCTTAGCAGGTTACTGTGCTTTCGCCGCTTCGGCGGAAAAAGCGCGCCAATTGCGCCCTACTGCCGATCCCGATGAGGCACGCCGCCGCCAGGCGGTCACCGCAGAGGCCACGCGCCTATTGATCACCCACGCCGATTTGAGCATCGGCGGCGCGCGTGACGTGCGCGCTTCGGTAGACCTGGCGCGACGTGGCGGTGTGTTAGCCCCCAACGAACTCCTGGACATTAAATACACCCTGGTCGCCGCCCGCACTCTGGCGCGCGCCTTCGATCGCCTGGCGCCCCAATACCCAAAACTTTACGACATCGTCTCCCAGCTTCCGCCGCCTATGGGTTTGATTGAGGCAATCACCCTATCCATATCGGATCACGGCGAAATCCTCGACTCTGCCTCCGAAAAACTAACCGCCGTGCGCCGCGACTTGCACATCGTCCACGACCGGTTGATGACCAAGCTGCAAAGGCTGGTCGGCGATCCGCGCAACGCCCCCTACTTGCAAGAAGCGCTGATCACCCAGCGCGACGGGCGATATGTCATCCCGCTGCGCGCCGAGTTCAAAGGTCGCATCCGCTCCATCGTTCACGACCAGTCTCAATCTGGGGCGACGCTGTTCGTCGAACCGCTGGGCGTGGTAGATCTGAACAATCAATACCGCGAGCTACAATTAGCCGAGCGCGACGAAGAGCGCCGTATCCTGGCAGATCTTTCGCGGCAAATAGCGATTCATGCCCAGGAGCTGCTGCATACGGTGGAGGTGATCGCCGATTTAGACCTGGCGCTAGCTTGCGGCAAATACGCTGATGATTTGCGCGCTGTGGAGCCGAAGCTGCATGCTTTCTCTGCACCGCTGCAATCCATCGCGCCAGGGGGACACCCCGGCAGCGTGATCCGCCTGTACCAGGCGCGCCACCCATTACTTGACCCGCAAACTGTCGTGCCGATTGACGTGGAGCTCGACCCGCAGACCTACGTCCTGGTCATCACCGGACCCAACACCGGCGGTAAGACGGTGGCACTCAAGACGGTGGGGCTGCTGGCGTTGATGGCACAGGCTGGGCTGCACATTCCCGTCCATTCCGGCTCGGAGATCAGCGTCTTTGAACGCATCTT
>DYGV01000046.1 GCA_020724505.1 Anaerolinea thermophila
ACTTTGAAGGCCGTCAAGGTAAGGGTGGCCGTACCTTTTTAGCCAGCCCGCTGACCGCAGCGGCTTCAGCGGTGACGGGTTGCATCGCCGACGCCAGGAGTATTCTCGCATGAACGCCTTTCGCCGTCTCACTTCCAAAGCTATCCTGCTGCCGGTGGACAACGTGGATACCGATCAAATCATCCCGGCGCGCTATCTCAAGACCACCCACAAAGAAGGATTGGGAAAACAGCTCTTCGCCGATTGGCGCTATCAACCCGATGGCTCACCAAAGCCGGATTTCGCCTTGAACGAGGCGCGCTTCGAAGGGGCACAGATCCTGGTCGCCGGCGACAACTTCGGCTGCGGTTCGTCGCGTGAACATGCTCCCTGGGCGTTGTTGGATTTTGGCTTTCGAGCGGTGATTTCCACCCGCTTTGCAGATATTTTCCGCAATAACTGCCTGAAAAATGGGTTACTGCCGGTAGAAATTGACCCCCAGACTCACGCCGAGTTGATGGAAGAGCTACGCGCCGCTCCAGAGGCGCAATTGACCATAGATCTGGAAACTCAGCAGATCGTTCTGCCCAACGGCAAGGCGGCCTCTTTTCCCATTGACGCCTTTTCCAGGAACCGCCTGTTGAAGGGTATGGATGAACTCGACTACCTGATCAGTTATGAGGCGCAAATCGCGGCTTATGAAGCTGCACGCCCGATACATTATCGTTAGCGAGGCATAGCATGTTGCAAATTTATGACACCACTCTGCGAGACGGAACCCAGCGCGAAGGCATCTCTCTTTCCTGCGCCGATAAACTACGCATCGCCCGGAGACTGGATGAATTCGGCGTGGCTTATATTGAAGGTGGTTGGCCTGGCTCTAATCCCAAAGACGTTGAGTTCTTCCAGCGAGCGCGGGATATAGCGTGGAAACATGCTCTCATCGCCGCCTTTGGGGCGACCTGCAAGGCGAACTCCGCCCCGGAAGATGACGCCAACATTCGCGCCTTGCTGGAGGCGCGCACTCCAGCCTGCACGGTGGTGGGCAAGAGCTGGACGTTGCACGTGCGCGAAGTGTTGCGCGTTTCAATGGATGAAAACCTACGCATGATCGCCGAAAGTTTGGCTTACCTCACCGCCCAGGGGCGACGGGTGATCTATGACGCTGAACACTACTTCGATGGTTACAAAGCCGATCCCTCTTACGCGCTGGAGACTTTGCGCGCCGCCATGCGCGGTGGCGCTGAAATTTTGGTTTTATGCGACACCAACGGCGGAAGTATGCCCTGGGAAGTGGAGGAGATCGTGCGTGCTACGCGCTCAGCGCTAAAGTTCCCGGTGGGCATTCACACCCACAATGATAGCGAATGCGCGGTTGCCAACTCCCTGGCAGCGGTACGCGCCGGAGCGACCCAAGTGCAAGGCACTATCAATGGCTACGGTGAACGCTGCGGCAACGCCAATCTATGCGCCCTGATCCCAGACTTAGAATTGAAACTGGGGATCCGTTGCCTGCCCGAAGGTCGTTTAGAGCAATTGTACGATCTGTCGCATTTTGTCGCTGAGGTGGTCAACCTGGCGCCGGACGAACACATGGCTTATGTAGGCAAGTCGGCGTTTGCTCACAAAGGCGGGCTGCACGTGGCTGCCATGCGACGCAGCTCGACATCGTATCAGCATATAGAGCCTGAGGCGGTGGGCAATCAATCACGAGTTGTGATCAGCGAGTTATCCGGGCGCGGCAATCTGATCAGCAAAGCGGAGGAATACGGCTTATCGGCGTCTGCCGACAGCCGGACCTACTCCGAGCTGTTGGACGACATCAAAAACCTGGAAGCGCAGGGATTTTCCTTTGAGGCAGCAGAAGCCTCGGTGACGATGATGATGAAACGGCGACAACCCGATTACGCCCCACCCTTCACCCTGGTGGATTTTCTGGTCAACGTGGAACACCGCCAGGGGAGAGGCATCTTTGCCGAAGCCACGGTCAAGGTACGCGTCAACGGCGAGATCATTCACACTGCGGCAGAAGGCAATGGCCCGGTGAACGCGCTGGATACCGCGCTGCGCAAGGCGCTCACGCCCATCTACCCCCAATTGGAGCATTTTCACTTAGCGGATTACAAGGTGCGCATTTTGGATGGTGAGAATGGCACCGCCGCCGTGACACGTGTGCTGATTGATACACAGAATGGCACGCAGCGCTGGAGCACCGTAGGCGCCAGTGCCAATATTATCGAAGCGAGCTGGAAGGCATTGTACGATTCGATCGAATATGGCCTGTTGATGAACGTCTGAGGTGAAAAACGCAAAGGATAGATCGCCCCTGTTGCTACCTGCCAGACATACAAAACCAGTGAAGGTCAATTATTTGGATGGAGTAAAGGAATGCAATACAAAGTCGTTCTTTTACCCGGCGATGGGATTGGTCCCGAAGTCATTTGTGAGACGGCGCGCCTGCTGGAAGCAGTGATCGCTCAAGCCGGGCATGAAATCTTGTTCTGCGAACACCTGATAGGTGGATGCAGCATTGATCGTTATGGCGAGCCGCTGACCGATGAAGCGTTGGCCGATTGTCTGTCCGCCGACGCGGTGCTGTTGGGCGCGGTGGGCGGCCCAAAGTGGGACGATCCAACGGCCAAAGTGCGCCCAGAGCAGGGCTTGCTGCGCTTGCGCAAGGAGATGCAAGTATATGCGAACCTGCGCCCAGTTAAGGTGCATCCGGCTTTAGCGCACATTTCGCCGCTCAAGCCGGAGAAACTGGCCGGGGTGGACATTCTAGTGCTGCGCGAACTGACTGGTGGCCTCTATTTCGGTCAACCAAAAGGCGTAAGCCGTAACAATGGCTCGTTGCGAGCGGTGGATACGCTGGAATACGCCGATTACGAAATTCGGCGTGTGCTGCATCTGGCGTTTCGACTGGCGCGCGGGCGACGATTCAAAGTTACTTCTGTGGATAAAGCCAACGTGCTTGAATCGTCGCGCTTATGGCGACAGATTGCCAGCGAGGCGAGCCAAGATTACCCCGATGTGACCCTGGAACACATGTTGGTGGATACCGCCTCGATGCGGTTGATCGCCGATCCAGTCAGCTTCGATGTGTTGGTTACCGAGAACATGTTTGGCGATATTCTCACCGACGAAGCCTCCGTTCTGGCTGGTTCCATGGGCATGTTGCCTTCCGCCTCGCTGGGCGAAGGGCAGCGCGGCCTGTACGAACCTATCCATGGCTCTGCGCCTGACATCGCCGGCCAGGGAGTTGCCAATCCGATTGGGGCGATGCTCAGCGCGGCGCTGATGCTGCGCTACTCGCTAAACCTGCCCGACCCGGCGGCTGGGCTGGAACAGGCAGTCAATCAGGCAATCACCGATGGGTGCCGCACCCGCGATCTGGGCGGCGACCTGAGCACAAAACAACTTGCCGATGAAATCCTCGATCGCCTACCTGGTGGACACTTCTTAGGACTTTAATCTTCGTAGTTATTGCAACCAGCGGAATCGCTATTTTTCTGTATAACACCATGGATATGATTTTAGAAGGAGACAAACAATGAGCATGAAGTCAAACTACATCTGGATGAACGGTCAGCTTGTGGAATACGAAAAAGCCACCCTCCATTTCCTCACGCCAGTGGCGCATTACGGTGTGGGGGTTTTCGAGGGCATTCGCAGCTATGCAACGGAGCGCGGTCCGGCAGTCTTTCGCCTGAAGGAGCATGTGGAGCGATTGATCGACTCGGCGCGCCTGTTGGGCTTTCGAAGCCTGCCCTACTCTGCTGAGGAACTTGTCGCCGCCATCAAGCTGACTGTAGCAGCTAACGGCTTCAGCGAATGCTACATTCGCCCGTTGATCTACCTCTCTGATGGCGGTTGGAATCTCAATGTGGATGGCGGAAAACCATCGGTCGGCATCGCCGCCTGGGAATGGACGAATTATCTGGGGCAAGAGGCGTTGGAACGCGGCGTGCGGGCGAATATCAGCTCATTCACACGCCACCACCCCAACGTGATGCTGACCAAAGCCAAAGTGGTGGGTAATTATGCAAACAGCGTGCTTGCTAAGACCGAGTCGGTTCGCCTGGGCTTCGATGAGGCGATTTTGCTCGATCCACAAGGTTTCGTGGCTGAATGCACCGGCGAAAACATCTTCGCCGTGCGTCAAGGGGTGATTTACACCCCACCGACGGCGACCATCCTGGAGGGTATTACGCGCGATTCCATCATCCAACTGGCGCAGGACATGGGCTATGCCGTCATCGAACAACCCATCTCCCGCGATCAGCTTTACCGCGCCGATGAAGTGTTCGTCTGTGGCACAGCAGCCGAATGCATTGCACTCTATGAGATTGATTTCCGCATCATTGGAGAGGGAAAAACCGGCCCGGTCACCCGCGCCTTACAGCGCGCTTACCATGACGCTTTGCATGGTCGCCACCCGCGCTCCGACGGCTGGCTGGATTATGTGAACGAAAAAGTCTCTGTGCAATTGCCGGCGCAGGTTACAGCCTCTTAGTCTTTAATAATCCTCAGGAATGCTCCGCGGCTGAATGATGTTGTAAGGCTTCTTCTTTAGAAATTCCCGCCATCATCAGACCGATCTGCTCAACCGTGGCTTGATCGCGCTCGACGATGCCGGTGATTCGCCCCTCGTACATAACCGCAATTCGGTCGGAAAGGGTGCGAATCTCGTCTAGGTCTTCTGATATGAGCAAAATTGCTGTACCAGCGGCGCGCTGTTCGAGCAGCCGTTTGTGAATATATTCTGTAGCGCCAATATCCACTCCGCGGGTAGGTTGGGCAGCGATCAACACCATGGGCTTACGGGAAAGCTCCCGTGCCAGGATCAGCTTTTGAATGTTGCCGCCAGATAGGTTCTTTAGTGGCGTATCCAGGCGAGGCGTCTTGACGTTAAATTCATCCACCATCTGACGTGTGCGCGCTGCCATGCGAGAAAAATCCAGGAACACTCCGCGGCGATATTGCGGAGCAGAATGGTCGCGCAAAAACAGATTCTCTTGCACCGAAAATTCACGAATGGCGCCATCTCGCATTCGTTCTTCGGGAATGTACGCCTGACCGGCAGCCATGCGCTTCAGCAATGGCGCATGGGTCATATCCTCGCCATTGATCAATATCTGGCCGTGGGTTGCCTTGCGCAGCCCGGTCAGACACTCAGCCAGCTCGCGCTGGCCATTGCCGGAGACGCCCGCCACGCCGACAATTTCGCCCGCGTGCACCTGCAAATTGACGCCGCGCAACATCTCCGTCCCCCGGTCGCCCATGGCGTGCAGATCTTTGACCTCCAGCCGCACCGCGCCGACCTTGGCCGGCTGCGGTGATAACGGCTTGACCTCTCGCCCGACCATCATCTTCACTAATTCGTCACGCGTCACTTCTTTCGTGCGACGCACGCCGATCGTCTGTCCATCGCGCAATACAGTCACCCGGTCACTGATCTCCATCACCTCATGCAGTTTGTGCGAGATGAACACCAACCCATGACCCTCGCCAACCATGCGCTTAAGCGTGGCGAACAGATCGTTCACCTCTTGCGGGGTGAGAACAGCGGTAGGTTCGTCCAGGATGATGACGCTGGCGCCGCGATAGAGCGCCTTGATAATCTCCACCCGTTGCTGCTCTCCGACCGAGAGTTGCCAGATGTAAGCAGAAGGGTCAACTTTCAATCCATACGCTTGAGAGAGTTCGCTGATGCGCGCCGACACCCGGTCGAGATCTAACAGCGGCTCACGTGAGGATTTCAATCCGAGGGCGACGTTTTGCGCCACCGTTAATGTAGGCACCAGCATAAAATGCTGGTGAATCATGCCAATGCCAGCGCGAATAGCGTCGGCTGGTGAATGAAACTCAACTGCCTGGCCGTCAATCAGAATCTGGCCCTCGTCAGGGCGATAAAGCCCGTAGAGCTGACGCATCAAAGTGCTTTTACCAGCGCCGTTTTCACCGAGCAAGGCGTGCACTTCGCCAGCATTGATATCAAAATTGACCTTTGAGTTCGCCAACACACCTGGAAAGCGCTTAACAATCTCGCGCATTTCAATGCGACGTATGCGAGGGAGCTGGGTAAACTGGCCAGCGGTAGCCATCATCATGCCTCGGGCAAAAGAAGAAATAAGATCAACCGACTCGAACGATCCCTGTCTTCCCCGCCCTGGCATCCTCAGGACGGGGAAGACGGTTAGGAAAGCATTGGGTTAGGGATTAACTGTAATGGCGCCGCTCTTAATGTCGGCAATGGCCTTTTCCGCAGCAGCCTTCACATCGGCCGGAAGAGGGAAATTGGGGTTAAAAGCAATCTTGAGGCCATCATTCTTGAGTTCCAGGACGTACGTGATGCCGCCCAGCTTGCCATCTTTGTAGTTGGCGATCATTTGTTTGATCAGAGCAGTCCAGTCATACACCTGACTGGCAACGACCAGCTCAGGAGCTAGAGAAGCCTGATCCTGCTGGGTGCCGAACCACAACACGTTGCCGGCTTCTTTCGCCGCGCCAATCGAGCCAACCACCGATTGCGAAGAACCCGTCAACACGTCGGCGCCGGCGGCGATGTGCGTCTTGGCTGCTTCTGTCATCAGAGCAACGTCTGAGAAGGAGCCGGTCCAGGTTTTCGAGACGGTAATCGAGGGATCTACCGCAGCCACACCCTGCACAAAGCCGTCAATATACGTCTTGGCGTCGCCAACCTCGATTGGACCGGTCACGCCGATCAGCTTGGACTTGGTCAGCATGGCTGCCATTACGCCATTGACATAGCCGCCCTGTTCGGCGGCAGCAGTGTAGGCATATACATTCGGCAAACCGAAGGTGTTCACATCGGTGCCCCAGGCAAAGGTGGTGTTAGGGAAATCCTTGGCGATCTCTTCCACTGAAGCGCCGTATTGCGAGCCGTGAGCGATGACGATATTGAAACCCTGGCTGGCATAGTCGCGAATTGCGGCCGCGGCATCCGGGACCTTGAACATATTTTCAGAGTATTTAAGCTCAAGCGCAGTTTCGCCACCCATCTCTGCCTGCACAGCTTTCAACGCCGACCACATTGACTGGCTGAACGCCATATCCGTAGTGGCGCTAGGCATCACTACAGCAATGCGGAATGGCTTGGCCGCTTCGCCGCCGCCTGCTGGCGCCTGCTGCTGACCGCCGCAGGCGGTCGCCAGCATCACAATGATTAAACCAACGATGAACAAAGCGCGAGTCCTCATTTTCATTCTCCTTTTGTCTCCTAAAAAGCTTCAATCTAACGGATCAGTTTTCGCCCCGTTCAAAGGGCTTATTTAACGCCGCTGGCTGACGCACTCGGTTCATAGAGAACGCCAGCACGGCGATCGTTAACAAATAAGGCAGCATGACGGCTACGTCGGATTGGATGTTCACTCCCAACACTTGCAACCAGAGCTGGAAGGCGTTAACCACGCTGAATAACAACGCGCCCGTCAAAATGCCCAATGGACGCCAACCGCCGAAATACACCAACGCAACGGCGATAAAGCCTAAACCGGCGGTCAAATTCTCCTGAAAAAGGTTCACTAAAGCTGTAGAAAGTGAAGCCCCAGCCAGCCCTGCTAGCACCGCCCCCAGGCAAACGCTGAAATAACGCACTCGATCTACATTCACCCCCAAAGAATCGGCTGCGGCTGGGTTCTGACCCACCGACTTGATCTTCAAGCCCCAGGTGGTCTTATCCAACAGCCACCAGGCCAACGGAACCAACAAGAAGGCGGCATAGACCGGTAAACTATGTTGAAAGAATATCTGACCAATGTAGGGTATCTGGCTCAGGAAGGGGATTTTGACGACGGGAAAACCGCTGATGGTATAGACTGTGCCAACCAACACTTTAAACAGCAATGAGGAAAGCCCCAGCCCAAACATGTACAAGCCAATGCCGCTGATGCCTTGCTCGGCCTTGAATGTCACGCTAATAAGTGACATCAACAGCCCCATGAGCAAACCTACTGCCATTGCCGCCAAAGCGCCCAACCAGACGTTGCCGGTATGCAGGGTGACATAAAAAGCGCTGAAGGCCCCCATCAGCATAATGCCATCCACACCCAGGTTGAGGACGCCGGAGGTCTGCGCAAAAGCTTCGCCAATCGAGGCGAATAAATAGGGTGTCGCCAGGCGAATGGCCGAGGTGAGGATGCCTACAATGACCGCCGCCGAGAGTATCTCTGTCATGAGTTAGCCTCTTCGGTTGTGGAGAGTTCGATGGTGCGGCGCGACGACCAACGCCGCGACAATAAACTGGACGCCACGACAAATAAAACCACCAGCCCCAGGATAGTATCTACAAGCGCAGATGGAACTTGCACAGCGCGCTGCATCTTATCCGCGCCGACCAACAGACTTCCGAACAACCAGGAAGCCGGCACCAAGCCAAGCGGATGCAATCCGCCAAACAAAGCGGCCACGATTCCAGAGAAACCGTAACCGCTAGTGATGCCTTCCAATAAACGATGCTGTACGCCGATCACTTCCACCGCCCCTGCCAGACCCGCGAATGCCCCTGCCAACGTAAGCGAAAGCGCCTGGTATAAACTGACGTTGATGCCCGCGTAGCGCGAGGCATCTGGATTCAAGCCAACAGCGCGAATGCGATAACCGATAGTAGTGCGCCACAAGAAAATATACACCAGGAGCGCCAGAACAACTGCCAAAATAGCGCCAGCGTGTAAAAGGGTCTGCGGCACCAGACGCGGCAGCCAAGCTTGCTCTGGGATGCGTTCAGACTGTGCGAGATAAGTGCCGGCGGTGATGCCAGCCGGATCCATCAGCGGGCCGCGGATGAGCAGGTTCATCAACTGCAAGGCGATGGCGTTCATCATCACTGTACTGAGGATTTCATTGACGCTCAACCGAGCTTTAAGCACGCCAGGGATAAAGCCCCAAACCGCGCCCGCCAGGAAACTGACCAGCAGAACGGCAGGGATCAGCAACCAGCCCGGCCAATGACGGAAAGTGAGAGAAAACCAGGTGGCAGCCAACGCGCCTAGGATGATCTGACCCTCTGCGCCGATGTTGATCACGCTGGCGCGAAAGGCGATGCAAATCCCCAACCCCACCAGCAACAACGGCGTGGCTTTGGTGAGCGATTGTGTGAAGCCGGAGGTGCTGCCGAAGACGCCCGTAATCATGGCGGCATACGCCTGGAATGGGTTCGCTCTCAATAAAATCAATAAAACCGCGCCAATGACTAATGCAGCCAGCATAGCCAATAACGGCAACGATGCTCGAAACAGAACGTCCTTGAGGTCAATACTGAGCTTACGTTGGAGTATTGGTTTGGCAGCTACAAGATTCGGCGGCATGCAAACTCCTTCATTACAACATTCAGTCGCACGGATCAATCCGCCGAATGACGCGGAAACGGAAATAACCCGGCGCGAAGTAGCTGAGCGAGTAATCTATCACCCGCCCATCCCTAGTATACAATTGTGCCTCCAGTTTGAGCAAGGTCTCTCCTGGTTGCATGTGCAGCTTACGGGCGATATGCAAATCCGCCGCTTCGGTTAAGATATCGGTGCGTGAGTGGCTGAGGGAGAGCTCGCTGCGCTGCAAGAATACATCCAACACCGAACCGGCAAACGGATCGCCTAGATCCTGCGCCTTGAGATATTCTAAGGGCACGATGTCCACCAGGTAAGCAAACGGTTGCTCATGGGTGAGGATAACGCGCGACACACATAACACCAACGCACCCGGCGGTACGCCCAGGCGCTCAGCTTCATACGAGCTGGCTGAGCGTTCAACTATTTCAGCCTCGCCCATGCGCGTTTCCAACCCCATCCGCCGCGCTACGGTAGATAGGCTTTCAAGCCGCTCCAGGCCAGCCTCCAGCATAGGTTGCCGCGGCGCGACAAAGGTACCCACGCCATGGCGGCGAATGACCACGCCGCGCTGCTCCAGGCGCGAGAGCGCCTCCCGCACCGTGGCGCGGCTGACATCGAAACGTTTGCTGAGATCTGTTTCAGAGGGGAGCAGGCCATTTTCCCGCGCCAGGTTGCCAGACTCTATCCCGGAGAGGATTTCATAAACCACCTGCTGCGCGAGGGGAACGTTTCTTCGTACCACCAGTGGCCTTCAAGAGACGCTATACGGTGACGCTCGACAGAAAACAGACGATAGTCGTCTGATGACTAAAAGGATTGTATCACGGCTAATAGAGCAAGTCAATAAAACTTCGATCTTGCATGCTCGTCTCGATTTTTACACTTCTATTGCCCGCCCGCTCGCGGCGGACTGATACAACGCCAGAACGGTGCGAACATGGTTGCGCGTTTCCTCTAAAGAGAGATAGGGCATTACACCATCCAGGATGGCGACATGCATGTCTTCAATTTCACCGAGATACAACTCTTTTTCAGGGACAGGGATCTCCTGTTCATCGCCTTCCGCAGGATGAAAAACCAAACGGCGTCCATCATCCATACCGATGAAGGGTCGGTTCAGCGTCAGACGGCCCTCTGTCCCAATGATCTCGAAATGAGTGTGCAACGGCGAGCGAAACGAACTGGCAATCTGCGCCATTCCGCCCCCTGGATACCATAGCAAGCCAGCAAAATCCTCATCCACTCCGGTATCGCCCTTCCATTGCCGCCCAAAAACCGCCTGAGGTGCTCCCCCGAACACATACTGGGAGTAACTGAGCGGATACACGCCCACATCCCATAGGCAACCGCCGCCATATTCAGGGATCAGGCGCACATCGTCGCGCCGCGAAATCTTGAAGTTGAACACGCCGCGCGTCAAGATGATCTCGCCCAAGCGACCGCTGCGCACCCACTCGCCCACGATCTTGGTCTGCGGGTGGTGACGGTACATGAACGCCTCGGCTAAGACGCGTCCGCTTTCGCGGCTGGCGGCGACCATACGATCTACCTCATTGAGAGAGAGGGCAAAGGGTTTCTCGCACAGCACGTGCACGCCAGCCCGCAAGGCGCGGATGCTCCACTCCGCATGTAAATGATTGGGTAAGCTGATATAGACGGCATCTACCTCGCCCGAGTCGAGCAACTCCTGATACGAGCCAAAGGCGCGCGGGATATTCCATTTCTCGGCATATTGTTGGGCGTTCTCCAGGCTGCGGCTGGCTACCGCGACCAGTTCGCCGTGTGCGGATGCGCGTATGGCCGGGATCACGCGTCGGTTGATGTTGGCGGTGGATAACAAACCCCATCGGACTTTGTTCATTTCACTTTTCTCCTTGCGCGGGAATAGGCAAAATTGCCATTTCGGTGTTCAAGATCTCAGCCACCAGGCCGCCATGCGAGGCTTCTTGCAGCGCGACGCCAAACGCCGGGTACTTTTCGACCGCGAACCTCGCCGTCAGCGTCACTTCGGCAGCAAATTCCTGATCCATCACAACACCGAGATGGGCGTGGATCAATTGCTGCAACCGTTCATACCAGGAATAGGGAGCGACAATGCGGACGATATGAGTCAGGAGCCTCTCGGCGCGCGGGGTGAGCGCCACAACCCGTTGCACCGCAGCGGTATAGGCGCGCACCAGCCCGCCGGTTCCCAGCTTTGTCCCGCCGAAATAACGCGTTACCACCACCACAACGTCGCCCAGTCCGCTGCCGGTCAGCGCTGTCAACGCCGGCCGTCCGGCTGTTCCAGCGGGTTCGCCGTCGTCGCTGCAATGGGTGATCACCGAGTCGCCATAGCCGATGATATATGCCGGGACGTGGTGCGTCGCGTCGGGAAACTCGCGGCGGATGGCGGCGATAAAGGCGCGCGCCTCCTCCACCGAAAATGCCGGGCTGAGCGTGGCGATAAAGCGCGAGTTAAGCACCTGCGTTTCATGTCGGGTTACTTCAGCGGGAATGGGGTAGGAATTCATGACCCCATTATAACAACAAGCATGAACCAGGGATTGAAGATCCACCTGCTATGAAGAGTTCCGTGGCAAAGATGACGAGGCGATCATCAAGAAGGCATAAGCCGAAGACTGGATTCTGCTTACAAATGACATGGATTTTGGCGAAAAATCTTCCGAGAGCAACGTCTTCACAGTGGAAATTTCAAAACTCTGTCAGGAAACCGCCCTGGGGTATAATGGGCGGCATACTTGGGAGAAACACTATGCGCGCGGTAGACATCATCATCAAAAAACGCGATCGTCAAGAATTGACACGCGAGGAAATCGAATTTTTTATCCGAGGCTTTGCCAGCGGGGAAATTCCCGACTATCAGGCTGCGGCCTGGGCGATGGCAGTGCTTCTCAACGGCATGAGCCTGCGCGAGACCACCGATCTGACCCTGGCGATGGCTTATTCCGGTGAAGTGTTAGACCTGTCCAAAATTGTCCCAATTGCGGTGGATAAGCATTCCACAGGCGGCGTGGGCGATAAGACCACCCTGGTGGTCGAGCCGACCGTCGCCGCCTGTGGCCTGCCGGTAGCTAAAATGTCCGGACGCGGCTTGGGTTTCAGCGGCGGCACGCTCGATAAAATGGAATCCATCCCTGGCTTCCGCTCTGATCTTTCCAAAGAAGAGTTTCTGGAGCAGCTACAGCAGGTGGGCTTGGTGCTTGCCGGTCAAACCGCCGACCTAGCGCCAGCCGACGGCAAGCTATATGCTTTGCGGGACGTAACCGGCACGGTGCAATCCATTCCACTGATCGCATCCTCGGTGATGAGCAAGAAGATCGCCGCCGGCGCGCAGGCCATTGTATTAGATGTAAAAGTGGGCAACGGCGCGTTCATGAAGTCCCTGGATGAAGCACAAGAGCTAGCGCGCCTGATGGCCTACATCGCTCATCTCTCCGGGCGCAAAGCCGTCGCGCTGATCTCAGATATGAACCAGCCGTTGGGCTACGCCGTGGGCAACGCCTTAGAAGTGCGCGAGGCGATTGAAACTTTGCGCGGCGGCGGCCCGGCGGATTTTCGTGAGCATTGTTTGGAAGTCGCCAGCCACTTACTGCTGTTAGGAGAGAAAGCCGCTAGCGAAGCCGAAGGGCGTAGAATGGCGGAAGAAGCGTTATCCGATGGCCGTGCACTAGAACGCTTCCGCGCCCTGGTACAGGCGCAAGGTGGCGACGTATCCTTTGTAGATCATCCAGAAAAATTGCCCCGCGCCAGCCTGATCGAGACCGTTCCTGCCCCACGTTCGGGTTATCTAAAAGAGATCAACGCTCAGGCAGTAGGCGAAACGAGCGTGTTGCTAGGCGCGGGACGAGCCAAAAAGGGTGATCCCATTGATCTGGCAGTGGGAGTGGTTGTACACCACAAAGTCGGCGACTATGTGGAAGCCGGCGAGCCGCTCTTTACTATCCATGCTAATCAACCGGCCGCTCTGGCTCAGGCGCGTCAACGTTTGCTAGCAGCACACATCTGGAGTGACGCTCCTGTGGCGGCGTTACCACTGTTCTATGGACTTGTGCGTTCGTCTGAAGCTCCTAATACTGTACCCGCCGAATAATCAAACATTGAGGGATCTCAGCAAACTGCCAATAACCATGAACAGATTGGTTTTCCTCACTTGACATAAGTGAGAGAGAGGGGTAAAATAATACATGAATACTTGAACATATATTCATGAAACGAACAAGCGATTAACCGATGAATATTCCCATCCAAAGTTCCACCCTGAGTGATCTCCAGGCACTGCGCGTCGCCGAGTTATTCGGCGCGCTGGGTGATCCCAGCCGGGTGAAGATCATCGCCGCGCTGCTGCAAGGACCGATGAACGTCCAGGCGCTGGCAGAAGCGGCAGGTATCTCCGAATCGGCGGCCTCGCACCAATTACGTGGCCTGCGACAAATGCGGCTTGTCGCTCCGCGCAAAGAAGGGCGACTGGTCTTCTATTCCCTGGACGACCAACACGTTGCCGAATTATTCCAACGCGCTTTAGATCATATTTTGCACAACTGATTCCACACCGAGCCAATTCATGACAGCCTACTCCAACGAACAAACCCTTCAATTCGAGATCACTTCTTTGCTTCCCGATCTTCATCAGCCGCCACAGGAGCGTTGCATAGGACGATTGGTGGATGTATTGCAACAACATCCAGAAATTCGCCGCGCTCACCTGAAACAGGAGAACGGTTCTTGTTTGCTCTGCCTGCACTATAACGCGCAGCGCCTGGCGGAAGCAGAGGTGCAGCGGTTGGCTCGGCGCGCCAGCGCCCAGGTGTCTCGCCGCTACCGGCATGAAACGCTAAACGTGGAAGGCATGGATTGCTCAGATTGCACTGTCGTGATTGACCATAGCCTGGGGCGTATGAAAGGCGTCTTGCACGTGAGCACTTCCTACAGCGAACAAACGGTGCGCATCGGATACGACAGCGAACAAATTGATCGCCAGGCTATCGAACGACGCCTGGAGCACATGGGGTACGCTGTCGCCTTGAAAGGTTGGCGCAAGATTTGGAATGAGAATCGGGAAGTGTTGCGCGCCGCCGCATCGGGTGTTTTATTTTTGATCGCGTGGGGCAGCGCAGCGGTCGGCTGGCTGCTCCCGCTGGCAACCTCCGTCCTTTACCTGGCAAGCAGTGTCCTAAGCGGCTGGCATATTGCGCAACACGCTGGGCGCGCGCTGCGTAAACGCCGGTTTGATACCGATCTGCTGATGTTGGCTGCCGCGTTGGGCGCGTTTGCCATCGGCGAGTTTGGCGAAGGAGCGTTGTTGTTATTCCTGTTCAACTTAGGTCACACGCTAGAAGAACGCCTTTTACAGCGCGCCCATCAATCTATTCGCTCCCTGGCCGACCTGACGCCCAAGACGGCGCGCGTGCGACGCGATGAAGGCGAGATTGATACGCCAGTTGAGCTGATAGACTTAGATGAGATAGTCATTGTCCGCCCTACAGCGCGCATCCCGGTGGACGGGATTGTAATCGCCGGGCAATCGGCGGTGGATCAATCGCCAGTGACGGGCGAATCTATGCCGGTCGAGAAAGCTGCTGGCGACAAGGTATTCGCTGGCTCGGTGAACGGCAATGGCGCATTGGAAATTCGTTCCACTCGCCTGGCGCGGGATAGTACGCTGGCGCGAGCAGCGCAATTAGTCGCCGAAGCGCAGGCAAGCAAATCGCCAACGCAAAAAGCCGGCGAACGGTTTATGCGTTGGTTCGTACCTTTTGTGCTCTTGGCGGACGTGTTACTCATCCTCTTGCCGCCTCTGTTTGGCATCCCTTTCGGGGTCGCTTTCCGGCGGGCGATGACTTTACTGGTAGCCGCATCTCCTTGCGCTCTGGCGCTGGCGACGCCTTCAGCCATTCTGGCAGGGGTGGCGCGGGCGGCGCAAAGAGGCGTGCTGCTCAAAGGCGGCGTACACCTGGAAAACCTGGGGCGACTTAAGGCACTGGCTTTCGATAAGACCGGCACGATTACGCGCGGCCGCCCCGAAGTAACCGATCTGATCTCTTCGAACGGATGGCGCGAGGACGAATTACTCGCCTGGGCGGCGGCGGTGGAAAGCAGATCTTCTCACCCTCTGGCGCAAGCGTTGATCAACGCCGCCAGTCAGCGCGGTCTGGCGCTGCCGCCCGTCAGTCAGGCGCAAAGCGCGCCCGGCCGCGGCATTCAGGCGCTGGTCGAAGGACGACGGGTATGGGTAGGCAGCCTGAAGGCTTTCGATGAGATGGAAATCCCCGTCACCCAAGAGTTGCGCCGTCAGGCGCGCAGGTTGGAAGCGCAAGGCAAAACCGCCATGCTGGTGAGCGTGGATGAGGATATCATTGGCGGCTTTGCCGTTGCGGATATGATCCGCCCGGAGGCGCGTGAGATGGTTGCCGCCCTGCAACGGCTGGGCGTCGTTCACACAATTCTGCTCAGCGGCGACAACCGCCACACCGCCGAGGCCATTGCCCGGCAGGCGGGCATTTCCCAAACCCGGGCCGAGCTGATGCCAGAAGAGAAACTGGCCGCGCTGAAAGAGCTGGAGAAGGAGTACGGCATCGTGGGCATGGTGGGCGACGGCGTGAATGACGCCCCAGCGCTGACTGGCGCTACGGTGGGCATCGCCATGGGAGGCGGCGGCAATGACGCGGCACTGGAAACCGCCGATGTGGTCTTGATGAGCGATCATCTGGGCGGGCTGCCATTTGCCATTAGCCTGGGGCAGACAACTGCGGCCGTCATCCGCCAAAACCTGGCTATCGCTCTGAGCGTGATCGTTTTATTGACCATATCGTCTGTGATGGGATGGGTAGGATTGGGGTTGGCGGTATTGCTGCATGAAGGCAGCACAGTCGCTGTAGCGTTAAATTCTCTGCGTATTCTAAGAAGCAATAGTTAGGGACCGGGGAGTCTCATATTCGGGCAGCCAATTCATATAGGATCTTACGTATCACTGCACGTTTGCCTTGAATCTTCCAAACGCGTATAGCTTTTGCAATCAAAGTTCTTAATGATTGAGGGGCGGCTGTCTGTGGGTGATTCTTATCAGCCATAGCGGCATTTTCATCCATGCTCAGGATCATTATCTTTCTTACTGCTTAATCTATCGCGGCGGACAATTCCAAAACTATGCTAAAATTTTGCTCATGACGATGCGCATCGTTTTCATGGGTTCCCCTGAATTTGCCCTGCCCACTCTAAAGAAGTTGACTGAGCATTATTCCGTAGTAGGGGTGGTAACACAGCCGGATCGTCCGGCCGGGCGCGGGCGCGAAATGAAACCTCCGCCCGTCAAGCTCCTGGCTGAGTCAATAGGCTTGCCCGTGATCCAACCCAGCCGCCTGCGAGAGCCGGAAGCGATAGAACAATTGCGCGCCTGGGCGCCGGATTTAATTGTCGTGGCAGCGTTTGGTCAGATCCTACGACAGGAGGTGTTAGATCTGCCGCCATATGGCTGCGTTAATGTGCACGCCTCCCTGTTACCGCGCTGGCGCGGCGCAGCGCCGATCAACGCTGCCATCTTACATGGCGACGAGCAAACTGGCGTGACCATCATGTGCATGGACGCCGGCCTGGACACTGGTCCCATTCTCAGCCAGCAGGCAATCCCCATTGAGCCAGACGACACCGCTGCAACGTTGGGAGAGAAACTGGCGCGGTTAGGCGCAGATTTGTTGATCGAGACCCTGCCTCCCTACTTGGAGGGAGAATTGCAGCCCCAGCCGCAAGACGATTCCCTGGCAACTTACGCGCCGATGCTCAAAAAAGAGGATGGTTGGCTGGATTTTCGCCGCCCCGCTGCGATGTTGGCGCGCCAGGTACGCGCTTATCACCCCTGGCCAGGAGCATTTTATGAGGGCTGGCCGGGTGGACATTTGAAGGTCTTGCGTGCCCGTTCGGTCTTAGATGCGCATTTGCAGCTAAATCCAGGCGAGCGCGCCATCTACCAGGGGCTACCCGCGGTGCACGCCGCGGATGGTTTGCTCATCCTGGAAGAAGTGCAGCCAGCCGGCAAGAAGGCCATGTCTGGTAAGACTTTTTTGCTGGGAGCCAGAAATTGGGCGTAAATATGAATGACATGGCAGCGGCGCGCTTGCCGCTCTTCCCGCTCAATACCCAAATCAAAGATGGGCGATTGCACATTGGAAACTTTGCCTTAGACGAGCTGGCGCAGGAATTTGGCACGCCATTATATCTTTACGACCGATCCACACTAGATGATGCGCTGGCGCAGTATCGCACTGCACTGCAAACCGAATATCCGGCACAGAGTGGCTTGACCTACGCCGGCAAGGCATTTCTCTCCATCGCAATGGCGCAATGGGTGCATCAAAACGGGCTGTTCATTGATTGCACCGGCGCCGGAGAGATCATGATCGCGGTCGCCGCCAGCGTACCGCGAGACCAATTGCTGGTGCATGGGGTGAGTAAATCACAGGAAGATCTGCAGGCAGCTATCGCCTATGCTGGTATCCTGGTTGTGGATCACCTCGGCGAATTGGAGCGCCTGATCGAGCTGGTAAAAACCTCCAATAGACAGAAGTTTCCCACACTGTGGCTGCGTCTCCGCCCCGGCATGGCGGTGGAAACCCATAGCTACACGCAGACCGGTCAAGATGACTCTAAGTTTGGCCTCAGTGCGCTCGAATTCTTACAAGCGCTGGAGGAGGCGCAGAGTGCCGGCTTACATGTCACTGGTCTTCATTTTCATCAAGGATCGCACTTCCACGACCCAAAGCCGATTGCATCAGCGTTGGAACTTGCGTTGGATCTGATCGCCGAGACAAGACAAAGTTTGGGTTGGGTGCCGCAGACCTTGTGCCCAGGCGGCGGCTGGGGAACGCCATATCACGAAGATGATCTGCCGCACCGTCCCATCAGGGAGTATGTACGCTTCGTCGCCCAGCATTTATTGCAAGGCTGCCACGAACGAAATTTACCCTTACCCACGTTGCATCTAGAGCCCGGACGTAGCCTGGTCGCCCGCGCTGGCGTTGCCATATATCGCGTGGAAGCAGTCAAACGCACCGCCACACGGCGTTGGCTACTACTAGATGGCGGCATGGCGGATAATCCCCGCCCGGCGCTGTATCGAGCGCGCTACACCGCCCTGCCCGTTTCGCAGCCAGAGCGACCTGCGACCGACGCCACCTGGTTAGCCGGGCCCTATTGCGAGAGCGGTGACGTGCTTATCGAAGCCCTGCCCATGCCAGACATAAGTCCTGGCGAGCTTGTAGCCGTACCTGTGAGCGGGGCGTATCAGCTCAGCATGTCCAGCAATTACAACGGCGCTCGTCGGCCTGCTGTGATCTGGTTGCAGGATGAGACAGCTACTTTGATCCGTCGGCGAGAAACCCTGGAGGATCTCTACCGCCGTGACTTGCCGCTGCCGAACTAGAAACGATTCTGCTTTGGCTTAAACGCAGAGACGCCAAGTTGCTATCTTTTCCTCACACAGCTTTGTGGCTTAGCGCCTTTGCGTTAGACGTTTAAACAATGAGGAGCTCTTTGCAACATTGGACGTAAGTGGTCTCAAGCGCATCCAAAACGACCAGTGCGCTTATTCAGATCTATCGTTTTCATATTGACCGCCTTAGTAGCCTTTAGGAGTTGGTCTAAGGAAGAAAGCAACAGCACCGATGAAATTTCTATCCTTTGGCGCAGGCGCAATTGGAACATATATCGGCGGCAGCCTGGCGCTCTGTGGGCACGAGGTGGTGTTTCTAGAGCGCGTCGTTGTCGTTGATGAGTTACGGCAAAAAGGGCTGACGTTGCGCCTGCCAGACGGCGAGCATCACCTGAGTGGGCCGAAACTAGCCGCTTCGCTGAAAGAGGCGCTGGAACAAGGTCCGTATGATGCTGCCCTGTTTGCGCTCAAATCCTTCGACACGCAGGCCGCCCTGGAAGAGATGCGATTATACGCCAGCCATCTGCCACCAGTGGTCTGTTTGCAAAACGGGGTGGAGAACGAAGCGATGATCGCCGCCGCGTTGGGCGGGGCAAAAGTTGTCCCTGCGATAGTGATCAGCGCTATTGGGCGGCGCGCCGCAGGGAGCATCGCGCTGGAACGGTTACGCGGCGTGGGTCTGGCAGCGGGACACGCGCTCGCGCCGCAACTCCATGCAGCGTTCGAGGAAGCTGGTTTGCAACCACGCTTATACGCCAACGCTAGAGCAATGAAGTGGTCGAAGCTGCTCACCAACCTGTTAGCCAACGCCAGCTCCGCTATTCTAGATATGACGCCGGGCGAGATCTTTGCCCATCCGGGGCTATTCCGTCTGGAAATGGCGCAATTGCGCGAGGCGCTGGCGGTGATGCAATCGCAGCAAATCCCTGTGGTGAACTTACCGGGAACACCAGCGCGCCTGCTGGTGCTCGGCGTGTCCCTACCGAGTGCCATCGCTCGCCCATTAATGCGCCGCGCTCTTAGCAGCGGTCGCGGCGGCAAAATGCCATCCTTCCACATAGATCTTCATAGCGGACGAAGCCAGAGCGAGGTGGAATATTTAAATGGCGCTGTGGCGCGCTTTGGTCGTAAATTGGGCATCCCAACACCGGTGAACGATTATCTCACCCGAACTTTACTGGCGCTCACTCGCGGCGACCTACCGTTCAACGCCTATTCCAGGAAACCGGAGAAACTTTTAGAAGAAGCGGGTAGATAATAAGTAAATAGTTCATCCATCACATACAAGGGATTTTCACCCCTTAACTGGAATAAACACAGAAATTTCTGTCCCACGCCCCACTTGACTGTTAAAATCCAAAATTCCTCCCATTAGCCGGGCGCGCTCGCTCATACAGATCAATCCAAATCCATTCGTCTTGGAAATCTGAAATTCGTCAAAACCGACTCCATCATCGCGAATCAACACTCTCACCCCATTAGGTTCGTAGCTCAATAATAAATCTACATGAACCGCTTGAGCATGTTTCTTTACATTGGTCAAGGCTTCCTGGCAGATTCGCAAGATACCTAATCGAATCTCTGCCGGAATAGGGTATTGCTCTCCGCTGATTTGAATCGAGCTATGGACGCCCACCTCACTCGAAAAGGTCTCAAGCCCATTTTGTAATTCGACATCTAACTCGCCAATTTCGTCAATGAGGGGTCTCAAGGAGCGAACCGACTGACGCGCTTCGCTTAACTTTTCACGGGCTAAAGCGCGCATTCGATCCAAAATTTTCTCCACCTCAGAGTAATCTTCTTGAAACAACGCCTGTTTGGCTATCTCTACATTCATTGATATCCCGGCGAAACCTTGCGCCAGCGTATCGTGAATTTCACGTGCAATTCGATTTCGCTCTTCTATTACCGCCATTTCCCGAAGTTCAAGATATAAGCGCGCATTATCAAAGGCTATAGCAAGTTGATCGGCCAAAGTCTGCGCAGTATATAAATCAATTTCATCAAACGGGTGCTCTTTATTGCAGCTCACATCAATCACCCCGAACAGTTGTGAACCTATCTGAATTGGCAACGCCATCCGCACATACTGGCTGGAAGGTTCAAGGTTCCAAACTTTCCCCGGGTTGTGCAACATGTCGCCAGTAAGGTAAGGCTGTCCACTACACGCGACCCAGGCAATTGGTTTGTGTCCAATATCCAACGACGCGCTAAAGTTATCATCAACCGGAGGCTCACCTGCCTGGGCGCGCAGGATTAACTCACCTTCTGAGCTATTGATATTCTTTGTAAAAACCCTGACACTATCGTATTGAAAACTTTCTCGAAGCCTCTTCACCAAATACGGCAGAAGTTCATTGACATTCACACTTTGCAAGGAATTGATTTTACAACTGATCTCATTGATAGCTTTGAGATGCATATTTAACCGATGCTCTGCTCGGTTGTGCTGGTCAACCCTCTTTGCCAGGGTAACGATTCGATTCCGAATCTCCCTAGAGGGCTTTAGAAATTCATCTATGTAAGTGGTCACTGCGATAATCAACCCGATCGGCGCTAACGCTTGCGGATAGATGGGGTAGCAGTACATATACTTCCTGCGGTAATCGCCGCGATGATCGCGCCAGTCGTAATAACCATCGCATTCTTGTTGTAAACTTTTTTGGATGATTTTCCAGAATTGAGGAAAGCGATAGGCCAGCTCATGCAAATCCTGCCCCACCAGATTTGCGTTTGGGTGAAATATGTTGACGCCGCGTGTATCGTGAACAGCCGAATAACCTTCTAATCCAATAAATTGAACAGCGATCTGTCCTAACATCTCATCCGCCATCAGATCTTCCGGGCTGGAATGCGATTTGCAGCGCAAGTAAATATCAATTTGCCCGCCTATGTCTAAAGCTTTTTGGCGAATCATTTCGCGACCAAGAGATTCGAGCGCTTCCGCGGCAATATTTGCCGCGTTCTGACCGATCGCCATACTATCATCGGGGATGAATTCTTCTTCCACCTTTGCCTCTCTTCCATTTACAGATATAATCTTATCACAGCCACAAATAATCGCTCCACAGAGAAACTGTCCATGAACAAAATCCGCTATATGATTGTAGATGACCAACAGATCATCCGGGAAGGATTGGGGGGAATGTTAAGCCGTGAAAAAGATTTAGAGATGGTAGGCAGCGCCCAGAACGGCGCTGAAGCTGTCGAAAAAGCCATTAGCCTAAACCCAGACATCATTTTGATGGATTTGCGCATGCCAGAGATGGATGGCGTTGAAGCAATTCGCCGTATCCGCAAAGCTTGCCCGCATACAAAGTGCATCATCTTAACCGTATATAACAACGACGAAAATATTTTTGAGGGGATTCGCGCTGGTGCCAAAGCCTATATCATGAAAGATATTTCTCAAGAAGAACTGGTACAAGTCATACGCTCTGTTTACGAAGGCAAAGCATACCTTCAACCCGAATTGACAAGTAAGTTGCTTGAAAAATTGACGGACCTTCCCGAACTTGCTCCAACTGCAACTACCCGTCTCTCAGAGAGAGAACTGGATATCTTAAAGCAAATGGCAGCGGGGAAATCTAATAAAGAGATCGCTGGGAGCCTGTTCATCAGCGAGCATACAGTAAAGACGCACATCGCCAATATATTTGGCAAACTCGAAGTAAATAATCGGGCAGAGGCTATCACGCGAGCTATCCAAAAGGGTATTATCACAGTTTAAACTCCCTGACATCGCCCAAATTACCGATTTCGCTATCCCCCATTGAGGGGAGAGGCGTATTGTCATCTAACCGATCAAGTATCCCCCTCTCTATTGGATTGAAATAAAGAAAACCGCCTGATTGAACTCTCCCGTTCAATCCGATATAAATTGGCTAGCCGCTTTTCAAATTCCAAATTCAAAAAAGAAATGGAGGTCTTTAAATGGCTACGCCAGTTGTCGAACAAAGGCAAAAACTACTTGCCGAAATTCTGATGGAAAAGGGGATACCGATCGAATATCGGTATGGCAAAGAACACGAAGGCGTGTCGGACCGGGAGATCAAAAATGATCCTACGCCGCGCGCCAATCAACTGAAGAACCTTTATCTCAATAGCCTCTCCTCCGTGAATGTGGAGTTTCCATATTGGTACACACGTGAGTGGCGCAAGTGGGATGGCGAAATCCCGATCATTCGAAGAGCCAAAGCTTTGAAAGCGGCATTCAGTCACCTGACGCCAGCGATCTGGCCCGGAGAGAAGCTGGTGATGGGAAAAACCTATTATTATCGCGGTTCGTTCCCAATGCCCTGGTTATCTAACACCTTTTTCATGGCAAAAAGCGATGATTTATATAAAGCTGCGTTAGCGCGCGGCGGCGCGTCGGCTGGCGAAGAAGCCAAGTTCGGCGCTGGCGGCGGCAACGTCACCCAGGATTTTGGCAATGTCGTATCCATCGCAGGAAAGTTCGGCATTCGCTCCGAAGAGGTGCCGGCGCTTGTCAAATTAGCCTATGAGTGGAAAGACAAATCGGTCGAAGAGTTGGGCCACAAATACGAAATGATGGTGCCCGAATACGACCTGAAAGAAAAAATCATGCGATCCGTGATCTGCATGTTTGACTCTGGCTACACCTTGCCGCAGGGCCGCGAAGTCATCAACTACTACTACCCATTGGCTTATGGGTTCGACGGCTTATTGAAGATGTGCCGCGAGAGAAAAGATAAAGTGGCTGGCCGCGCCGATGGAGATGGTTTAGTAGGAATAGACCGCCTATACTACTATGAGGCGGTCATCCTGGTCATCGAGGGGCTGCAGAATTGGATCTTGAACTACGCTAAAGAGGCGCGCCGCCTCGAGGCGATTACCGATGATCCCTCACAAAGCAAAGAATATGCTGAAATCGCAGAAATGCTGGAGTGGATCGCCCACAATCAGCCGCGCACATTCAAAGAGGCGCTGCAAATGACCTGCCTGATTCATTTTGCAGTCCTCAACGAGGATGCGATCTCCGGTATGTCGCCGGGTCGTGTAGGACAGGTGCTCTATCCGTGGTATGAGCAGGACATCGAGTCCGGGCGAGCCACCAAAGAAGAGATCTGTGAGTTGTTACAACTCCATCGTGTCAAATTCACCTGCATTGATGCTTTCGCTTCAACCGGTGTGGTTGGCGGCGTCTTGTCCTCCAACACCTTCAATAACCTCTCGATGGGCGGTTTGAATAAATTTGGTGACCCAGAGGGCAACGAGCTGGAAATGCTGATCCTGGAAGCAGGTATGCGGCTTCAATCCACCCAACCTACTCTCTCCTGTCTCTACGACGATAAACTGCCCGAGGATTTCTTGCTGAAATGCGCGGAAACCGTAAAAAGCGGCACCGGTTATCCTGCCTTCATGAACAATCAGATTGGTATGCAGTTCTTGATGGGCCAGTACGGTGAGGAAGGAATGGATATCACCGACGCGCGGGCGATTGCCATTGGTGGATGTCTGGAAACCTCTCCCTGCACTTGGAAACCACTCACGTTGAACGGCAAGGAATACTGGATCCCCGGTGGCGCTGGTCAGCCCACTTCTGTCGGCGTTCACTTTATTGCTAACCCGAAAGTGCTGGAATGCGTGCTGTTCAATGGGAAAGACCACCGCACCGGCGAGCAGGTGTACCCGCCTCACAACCGCAAGCTTGAAACATTTGAAGAGCTATGGCAGACCTTCTGCGAATACTACGAAATGACGGTTGACTGCCTTGCGACGACAAACAACATTCAGCACGACATCTGGCGCAAGAATAATATGACCGTTATCAACTCCTTCCTAAAGCCAGATTGCCTCGATCGAGGTTTGCATATCGGTCAGCTAGGTTACCGCTACAACGCCACATTCAATATCGAGTCCTGCGGCACGATTACTATGGTGAACTCTTTGGTAGCGCTGAAAAAACTGGTCTATGAGGACAAAAAGTACACCCTGGATGAAATGCGGGATGCAATTCTGAATAACTTCGGATTCAAGACCGCCAAAGAGGTCGGCTCCTTCTCCCTGCTCTCCCAGGTCAAGCGCGAAGACGGGGCAAAGTACGACCAGATTCACCACGACTGTTTGATGGCGCCGAAATACGGCAACGACGATCCTTATGCAGATTCTGTATTGAGGATGTATGAGGATTGGTTCTGCCCGATGACGCGCAAGTACGAATCCTTATATGGCAAGAAGATGTACGCCTGCCAGATTTCTGTGTCCACGCACGGCGTACAGGGCTCGGTGACCCTGGCTTCCTCCGACGGACGCCTGGCCGGCACAACTTATGCGGACGCATCCATGTCCGCCTACCCTGGCACAGATCGCAATGGCCCGTTTGCCCTGTTCAACTCTGCGACCGTTTGGGATCATTCAATGTCTCAGAACAGCCAGATGAATCTGAAGATCCACCCCAGCGCTGTCAAAGGACCTGAAGGTACACGGAAGTTGCTGGATCTCACCCGAGCCTATATGCGCAAAGGCGCGTTCCATATTCAATATAACGTTGTCGACTCGAAGGTTCTCAAAGACGCTCAAGCGCACCCCGAGAACTATCGTGAGCTGCTCGTCAGGGTCGCCGGCTTCACTCAATACTGGGTTGAACTTGGTAAGCCAATCCAGGACGAAGTCATCGCCAGAACCGAATATGAGGAAATTTAGTTAACCCATCCATTAAGATGAGAGGTAACCCAAAAATGGGTTGAAGGAGCCTAAAATGGAAATCAAGACATTGCACCACAACGATTGCATGAATTTCTGCCCCCTGGATGTGGCAAAGGGTCTCTGCCGCAGGAAAAACGAGTTGACCTTGATCGATTCCAATACCTGCGACTGCTATGTAAAGCTCCCTAAATGCAAATTCTGCGTCAACTATGTTGCCTCAGGGGATAACCTGGGTATTTGCAAAGCAGAGAAGGATGAACCCTGGGCTTATCCAGAAATGATCGCCGTGACCTGCGAAATGTTTAGCTTTGCATAACAGCCTTTTGGGGGAGGCCTGGATAACGGCCTCCCCATTTTTCTACACCTGGAGGTTCCTCATGGACGAAAAATACGCAAAACGACTCGGTTACATGGTGGTAGCGGCATCGTGGTTGGCTGTTTTCTGCCTGTTCGGTTTTCGTTCCAGTTTTTCCATCTTGAATCCCGTGATGATCAGCGGAACGGGTTGGGCAAAAACGCTGCCTTCGACCGGCTACTCGATCATGATGTCTATTTATGCCGTTACGGCTTTCTTTAGCGGCATGATTATTGACAAATGGGGCACTCGCCCTGCATACTTCTTGGGCGCGATCTTCAGCGGCCTGGGGTTCTATCTGACCAGCCTCGTCCCCAACAGTCAACCCGGTTTATATCTGCTAGTGTACGGCCTATTCGCCGGAATTGGCACAGGTATGTTGTGGGTTTCATCCACGGTTTCGGTGCGTAAGTGGTTTGTAGGTAAAGCATACGCCACCTGGTGGGGTTTGGCATTCGCTGGCGCGCCGATGGCACAGGTTGTGTTGAGCTTAGTGGTCAAGCCAATTCTGACCAATCCTGAGGCCGGCGCAGATAGCTGGCGTGCAGCGATGAAAGTGCTGGCGGTCATCGTTTTTGTGGCCTTGATGAACGCGGCGTTGATTGCCAAGAAATCGCCAGAAGCATACAACCTGAAACCTTTTGGTCTTCCGCCATCCTCCGCCTCTGCTCCCGCAAAAGAAGAACGCATGTGGACCCCAGGAGAAGCTTTCAAGACTTTCCCTATTTGGGGCACGATTATCGCCTTCCTGACCGCTATGATCGGCGAGTTCTTGATCTGGACGCAAGTGGTGCGCTTTTGGACGGTGGACGCCAAAATGGATCTGGCGACCGCTACAAACCTATACATCTTCATCGGCATTTCGGGCATCTTCACCATGCCTATATTTGGTAAAGTCGCCGACGCCCTAGTGGGTAAATTGGGTAATGAGCCCAAAGCCCGCAAGACGATGTTGATCTTTGCCCCGGCGGTGGGCGTCATCGCTTGCCTCACCCTGTTAGCCA
>DYGV01000047.1:0-2054 GCA_020724505.1 Anaerolinea thermophila
GTCGTTGGCGATGAAGAAACGCGGCGTTTGGGGACGCACCAGCAATGGGCGCGTGCTGATCAGGTCATGGGTGGTCTGCCCTACGCGAGTGTCCTGGGTGACTGCGCGGGCATCCATACGCCAAGTGGTCAGGTTATCCGGCAAGGTCACCACCACAGTGGCTTCGCCGCGTTCATTGGTCAAGACATGGGCTTCCCAGAAAGCTGTGTCTGGGAAATCCTGACGCACCTCAATCACCCCCAGTTCGCCATCGCCCTTGCCGCCGCCGCTGCCTCCGCCTGGTCCGAGTTGCACCTCCTCTTCGATTTCCAGGTTGTATTCTTCCAGATTATTGACCATCGGCACCGCCGTCCAAACCGAGAGGCTGCGTTTGGAGTAAAAATGGTCAAGGATGGGGATCGAATTGGGTGGCAACAAAGAAAGCGTAGCCAGGTCGCTCAGACTGAGCGAAACTTCGGCGCGGAGCGGCCGCCCTTGACTGTCGCGGGTGCGCACTGTGTATTGCACTTGCTCTCCCGGTGCAGCGGTTTCTCGATCGGCAACCACTTCTACCTGGATGGTCTGTTGATTGGTATCCACTTCAATTTGGGCAATACCCAACTTGAAGTTCGGACGCGGGTTGGTTTCATCCACTCCCTTGACCACGACGACAGAAATATAAGCGTTTGGCGCCAGGTCGGGCGTGATAGGCAGTTCATAGATGGTGCTGTTATTGGTCAAAAGCACGACATCCTGGAAGCGAATGCGTCCGCGCTCGACGGTCACCAGAGCATACGTCTCTCCCTGGAATGGGGAGGCAATCAACACCTGGGCGGTTTCGCCGGGTTGATAGCTCTTTTTATCCGTGATCAGCTCAAATCCACGATCATTGGTTTGCTGCCAGGGGATGTACTCTTCGCCAGCCACCCACATAAAAGCTGAAGCTCGTCCAGGGTTGCCCTGATCGTCCAGGGCCGTCACGCGGCCGCGATATATGCCACCGCGTGGCGGGATGAATGTGGCCTCCGTCTTGCCGTTTTCGTCGGTGGTTAGGCTATCGAAGCTCTCCACGGGAATTTCCTCAACGGAGGTTTTCCAGGTAATCCGTCCAGAAGGATCCTGTTCTTGCACGCTGTACCAGCGCCGCTCGACGATCTCCAGGCTTAGCGAGCGATTCGGCAATGGGTTGCCATCCCAATCCAGCAGCACCATTTCGAAAGTCTGCACCTCCCCTTGTTTACCCACATATGTTGCAGGGCGGATGCCTGGATACACCTGGCTCAGGTGGGCGACGACGTTCGTCCTGCCGCTGACGGTGGTTTGCGCCAGGTCGGTCACCGTTGCTTCGAAGGTCAGGTTGCGGGCTTCGGCGGCGGCGCTTAAGTCCACCGGCAGAGTCGCCGTGAACCTGCCCGAGGCATCGGTGCGCCCCTGACCTTCAGCGATCTTCTCTGTACGCGGTCCTTCCCCTTCGTAGTAGCCCCACACATCTTGCTCGCGATCGCTAAAACTATAGCTGGCATACTCGTCTGGCGGCTGAAAGGTGTATGTCTCTGCAATCAGCGTCCAGGCAACTACGGCATCGGCCACACCTCCGCCGGAGTAATAATCCGCCTGCACAGTAGCCGTAAAGCTCTCGCCGGAAAGCACGTCGGTCGGCGAGGCCTCTACTTTGACTTGAAACTCCGGTTTGCGATATTCGGCGACATTGAAAGTGACATTTCCAATGGGATCCCTACGCCCCGCCAGGTACACATCCAGGGAGTAATAGCCCAGGGCGGCTTCCGCATCCAGCACAAATTTTCCGTCGAAGCTGCCAAATGATGACAACGGCAACTCTTCTTCATAAACAGTCTCCTCAAAACTGGTGATCTTAACCGTCACCTGGCGGGCGGCCGGGATGCTATATTCCAGGTCGGTATCCAACCGCACGATACCTTTGAAATATACCGGCTGCCCGGGGCGGTAGATGGGGCGTTCGGTGTACACGTATGCCGTTGGGCGGTTGGCTGGAGCATAGTAATCCATCCAGATGCCGTAATCATACGTATTGACGCCGCTGCCCCACTGGCTGG
>DYGV01000047.1:2064-24794 GCA_020724505.1 Anaerolinea thermophila
AGGCGAAGCCGAATACATCGCCGTTCGCCACCAGGGCCAACCGCGCCGCATAACCCTCATCCGACGGAGCAGGCAAATCCAGGTGCAACTTCCCGTCTGAGTCGGTTCGCCCCTCGCCGATTAGAGCGCCCTTGTCATTCCAAATCTTTGCCGGCTGATCGGCGAGCGGTTGCCCGTTGTCCAGATCGGTTAGCCAAAGCAAGCCGTCGGTGGTGGACGTCTTAAAAGTCAGATTGGCGCTGGCGACATAAAGCAACCGATAATCCACGTAAGGGCCATCATGGCGAACATCGGGCGAATCCAACCCCAAGAAATAGAACCCCGCAGAAAGAGGCTGACCCTCGGTTTCAAAGGGCTGATATTTTTTGACCACCCGCTCGTTCAGCTCAGCGCTGCCCTGTTCTTGCTCCTGCCATACCCTTGAGGCGTCCGAGGGCCGGTAATTATAGGCATTGACACGACCACTCAGTAAGCTGATAAACTGATCCGAAGTCAGGCGGTGTAAGCTCAGCGTAATGCTGCTTACATTGGTATAGGCGATGTAAAACTCTTGCCCTTGTGTAATTCCGGCGCGTAGCATCGGAGCGTCATACGGCATGAGTAGGCTGGCAGAGGGCAGATAAGGAGCGGTGGTAAAGCGAATCACTTGCTCCTGGCGAGTAGGATTGCCGTAAATATCCTCCATGCCCGCTCGAAAGCGGATTTCGTAATGGGTAGAAGGCTGCAAAAAGAAGCCCACCAGGCTCCAATCCCACTCGTTGTAGTACCATTGAACTTCTTTCTCCGGCTGCGGCGAGATCACAATACGCGATTTCACCGTATCTATGCGCATGGGAGAGGCAAATTTGATATACAAGTCAGGGGTGTACTGCGTTTGTGTGCGTCCATCCGCCGGGCGAGTGAAGAGAATTGCGGGCGGAGGGATAGTGCGGAATGACCAATCCAACCCTTCTGTTAGCTCTCCACCAGTGGCCGCCTGAGCAGTGGTCTCCAAGCGCAGCGTGTAAGCGGTATCCAGCTTTAAGCGTTGCGTCGGCGTGATCACCAGCAAATAGTCGTTATCCTGCCAGTCTGTGATCAGGCTGGCTCTTTCTCCAGATTGATCTATGATCGAAAGCGCCTGCTCCGTGCTGCTGCGATCCATAGGTTGCTGGAAACGTATGGAAAAATATTCATCCAGCAGCACGTTTTCAGCATGATTTTCAGGGTTGGTACGGCCATCCGACAGGGCGAACCACTCGATGCCTGGTCTGGTTGTGGAGAAGCTCCAGGTGTAATCGCTGGCCAGGGTGGATTGACCAGCCGCATCTTTCAAACCCGCCCGCACCGAAACCTGATACTCCGTTCCGCCTTTCAAGCCCGGTTCGGGGCGAAAGGCGTAGACGGAAGTGTTCACCCATTCGCCCTTTCCTTCTACGGAGGGCGAGATAAGCAATGGGTTGGGCAGATCTTGACGTTCCTCGGCGATGGTGAGCGGCGCGACCGGGCGGTTGAAGATCACGGTGATCACCGCGTCGCTGGCGACGTCACGCGCTCCATCTGCAGGAAAGACCTGGCTCACCTGCAAATCTGCCGCGGTGAGGAACTGAAAGCCGTATGGCTCAAGGATGGCGATACCAGCGGCGCTGGCAGCCCCCGTTTCCAGGCTGGCAAAGTACAGGGCGCCGCTCGGCAAGCTCTTTGATGGGAGGAAGCGTAAAGTGCGGTCGCCTTCCCAAGTGATCTCACCAGGCGTTGCATTGCCCTCTGCATCCAGTAATTGAAAGGCGCTGCCAGTCTTTTCGACATCCATCGCCTGGTCGAAGGTAAGTTCAACCGCCTCGCCTGGTGCCAATTCTTCTCCTCCGCTTGGATGACGGGAGATGACGCGCGGCGGCAGAGGCGAGCCATCGTCAATCATGGTAAGGTCTGAGATTGCCACTGTTGGCTGGGCGACCGATGGGGTTTTCGCGCCCGGTTCCTCAGTACCCACAGGGGGTGTCGGCGGCGCTGGTTGGCAGGCGGCCGCTATCAAACTGATCACGACAACCGCAAGGACAAGTCGGTAGAATTTTTTGTTGCACATGGGGTGGCCTCTATTCAGTAAATATAGGATCGAGCTTTTGGATTTTAATTGGGCCGTTTGACGATCTTCAACTTTGTAATCACGGGCTGTTTTAAGGCTGTATTTCGACAACCACACCGTTCTCCGCCCATTGATACAACCATTCCGCCGCCGGCAGATCCAGTATGATACAACCATAAGATGCGGGGCGGCCAAGCACATTGGCCCACAACCGGCGGCCATTCGAGAGCATTGGCAAGCCGTGGATGCCATTCATAAAACCAGGCCAGGCTTCGTAAATCCCCAGGAAATTGGGCATATACAAATCCCAGATCGAAGCGTAGGCGTTTGGGTCATGGGTTTGCACCTGGAAAATCCCGGGTTGCGTCGGCGAACGGTCAATGCCAGTGCTAATCACATGCTGCGCGATCAGTTCATTGTTTTGATACACTCTCAGGCGCTGTTGGCCAAGGTGAATCACAATTCGCTTATCGGGGATCACCGGCAGCGGCAGAAGATCGTCTTTGGAAGGGATCACCAGCGATACGCCAGCCTGAAGCCGATCGGGATTCAGGCCGGGGTTGGCTTCTAAGATCATCCAGTAGGGTATACCCAGATTCCAGCCGATTTTTAGCAGCGTATCGCCGGGCTGTACGGTATAGGTCGTGGGGCGATGGCGCACCCTCGCCTGAAGCGTCTGGCGCTGGCGCAAGGTCTCGCCCAGCAAAGCCAGATCGTCTTGCGGCTCCAGGTAACGTTCGGGACCCAGCTCGAGGCTCAATTTTTCGAGATAGGCAGCTACTTTGGCATGATCGAGTGCCGCCTGCACACCGTCCTCGCTAGGGATCACCGTGAGCCATTCGCCCACTGTCTCTCGTGGAATAGGCCAATTGAAGGCCTCATTGCTGATAGGGTCATAAGCCGCGACAGTCAACGGCGTATCGAACAGACGCTGCGCTTCCGGCAGAGCAGAAGAGACGTCGCTTATCTGCGGCAAAACCGGCTGTGGAACGACAAACAACATCCCTTTTTGCATCACTGCACTCGGGTTTGTGGACAGTTGCGCCAGCGTAGCTTCGATATTGATCGTGTAACCGATTTCCGCTGGGACGACGGTTAGAGCGCCATCTTGATAGCGCAACGTAGCGTCAACCGCCGGCTGGCTCAATAACGGCACCAGCGATTCTAATCGGCTGCGGGCAACAGCTTCATCCAGGAGGATGACAGGCGTCACCGGCCAGCCCTCAAAGCGGGCGACCGCCATCTGCGCCGCCTCGGACAGCAAAGAGCCGCCATGACCCACCTCATGGGCGCGCTGCGCGGTGGCTGCAACGTCTATCTGGATGCCCAATTCGCTAGGGGCCAACAATTGAGATTGTATGCCATTCGTAACCTGAACCTGCGCTTCCACCCCCCAGGCTTTTTCGAGAGCAAGGCGCGCTTCCGCCATTGTCATCCCGCTCAGATCCACCCCACCGGCGCTTACCCCCGGAGCAATGCGCCCACTGAATTGATAATATCCATATAACGCCGGGACGATGCTCAACGCAAGGCACAATGCAGACCCCAACGCCAAAACAACCAAAAGGATCAGCCAATTATAGGCAGACCCACGTGGCCTGTGCGCTACTCTGACGCGAATCACCTTAGGCGGCGCGGCATAGTTGGGCGACGGAGCTGGCGGCTCCACCCAACCGTACACTTGATTGGAATCCCAGGACATAATCTATGGACGAAAGCGATATGGCGCTGGTTCCCGTGGCAACGATCTAGCGCAGGGTTTTCTCGTTGTTTAGGATGGAAAATTGTAGTAACAGCGTACGTTCATTGCTGCTCAGACTTTCACCTCTGGCTAGGAATTCAACGCCAAGGCGCGAAATTGCATGTAAGAAATCTGCGGAAAAGCGCAATTTTTAGGCTCTCCCCAGGTAAACAATCATGCGACCAGAGACAATTACATCGTGCGTTGAGCGTCTTTGCGCCTTAGCGCCTTTGCGTTAGGCGCTCACCCTCTGGAGATTGAGACCCTGACAGCATAAGATGATAGTGATCCGAATTGCACCCACAACGAACGACATTGTACTATGGTTCCGCCACCTTATATTTTGATCGAACACTAAGATTAAACCACGGCAGCCTCGACGGAGAGGATCGGTGGAAGATAATCGGCTAACAGCTCCCAATGATCGCCGTCGTCCCGGCTGTAGAACAACTGACCGGTGCTAGCGCCAAAATAAATTCCGGCTGGATCTAACGGATCTGTCGCCATTGCCTCCCGTAACACCACCAGGTGCGCCGATTGAGGCAGTCCGTCGGTCATCGCCATCCATGAAGCGCCGCTATCTTGGCTGCGCCAAACCGCCAGCTTTCCATCTATGCTCAGGCGGTATTCATCGCTCTCCTCAGGGACGAGATAAATCGTCTCTGGATGTTTTGGATGCACTGCGATGGGAAAACCAAAGCGGCTGGGCAGCCTGCCCTCGCCAATATCTATCCACTCATCGCCGGCGTTATCGCTGCGGTAGATGCCACAATGATTTTGTTGAAACAGAACCTGAGGGCGAGTTGGGTGCAAGACCATCTTGTGCACGCAGTGACCGAATTCCGGGAATGGATCGGGCATGAAATCGGCGCGCACATTGCGATTGCGCGGCGACCAAGTTTGCCCGCCGTCATCGCTGCGGTAGCAACCACCAGCGGAAATAGCCACATACATTCGCTGTGGATTGTTTGGATCCAGTAGAATGGTGTGCAACGCCAGACCTCCAGCGCCGGGGAACCATTGCGGGCGATGAGGATGATCGAACAAACCCTCGTTTATCGTCCAGGTCTCGCCGCCATCCTCCGAACGGAACAGCGCGCCAGGCTCGACGCCAGCAAATAACACATGCGGCTCTTGCGGGCGACCAGGGGTGATGTTCCAGACCTTGTTCACTTTCTCCGGCTGGCTGTGCGCGGCATCCGCTTCAGCTGCCTCAGCCGGGTTACCGGGCGGGCGACCGGATTTTGACGGCCGGGGAAAAGCCGGCGCCTGGCGCGCCTGAACCCAGGTCTGGCCCAGATCGTCGGAGTAATGAGTCGTGGGGCCATAAACATCGTGTACTATGGCGGCATGAATACGCTGATGGCGCGCATCCATAACCATGTGCATCACATTCCAGGATTTGAAGAGCAAATCGCTTCGTTGCCAGTTCTTACGCTGACGGTCACTGGTAAAGATCACTGCTCCCTTGCGAGTGCCGACCATGACCAGGACACGATCGGATGAGAGCGAGGTAGGGGGCATGTAAACTTTCCTTTCTTTTCTTTCGACTGACGTTAAGAAGCGGCCTGATTGGGCAATGGCCGCTAATCACTTGGAGAAGAACGACACAGTGTCACCCAAAATAACCACCGATTAAGTCCGAATTATAACCCAGAATGTCAATAAACCCGGAAGGTAAAAAAACAAGGCCTGTCAAGGAATGACAGGCCTTGCGGTTAGAACCCGTAGAAGTTCTTACTTCACGATTTGGTAGGTGTAGTTGGCGTAGCTACTAACACCCTCTGGCGCCGCGTAGGTGACCAGCATCACCACATACTTGGAATTGCTGAACAGCTTGGCCAGCTTAATGCTGCCCTCTTCGTTCAAGTCCGAGAGGCTCATGGTCATGACTTTGTAATTCGGCTTGCGAGTGTTATTCTTCATAGCTACAAAGGTAACCATGAAGTCATTTTCGATGGGTCGGATCTCGGTAATATCTTTGAAGAGATCCACTGACGAACCATCTGAAATCACAACGCCATCAATCGCCACGTTGTCAATGAACCAGCCGTCTTCATAAGTCGCCCAGTCGGTGATATAGCGGAAGGCGATCAAGATCTGTTGGCCGGCGTAGGCGCTCAGGTCGAAGCTCATGTTCACCCAACTGCCGCCGGTGGAGCCGGTGAGGCCGGGCAAATTCTCGACGACTTTGGGGTGCGCATTCGGATCATGGTCGGAGGTGGTGTAGGCGTTGGAGAGGCTAGTCCAGGTGGCGCCGCCATCGGTAGAGACCTGGACGAAACCGAAGTCCCATAGCTCTTCGATATCATACTTCGTATCGAAGGAGAGAACGCCGCCGCCCGTGGCAGAGAAGATCGCCCAATGATCCACCAGATCGCCCTCGCCGCCCCATAACACTTCTCCATCGGAGCTCCAGGCAGTGGGGTAGGAGGTCACGTCATCGCCGTTGAACTGCAACTGGAGCTTCTTGTTTAACTTGGAGGGCGTGAGCCAGATGTAATCCGTACCCCACGGAGGCGCGCCGGGCGTATCAAAAGCCTCCGGATTTGGTGCCGCCGGTGTCCCAATATCGAATTTGAAGTTTATAGACTTAAATCCATAGCGCCAATCGGCAGGGATCGGCGAGTCGATCAACAACGCGACAGACCAATCGCGGAAAATATCCGCAAAAGTGCGCTGAATGTTGAAATCGGCCAACGTCGAGTTCACGCCGCTGATGCCATTCTCCGGGTTGTGGAACAACGCTTGGGTGAAGGATTGGCCAAATTTCTCCATCAGATAGAGCTGGAACAGGTAAGCCTGCCCATAATCGCTGAGGATTTCCAAATCGCCCTGGTCGCCCCAGACTACCAGCGAGTTTTCAGGGTGTTCGGCGGCGTCGCCCAGGTGGCTGCCCGTTGCTCCATACCCGACAATGTCCATCGCCAGATCGGCCATACCTTCGTTAATGAAGGTCTCCTCGTCTGGATCGTAATCGTCGTGGAGCAGGTGCTGATATTCATGGGCAAAGACCCCTTCGTACAGATAGGGTCGCGTACCAGAGGGTCCGGTGCGGTTCTCCCAATCGTAAGCGTCAATGGTCATGACGTTGCGATCGAAATAGATCTCGAATGAGGGGGAGTAAAAACCAGCGATGTAGATGGGATAATTTGGATCGTAGTAATTATCATCGCGGACGTTAGAGACCAACACAATCTGGCGGCCGCTTTCATCGTAATAATAATCATCATCCAGACCAATCAACCCCGGTAAATAGGCCTGGCTGCCATCGTGTGCATCCGGCATCCCGAAGAAGCTGGTCTCTTTGGGATACATATTGTTTTCAAATTCGCCCAGCATATAACTGGCCTGTTCACAGGTGATTACAGGTGTAGGACGTGGATCCCCAGCGGGCCAGCTCAAATCCGTCTGCACCCAAATCTGCGCGATCGAACCGGAAGCCATCAAGTTAAAGGTTCTGATGAGGTAACGACCCTGATAATCATCCAAAACCAGGAAATATTTAGTGTCTGTGATGCAGTCGTCGGGCGATGCACTCGCAATGGCGCGCGCTTGCTCCAGCATCATCGCCATTTCTTTTGCATCCACCGGAACTATTCGATCCGGGGTAGCTTTCCAGGTGCGCAACTCAGCCGGCGCGTCTACGGGTATTGGATCGCCTGCCTGGGCTACTGGGTTGGCCATGGCGGGCATCGGCATTACCCCCAACATCACAGCCAAAATAGCAAGAATGTAGATGGATTTGCGAAACATATTTCTCCTCACTTTTCTCGTTGAATTCGTAATTTTGTGGTACGCCGATGAAGCGAGCCGAACAAGAAACCTTGATCATGGATCAAGTACTGTTGCACCTCCTTTCCGGTCTGGCGAGAAGAACAAAAACACCGCCCGACGAAAAATCAACCGACGGTCAAGTCAGCGCGTAATAGGACGTTTCCTGCGCAAATTTATAAAAATGGTTTTGATTTTCATTGCGTCTGTAGCTATCGAAGTGAAGCAGCGATGTGGACAATTTATCAAGCCCACTGTGATTATTATAACAAACTTGGCAATTTTTTGCGACAGAATCCTACAGGCAAAGGCGTGAACTCGATGTTGGGCAAGGGCAATAAAGATTTGCAAAGGGAGAAAAAACAAGTTATAATTTGAACAAATCCTATACCTGGTTGGCGAAGAAGCGCCGCCAGTTAACACCTTCGGGGCAGGGTGAAAGCGCAATGCAAGACATTGCGCTCATTCCCGATCGGCGGTAAAGCCCGCGAGCGATCTGCACAAGCCGCAGATAGCACGATCCGGTGAAACTCCGGGGCCGACGGTACAGTCCGGATGGGAGAAGGTGCGACCGCTCCAGTCATTGTTTCACGCCTTGGTGAACTTCGACGTTGGAGAAGGTACGTTTATCCATGCCCCGAACCTTATGTTCGGGGTTTTTTGTTCGATATGAGAGAAACGAGTGTTTTACCCCTTTACCAGCATCGTTTGCGCCGCTTTCATGAACGACGAGCGCTGCTGCTGATCCTTTCGCTGGGGTTGGCTTTGCTCTTCTGGGAAGCTGCAGCGCGATTGGGTAATTTTCCACCATTTATCCTGCCTTCGCCGGTTTACGTCCTGCAACGGTTGGCACAAGCGCTGGCAGATGGCAGCCTGCTGCGTCACACATGGGTCACTCTTGGCGAGGTCCTGGCGGGGTTGAGCATAGGAGCGCTGGCAGCCACAACCTTCGGCTATGCGCTGGCGCGCTGGCCGGCTATCGAACGCCTACTTTCGCCATACATCGTCGCCAGCCAGGCAGTGCCTGTGGTAGCCATCGCCCCGCTGCTGGTCATTTGGTTTGGACCTGGGGTACTCTCCAAAATCTTGATTTGCGCACTGATCGTATTCTTCCCGGTGCTGGTCAACACCGTGGTTGGGCTGCGTTCCGTCCCAGAAGATTTGAGCGATTTGATGCGCTCCCTACAAGCCACCCGCTGGCAAACATTCCGTTTGCTGGAATTCCCGGCGGCTTTGCCAGTCTTTTTAGGTGGGTTGCGCATCGGAGCCACGTTGGCGGTGATTGGGGCGGTTGTAGGCGAATTCGTCGGCGCAGATCGAGGTTTGGGTTTTCTGATCAACCGCGCTCGCGGACAATACGACACCGCGCTGGTATTCGTGGCTATCCTGGCGCTGGTGGCAATGGCGCTCTGTTTATATGGCGCAGTCGCGTTACTGGAAATGCGCTTACTTTCCTGGCGGGAGCGGCCGGAATGAACCATCCATTCGCTCACATAAATCTAAAATATTGGAGGTCTGCATGTTTCGTCGTTGGACAATCGTCGGATTGCTCTTGATTCTGGCAGCATGTTCTGGAAAGCCGGCCGAAAGCGCGATCAACGCCTCGCCGCAAGCGCTCACCGAAATACGCCTGCCGATGGGGTATATTCCAAACGTCCAGTATGCCGCGTTTTATGTTGCCGACGCCAAGGGCTTTTATGAGGAAGTCGGTCTGAAAGTAAATTTCGATTATAGCCCAGAGACGGATGGCGTTTCCCTGGTGGGGGCGAACGAATTGCAATTTGCCCTGGTTTCGGGCGAACAGGTGCTCCTGGCGCGCGCCCAGGGCTTACCCGTGGTGTACGTGATGGCCTGGTGGCATGATTACCCGGTGGCTGTGGCAGCCTTGCAGGAACGCGGCATTCGCACTCCTGAAGATCTCAAGGGTAAAAAAGTGGGCATCCCAGGACTGTATGGCGCGAGTTATGTGGGTTTTCGCGCCCTGTTAAGCGCAGCCAATTTGAAAGAGACGGATGTCACGCTGGATTCGATTGGATTCAACCAGGTGGAGGCGCTGGTTGCCGGCCAGGAGGATGCAGTGGTCATCTATGCCAATAATGAGCCGATCCAACTCGCGCGCCGGGGTTATCCGGTGGATGTGATCCGGGTGGCGGATTATGTGCAACTGGCGTCAAATGGGCTGATTACGAACGAGAACTCTATCGCCCAAAACCCAGATCTGGTGCGGCGCATGGTGCAGGCCACGCTGCGCGGCATCAACTACGCGCTGGCAAATCCGGACGAAGCCTTTGCCATCTGCGCGCAGTACGTAGAAGGTTTGACCGAGGCGGATCAACCCACCCAACGGGAGATTCTGGAAGCGACCATGGCGTTTTGGAAGACGGAGAAGCCGGGTTATTCGGATATGCAGGCCTGGGAGAACATGCAAAAAGTGCTTTTAGAGATGGGCATGTTATCCCAGCCGTTGGATTTAAATCAGGCATTCACCAACCAATTTGTGACTCAGGAATGAGGTCCTCCAAGATCGGAGAATGAAGATGGAAGTCGAGCAGATGACGCTCAGCCGTCAGGTCGAAAACGCGTTGCGCTCTATGGAGGCGCCGCAACGGCCGGTAATCCAGGCGCGCCACATCAGCGCGGTGTTTCCGAACGGCAACGGCGGTTTGCGGGCATTAGAGGACATTTCGTTTGAGGTTGCTGCCCAAGAATTCTTATGCATTCTGGGACCATCCGGTTCGGGCAAGAGCACGCTGCTGCGCATTCTCGCCGGTCTGCTATTGCCGACATCCGGGGAGGTATTTTACAACGGCGAGCCAATCCGCACCCCCAGGCGTGAAGTAGGGTTCGTATTCCAAAAAGCTAACCTGATGCCCTGGCGCACGGTCATCGAAAACATCATGTTGCCGTTGGAGCTGGCAGGGATACCGCGTCCTGAAGCATTGGTCAGAGCGCAGGAAATGATAGAATGGGTGGGTCTAACCGGCTTTGCAGATACCCTGCCGCGGGATCTGTCGGGAGGCATGGCGCAACGGGTGGCGATCGCCCGAGCGCTGGTAAGCGACCCGGAGGTGCTCTTGCTAGATGAACCATTTGGTTCGCTGGATGCCCTGACGCGCGAGCGCATGGGCGGTGAACTTTTGCGCATTTGGCAAATGCACCGCAAGACCGTGGTGATGGTCACCCACTCCATCTCAGAAGCGCTGTTCCTGGCAGATCGGGTGCTGGTGTTGAGCGACAGGCCGGGTCGGCTGCGGCTGAACCTGGCGGTTAACTTGCCTCGCCCACGGCAGGAAGCCATGCGTTACAGTGCCGCGTTTGGCCGCCTGGCGCGTCAGGTGCGCCAGGCGATTGGTGAGTTATAGAGTTATAATGAGGTACTAGGAACGTCCCGCAGAGTTTAAACACATAGGTCTGTTTTAGGAGAATCTGCGAGACTTCTTGCACCGTGGAGATAAACCAATTTCGGTGAAAATATCAATCATTGTGGAGAATAAAGCCATTTATGGTGCGCCTGTTCCTTCTAACATCCATTTTTCTAACGACCTTTTTCCCATCGGGCATTCGCGCCCAAGACCAGCTATCTTTTAAATCGCTGATGATTGATCTATGGCCGGAATTTGACCGCCCGAACATGCTGGTGATGTATCAAATCTACCTTTCGGAGCAGGTCAAATTGCCGACTGAGCTAAATCTGCGCATTCCTGCCTCGGCTGGCGTGCCAAACGCCGTCGCTGTCTGCCAGCCAGATGGTAGTTGCTTCAATACACCTTACGAACAAAAACCTCCGGTGGGCGAATGGTCAACGCTAGTGATTCAGGCGACGCTGCCTGATCTGCGAGTTGAATATTACGATCCACAACTTATTAAAGAAGGAAGCAACCGCCATTTTGAATATCGTTGGCCTGGCGATTTCGCAGTGGAGAGTTTCAAGATCAAAGTGCAACAACCCCCCAGCGCCAGGGAGATGAGCCTGAAACCGGGCATGGTGAGCGCTTCCGTGGCGGAAGACGGGATGACCTATTACAACCTGGATGTTGGGACAGTGCCAGCCGGTCAAACGGTCGCCTTGCAAATTAACTATCAAAAAGACAACGATGATCTGACCTTCAACGCTTTGACCGTTGAACCCAGCGAGCCATTGGGCGGTCAGAACGCGACGGGGCGGTTCAGCATATCCACCGCCTTGCCGTTTATTTTAGGCGCATTGGGTATAACGCTTATCGCTGGCGGCGGTCTGTGGTACTGGTTATCTGGACGTCAAAAGACGCAACCTGCCAAACGGGTGCGCCGCTCGCGTCGGAAAAGAGCAGTAGAGAGCATTGAGGAAGGCGAAGTCGGAATTGTGTATTGTCATCAATGCGGTAACCGGGCGTCGCCGGGCGATCGGTTCTGCCGCCTGTGCGGCGCTCAACTGCGAGGCCGATGAAATAACCATCAAAAAAGGTCGGGCGAATTTGCCCGACCTTTTTATTTATTTCAACGTCTTCTGATTGGCCTATTCGGCGGGGGTTACCGGCCGAGTCAGACCAGAGGTGTCGCCGCCTAACGCCTCAATCGAGTCGTACAGGAATTGCAATACGTACTTCGGATTGTGCGTGAAGGCGCCGGGGTCCTTCTGGTAATACTGGTAGTTGTAGGCAGCCTTCAACAACGTGGGCGTCCAGGCGTTGTAAGACACGGGGCCACGCTCGCCAACATCTGGATTGCCGTCTTCATCCGCATCCACGAAGAAGTAGGGGTACGCAGCCGGGTTGTACACAATCGGTGTGCCTTTAGCTTTAGCATAAGCCTGAATGGCTGCATAGAGCCGCTCGGCAAAGGCGTCCACCTCGGCAGAGATACCCTCGCTGGTATCTCCATCGCCGTCGTAATCCGTCGTATCCAACCGATAGGTCTTCGGGTCCTTCGGGTCGCTGGCGCTGCCGTGGCAGGCGGCGCAAGCTTCGAGCTTGACTTCCAGGGCGTGCACGTCGTGGCAGTCCTTGCATTTATTGATGGGGTGCTTGGTGTTTGCGCCAACGTAATCTTTCCCATCAAACTGATATGCGCCCTGGGCCTCCGAGCCGAACAGCGTCGCGCCGGCGGCAAAATAGTGGATGTTCGAGAAGCGGATGGTCGGATCCGGTGTCTCTGGATCCTTGCCGGCAAGAGCGCGGTTGACGCTGGGTGTGGAGGAGCGCCCCTGATGGCACAACAGGCACAGGTTCGACTCATCGGCGACCGGGTTGCCATCGGCATCCACGCCGCCAAAGGTCAGCTTAGCGCCGCTGGGGAAGGTCACCTCGGTCACCACGTAGCGCGCCGGCCATTCTTCCGAGTTGTGGCAGGTGGTGCACATGAAGCCGTTGCTGGGCGGCATCTTGATCGTGGCGCCGTTCTCCAGGAACTGTGGCACGCCATCTGCCTGGTGACACTTGACGCATGCTGCTTCAACCTTGCCTTCCGCATCCCAGTGGCGGAAAGGTTCGGTGCTGCCGGCGAAGTGCCCTGGATCTTCACGATGCATGGCGCTCATGTCAATGGTGCCCAGCTTGGCGTTCAGATCCTCCAGCGAGTCGTACATGAGCTGGATCATATACTTGGCGTTGTGGGCGAACGCGCCGGGATCCTTAACCGACATCTGATAGTTGTAGGCGGCTTTCTCCAGGCGCGGCGTCCAGTTGGCGTAAGCCTTCTCGCCCTCGTCGGCGGTTCCATTCTCATTGTCATCGGCGAAGAAGTAGGGGTAGGCGGCTGGGTTATAGACCAACGGCTGACCGGCAACGGTCTTGGCATACTCTTGCAAAGCCGCATAGAGCTTCTCTTGCAGACCTTTCAGCTCGGAGTCGATCGATTCTTCGACATCACCATCGCCGTCATAGTCCGCCAGCGACCCCTGCATACGCACATTGCGCAGATCTTCGACCGTGGAGACGCCCTCATGGCATTGGGCGCAGGTTTCGACCTTGACCTGCAAGGAGTGCGGATTGTGACAACCAATGCAGGTGTCAATGCCTTCGACATGGCGGAACTTCCAGTCGTAGCTCTTACCGTCGTACTCATAGCCGCCTTTCACCTGGGTGCCGTACAGGGTGGCGCCAGCCGGATAGTAGTGGATGTTGATGAAGCCAAGCTTCACTTCATTCCCCTGGCTATCGGTGATCGGCGCAGGCACCGCGTCTGGATCCAGGTCTTCGCCGAACTGCGCCAGGCGGTTATCCACCGTGGACTTAGAAGCGCGACCCTGGTGGCAGACCATGCAACGCGCTTCATTGCCCAAGCCGGTGATTTCGACGTTCACCGGTTCGCTGGCGCCTTCGGGGAGATAGGTTTGCGGGAACTTGACGCTTGTCAGCGTGGCTGTGGCTTCATTGTGGCAGGCCACACATTGGATGGTCCCAGCAGGGGCCGGGATTGGGTTCGCGACAGCGCCCGTGGCGACGTATTCCTGATAGCCCGCTGTCGTATGGCAGTTGGCGCAGGCTACCGGAACTTCCGCCGGATCCTCCTCATTCCAGTGATTGAAGGCCTCTGCTTCTGCGTCATTATGCGGGGAAGCAGCCCACAATTCCTGGAAGGGGACCTCTTTCACAACCGGCTCCGGGGGCGGCTCAGGCGACGGACATGCCGGGCATTCCGGGCATGGCGCCGCCGTCGGACACTCTGGAGCAGGTTGAGAGGTGGGCGCAGGTTGGCAGGCTGCCAGCGCTAAGGCCAGCAACAGCAAAGCTCCAACCAGCAAGACTTTTGTTTTCATAAAACATTCTCCTCTCAAACAATGGATCTGTAATGAATAAGCAGGATCGTAAAGATATCTTGGTATTCTCTTATATGGCATTAACCTCCTATAGGGTAAATTGTGCATTCATTGTAGATCTTTTCATATTTTCCAATGGGTATTATACCCCAAAAATGAATAAATGATGAGCGAAAATACGCAATTAATCCCTTTCTTCACAATCTCGGGTGTTGTCGTAGCCCATCTTGCTGGCTTATTTCTCTGGCGCTCCAGCGCGGATCCACTGGATCAAGAGTTCCAACTCCTGCGGTGTAAGTTGAGCAAAGTGCGGCTGCGCGGCAGTCTGTTTTTGTACGATCAAACTGGCGTCTGGATCACCCGGGGTGAGCGCCGGTCCGCTCTTCCCGCCGGCAAGGAGAGAGGCGTAAGTGGTCAGATTCAGCCCCTGCAGCCCGTTTTCGCCGTGGCAAGAGCCGCAACGGCTTTTCAGCAGAGGGAGAATGGTCGCTTCGTAAGTGAGAGCGCCGCCTTCTGGCAGAGGCTGCAGGGTGGGCGTGGGCGGCAACTGCTCCTGAAGGATGGCGCGCAAGGCGGGGGCATCAAATCCCGCGTAGGGCCATGCGCCACCGTGACAGGCGCTGTTCGAACAAAACGAAGTATTGCTGACGCCGCCGGCGTCGTCGGTAGTGTGGCAATTCTGGCAAGTGGCGTCGTATACCTGGTTGTGCAGCGCAATCCAGTTCTCATCGCGATGCGATTGCGGCTCTGGACCGCGGCTAACCTCGATTGCAGCAACGAAGTCGGTTGGGCCAACTACCACTGGGATCGAATGGCACAGGTTACACTCCAGGCGGATCGCCTTTTGTTGCGCATCCAGGTGTTTCCCATCGTGGCAGCGAAAACAACCGGGAGAATCTTTATGCCCAATATTGTTGGGATGGGTGCTCCAATTCGAGTTCTGTTCGGGAAACACGCTGCTCGCATAGGCGTCTTGCAACGCCTGGATCGCCTGTTGCACCAGCTCCCGGTTTTGTGCATAGAATTGCGCGTGATAAACGCGATAGTAATTCTCCAAGCCAGCGATATTCTCCAAGCCCATTTGCGTCGTATCAAAGAGTTGGCTGTAAACTTCCACAGCTTTCTTGCGAATCTCAGGGATTTTTGGCGAAATCTCGCCATGTGCAATTAGACGATCCACCGTATCTTCAGGTGAGGGGACGAGATGGGTGATGCGGTTATGACAGGTGATGCAGTCCATCTCTTTGAGCGATCCAGGGGCAACGTCGGCTGGATTGAAATCCGCCTCCACATCTACATACTCCTCCTGGCTGCCATCCACATTCGTCACCCGCACATAGGGGATGATCTGCTCTTCTGGATCAGCGGGAAAATACTCCACTTTGTTCTCGATATGCCAGTGAATGCCGCGGCCCAATCCCTGCCGCCGGCTGCCGCCGCCGGTTTTCAAAGTCAAGAAAATGGATATAGGCGTATTGTTTGGATCATTAGCGAAACGCTTGATCTCGCGCAAACTGTCGTCAGAAAATTTTTCGGGGAAATGGCACAATTCGCACGTTTCACGCGCCGGGCGTAATTCGTCGGCACGAATCGGGAATTCATAACTTCTAAAAATCGTGGCCGTGACATGCTTGAGATCGCCTGCCTTACGAGTGATGCGCGTGGCAATAAACCCTTTACCGATATGACAATCCACGCAGGCGATGCGTGCATGTGGCGAAACCAAATAAGCCGTATATTCCGGCGGCATGGTGTGACAGGTAGAGCCGCAAAACTCCGGCGAATTGGTGTATTCCCAGGCATAGGCGCCGCCAGTGAGCAGGATCAAGGTCAAAACGCCCAGCACCGCAAACGGCAACAGACGTACCCAGGTGGGTGAACCCTCCGGAGGCAGAAAGAATCTTTGGATACGATTTAGCCAACGTTTCATTTTCTGTTCTCACTCCTTTGATATAGGTAAAATTACCCAACAACGTAAATCAACATAGTCATCTTACCCACCCCCGATATGGGCATTATACCCCAAAATGAGTGTAGAATTAGAAACTGAGGGAATTTAAGGCAAAGCGGACAGATTGTAAACCCGTAACGCGAAATTTATTTCGCATCCCCTGATTCCGCATCCAACAGTGGCCTGTGCGAGATAAATCTCGCGTTACAAGTCTATAAACTCCGTAACGCGAAATTTATTTCGCATCTAAATCCAAACGCCCCCCGATGATCCAATTCGGGAGGCGCGATGGAAATTATTCGACGCCAACACGCGCGATGGACGGGCTGGCTTACCGCGTATTATTCTCTTCGGCCCCTTTCTGACCGTTCTTGTGCGCCAGCAACAGAATGACCATAATCACCAGTTGGCCGACAATCATACCGGCCACCTCCGGCCAGCGTTCGGCAAAAACCATCACCCAGCCACGTCCACCGACGGTTGTGGCGCGACCAAATTCGACAAAAGATGTAACCAACTCAGCCAAATGGTCGGTCAGATATGCAGCCAACGAAAGCGCCAGGGCAGTCAAAGGCACGGCCAGAAACAGCGTCCAAAACACGGCGACAAATTGCACCTTGCGCATATTGACCTCCTTTCTCTATTCTCTAGAATGAGGATAACAAATCCCCCTATGAGAAGTCAATAGGACGCTGCCGGTATTCACGTAGGGAAAAATACCCAATTCCTGAGACACTCCAAAGAGGCCCGGGCAAATGATGATCTGCCTATCAACATCCCCTATGGAATATTTACCAATCAAGGGACGATGATGCCTTTGCGGATGGCGTATTTGACCAATTCGCTGCGGTTGTGCAATCCCAGCTTACGCATCAGGTTTTCGCGGTGTCTGGCAACCGTGTGACGGCTGATGACCAACTGCTCTGCAATTTCATCGTTGGTTAAGCCTTGCGCCACCAACCGCATCACCTCTTCCTCGCGCGGGGTCAACGGCTCTTCCAGCGAGCTCTGCTGCGGCTCGCCTCCAGCGCGGCTCAAATAATCTGCTACCAACGCCTTTGCCAAAGAGGGATACAGATAGATCTCTCCCATGGCTGCGGCGCGAATCGCGCCGATCAGATCATCGGGGGCGGCGCGCTTGGGTATGTAACCGGCGGCGCCTGCTTGGAGCATCTCAAAAAAGTATTGCTCATCTTCATGGATGGTCAAAGCGACGACAGCAATCTCAGGGCGAGTCTGTTTAAGCCGCCGGGTAACCTCGATGCCGCTCATGTCCGGCAGAGTAATATCCATGACGATGATCTGTGGTCGCTCGCGCTCCGCCATTTCCAGGGCTTCGGCGCCGGTGCTGGCCTCCCCGATGATGCGCAAATCCTTCTGGCTTTCTAATAACATGCGCAAGCCGGTGCGCACTACAGCGTGGTCATCCACCAATAGCAGACGCACCTCAGACATTTGCTCCCGCCTCCAACGGCGCAACCACCTCAACGCGCGTCCCTGCGCCTGGTTGGGAAATAATTTGGCATTCACCGCCAATCAGCTTCGCCCGCTCGATCATCCCCAGCAAGCCCCAACGCGGGCGCGGTGTGGATGAACTCAGCGTCTCCTGCACATTAAAACCAACTCCGTCATCCTGCACCTGCAGGCGCAAGGAAGTCGGTGAAATATTCAAGTCTATGACAACCTGGGTGGCGCTGGCGTGGCGCACAGCATTCGTTACCGCCTCCTGGGCAATCCTGAAGATCACGGTGCGCAATTCTGGAGACAAATTGCTTTGCGCGCCTGACCCATTTACGATCACCTGCAGATTATAATTTTCTCTGACTTCTTTGGCATACCAACGCAGCGCCGGAAGCAGCCCCAGGTCATCCAATTGGGGTGGATGCAGCCCGCCGACCAGACGCTGAAGATCTTCCAGACCTTTCATCGCCAACGATTCGAGATGCTGCGCCTGCTGAGCTGCTCGTTGCGGGTTGGTTTGCACTGTCTCGGCAAGGCCGCGCAAGCCCATCCCCAGCGCGGTCAACGTTTGACCGGTCTCATCATGCAACTCGCGAGCGATGCGCTGCCGTTCCGATTCTTGCGCCTTAACAGTGCGATGTAACAACTCCGCCCGCAAGGCTTCCAACCGGCGACGTTCGGCTTGCTGAGCATCGCGCAAAATTTCGATTCTGCGTCGGGTTTCAACTTCAAAAGCCCTGAGGGACCGAATGATGAAAATAGCAGCGACGGCTGCCATGGAGGCGCGGAAAACTTGCACCGGAAAGCCAAACCAGTGGATAAATATCTCGGCGTTCAATACGCCAGAGGGGAACACGCGGCTCGGCGCAGCAAATAGCTGACCGATGCCGCCATACATACTAAACGCTACCGCAGCGATGACGACATCACGTCCAAAGGCGGGCATGCCCATTTCAATGAAGCGTTGCCTTTGCAAGATGAGCCCCCACACCGCCAACGCCGCGCCAGGGATTGCCAGCGCATAGCGGGTATAGACATCTGCGGCGGCCAGACGCTCAACATTGGGGAGCGGAGCGTTGATGACCCAACTGAGCCCGACCAGCCAGATGGCTAGAATGAGCAACACCACGCGGGAGGTAAAAATCGTCCGGCCTTGCCCTGAGATCAAGCGCGCGCCAAAGGCGATTAACATTAGAAAGGAGGAGGCCAATAAAACCAGACGCAGCGGCGTGATCCACGCCATAGCGGCGCTTTGGCTAATCTGAGGGTAGATGAGCAGGAACATTTCAAACCATTCATGTCCCCCATGCACCAGACCAAAACCCGCCAAAGGGCGCAACGCCTGTGAGAACTCCAATTCTGATGAATGCCCCATCTCCAAGAAAATCGCAAGACCCATGCTAAAAAACGAGAGGCCGTAAAAAAAATACACCCCGATGATATTTTGGGCAAAAAAATTTGCCAACGTATCCATCGAAGTGTATCTCCTGAATTAGGGCAGTAAATCTACAGGTGAATGGTTATCTTTCCGGCGCTCCAGCTAAGATCCATGCAATGACCTGCTCAAGTTCATCAATGGTAAGCTGTCCGGGGTGGCCGCCGGCAGACTGGATTTGCACCAAGACACTGGCATCCGGGTCGCCGGGTACGATCGCTGGCCCGCTTACGCCGCCTCTCAGTGCATTTTCATAAGTTCCCAAATTCAAGCCGCCCACCGCGGTGCGGCCGTGGCAAGAACCACAACGGTTTTGAAACAGGGCAGAGAAACTCCCCTCCCAGGTATCCGCGCCAACGCCGGCGGCCCGCTCCGGTGTTGGGGTTGGCAGCGGGGTTGGGCGCGGCGTGGGGGTCACAGGGACAAACACCGCTACCGTTTCACCTTTTGGAATGGTGGTAATGGCGGTTTGCGGCTCGACGGTGACAAACCCAATCACACCCATAGTGAGAACGATGGTCACGACTACCGCAACAGGGATAAAGATGCGTTGGCGTTTGCGGATTACATCCGGCGGCGGGGGTTGCCATGCAGCGCCGCTTTCGATCTGCTTCAACTCTGCCGGATGCTCCTCTTCCATCTCTTCGCGGGTGATCTGGCCAGTGAACATACTCTTATTAAATCGCTTGATATGTACATGATACATGTGCCAGATAATGATCGCCAACACCGCCAACACCGCTTCCGCGCCGTGGGCAGCTTTGGCAGCCGGAATAGCCTGGCCGGGCAAATAGCGGGTTGTGGTGATGGGATTCCACATCATGAACCCAGTCAACCCCATGATGATCGTCCCCCACACCACCGCCAGGTATTCCATCTTTTCTGCGTAATTGTAACGACCGTAATAGCCGCGATGTTTGCTCAGACCTAAATAGTAACGCAGGTCTTGCACCAAGTGCTTAAAGTCATCTATCACCGGCATCATGCTCCAGGGCGTGCGCAGCACGTAGATACGATACATCACCGAAATAACATGATATACCGATGACCACATCATAATGAACGCAGCGATGTGATGAACCGTGCGCGCCCCTTGAATACTGCCAAAAAACTGCAATACCACCAATCCCAATGATGTTTCAGCGTATTTTTGCGCCAAGCCGGTGATGGCCAATAGCGAAAAAGCAGTTAAGAAAACGAGGTGTTCGATCCGTTGCGAAAGATCAAAACGGGTAAAGGTAACAGGCAGCGAGACTGACTCTTCTTGCGGTTGTTGAGTTTCTATTGATAAAGAGTTATCCATTCTTTGCCTCCGAGTCAACCGAAGCGTCCATCTCTTTATCGGTTGGGTTTTCAGGGGCTGAAGTCGTCATATCCTCGGTCGAGGCTGGAGCGCTTGTTTCTTCTACCTGCAACTCCTCGGCGGATAGATCAACTTGTGGCTTGGCTTCAGGCTGCGCCGCCGTGCCGCTCGTCTCGGCAGTTTCGGTTGGGTCTGCCGGCGCCGGTCTAACCTGCTCCACCAGTGCCGGTTGACCAGCTTCAACGGCTTCTTCGGCTGTCTGAGCGGCGCGCTTTCTGCGACGATTGAGCAGCGTACGGGTGATGTCCATCAACACTAATGCGCCCATGCCGCCCAACGTGAGAGGGATGAAGATCTTATAGAACAAGTCCACATAATACACGATGCTGTAACGTTCTCGCGAAGGAATGTAGTGAGACATCCATGCAGCCGGGAAGTTCGCGTTGGCGTCCGGGTGACATTCCTGGCAACGCGCCAGCAGGTTCGATCGCATCTGCAGACCGGTTTTCGGATCAGTGGTTTTGCTAATGTCATGGATGCCATGACAGTCGTAACACACGGGGGTGTTGATGGCGGCGTCGGGGGCTTGCTTTTCGAAGATGACCGTGGTTGTGCCATGAAAGTCCGCCACATACGTATCCAACACCTGGGTAGAGAGGCCGTATTTATTCATGATTTCGGGGTTGGTGTGGCATTTGGCACAGATGGAAGGCGAGCGCAGACGAAAATAAGTCGTCCGCGGGTCTTCGATGTTGTGGACGCCGTGGCAATCAATGCAGGTAGGCACGTCCAGGTTGCCCTGGCTGAGGGCAGCGCCATGCACGCTCTCTTTGTATTTCTGATAAATGGCGTTATGGCACAAAGCGCAACGCTCAGGGATCCAGGTGTGCGCGTCGGGGAGAAGCTGGTGGGTCTGAGGATCGTTCAAGCGCCGCACTTCATGAGCAGTGTGACAATCTACGCAGACAGCCGCTTCACGCTCACCGGCAAGCTGGGCATCGGCGTGGACGCTATCCTGGGCAAGCTCAAATTGATGGCTGTGGCAGCGTTGACACGCCGCGTTGAGTTGCAATGTGACATCCCGCCGATCGGCGGCCTTAAATGGCGGGTGCGGATATTCGCCCACATCGGTGTGACATTGCACACAAGCATACCCCAATCGGCCATGCACTGAACTCTGGTGCAGTTCGGCAGGCACATAAAGGTCGAGGGGTTCGCCGTTTTCCAACGTAAAAGTCTGCCCGGGTTGTCCATGACAGCCCAGACAATACTCATCGCTTATGGAAAGATTGGGGATAGGAGTGCGGGTAGGGTTTTCTGCTTCCGCGGCGGTCTCTGGCGTGGGGGTTCCCTGCACGAAGGGCGCCGCGGGGACCGATGGGGCAATGAACGCCCATACGCCAATAGCCACCGCCAGACAACCCGCCAGTAGAGCAAAAAGCCCGATTTTTCTTCGCAACATTACTGGCTTCCTCCTTTGGTTTCGTTGAGATCAGCTTTTTCGCCAGTCAGTCGCTCAAATTCATTTGCATGATAGAGGCGCATCTCTTCTTCACTAAGCTTACCGGTGAACATGCTCAAGTTCAATCTCTGGAAATGTACATGGAAGAAGTGCCAGACGACGATGAAGATCGCAGCAATGACAGCTTCGTTGCTATGCGCCAGAAACGCCGCCGGCACAACGCCGCCGGGTAAAAATCGCGTGACCACCTCTGGGAACCACAAGATAAAGCCGGAGATCACCATAATGCCCAACCCAAAGAAGAGAAACCAATAAGTGAATTTCTGTTCAAAGTTGTATTTGTCGAAAGCTGGCTTCTCGCGCGTCAGAAAGAGCAGATAACGCAGCATCTGCCAGGCATCGCGCACATCCTGGAGAGTGGGGAACATATCGCTCGAAAGCCGGCGGCGCGCCAGAAGAACCAGCGCATTGCCTAGATGATAGATCGCACCAGCGGTCAGCAATAAGGCGGCTATGTGATGGATCTGTCGCACCAGATAGACCCGTTGCGGCGTAGAGAGCAGCCATTGGCTCCATTCGGTTGAACGATATTTCTGCGGAATACCGGTTAGAAATAATACGGTAAAGCTAAGGATCAGGATTAGATGCTCCCAGCGCTGACCAAGAGTAAAACGCTGAAAGACCCTCTCGACGCGCACTGGCGCTGCATTTTGGTTCACGGGTTGATCGGCGGCGCTCATGGCAGGCTCCTCCGCACGCGCTCCACGGTAGCGCGTAGAATTTGCAGGGCAACATACAAGAT
>DYGV01000048.1 GCA_020724505.1 Anaerolinea thermophila
TCCTTGAGAGCGGCTATACCCTGGGCAGCGCGCCAACCGCCGTGGTTACCTATTTCCCATTTGTCGGTGAACCAAAGCTGACCCTGGTGGGAGTGAAAACAGGCGTTTTCCTTGAGACCGTTGCGCCAACTTCCGTAATCCTGTCCCTTCAAACGCCCACCCCAACCATCTGCCCTCCGCCGCCTGGGTGGGTGCAGATAACGGTGCTGGCAGATGATACCCTGCGTTCGCTGGCTCGTCGCTATGGCGTTTCCGTAGAGATGCTGAAATCAGCGAATTGCTTGCCGGTTTCAAGCCTGCAGCCCGGAATTTTGCTTTACGTCCCCCCCATTACTGTGGTAGAAGTTGCACCTACCGCATGGTGTGTACGACCGGCGGGTTGGGTGACATACTATGTCCGTCCCGGCGACACCCTGTACCGATTGAGTCGCGCCCTCAATCTCTCAATTGAGACGCTGAGGGCTGCTAACTGCCTGAGCGGTGATTTAATTTATGTGGGTCAGGCTTTGAGTGTGCCTTTTTACCCGCCGGTTTATTTCACGCCTTCTCCAACTTTACCGTGGACACCTCCTGTTTGGACGGCGACGACCCTTCCCTCCCCCTGGCCTACTTCCACCAACGTCCTGCCGGTGCCTACTACCACGTCAACGCTGGTTATCCCGACTCCGGTCATTGTTACCAATACCTCGACCTCTGCGCCGATAACTACAGCCACCAACACACCTGTCCCACCGACTGCCCCGCCGGTGCCCACTGAAACGCAGCGGCCTACCACACAGCCGTTGCCCACTGCGTCGCCGCAGCCCACCGCGCCTCCGGTGCCCACAGAAACGCCCTTGCCGCCCATGTCCACCAATGTGCCTCTGCCGCCCGACGACCCACCCACTGCCACTGCGCAGAGCTATCCTTCTCCATGACCTTAAACCGCACTTCGTGAGGACGCCCTTTGTGAACCATTGGTTGAAGCGTACTATGCAGAATTCCAGCCCCATCGTCAACTGGCAGGTGGTATCCCATAAATTACGTCAAACGATTCTCCATCCACTGAGAAGCGTCAGCTATCTGATGATTGGGATTGGATGGATGGCAATGATTCTGACGGGTTGCGCCGCCCCCGTGGCGGCGGAGGCGCCAGCGGTTGCTGTCTCTTTGCTGGACACTCCCCGACCGACATTCGTTCTGGCTGGCGCAGACGCCACCGCCACGCCTACCCCGTTTCAGCCTCTTGCCCCGACGCCTTTGCCAGGCAGCGTCGAATGGACGGGGCCAACGAACACGCCGTTGCCTACCCCAACTCCTCAGTTTACTCAACCGGCGGCGGGCATTTTGGTTGAACCCGAATTATCTCAATTGCCCAGCCAGATCAATGTTCTGCTGCTCGGCGCAGATCGCCGCCCGTGGGATCATCAATTCCGCACCGATACGATCATGTTGATCACGCTCAATTCCGAGTTGGGGCGGGTGAACATCACTTCGTTTCCGCGCGATTTATATATCCCGCTGCCTGGTTATGGCATGGGGCGCATCAACACCGCCTGGACTTACGGCGGCTATCCGCTTCTGGCACAGACCTTCAAGCAAAACTTCGGCGTAAAAATAGATTATTTCGTGTTGATAGAATTTTCTTCCTTTAAGAAAATTATTGACAGCCTGGGGGGACTGGATGTCCAGGTTGCTGAGCCGGTTTCAGATTATCGCGCTGGTTATTGGGTTACGATCCCGGCTGGAAAGATTCACATGGATGCTGATACCGTATTGTGGTATGTGCGCACCCGCAAAACGACGAATGATATTGCCCGGAATCGCCGTCAGCAGGAAGTGCTGCAGGCAATTTTTGATAAACTGATTTCGCTGAACGCGCTCCGTCGAGCGCCGGAGTTTTACGAGCTTTACAAAGGCAGCGTGACTACGGATATTACCTTAGCGGATGTTCTCAAATGGCTGCCTTTCGCGGCCAAAATCGCCGAGACTCGCAACATCCGTCAGTATTTTCTCACGTATAATCATGTCTATGACTGGATCACCCCCGAAGGCGCTATGGTATTGGTGCCGCAGCAAGGAGCGGTGATGCAAGTCATCCGCAAGTCACAAAACCTACCGTAAAGGCTTTCGCTTGACTCTCCAGGGTAAAGGATTTTATATCTGGCAGATTCGCCGCTGTGAGGCTGGCGATGCGAATGCAATCGCCAATGCAGCCAGACAGGCGGGTTTGACGCATGTCTTGGTGAAAATAGCGGATGGAACTTCTGCCTATAATCTTGATCCAATCAGTGGCGCGGATCTGGTTCCACCCGTTGTGGCGGCTCTACGCGACCGCAGCATTGAAGTGTGGGGCTGGCATTATGTGTATGGGTATGACCCGAATGGCGAAGCGGATATCGCTATTCAGCGTATCCAACAACTCTCTGTTGACGGTTACGTGATTGATGCTGAGGAACAATATAAGCTTCCTGGAAGGGACGTGGCCGCGCGACAATTTATGAGCCGCCTGAGAGCTGCTTTGCCGACCTTCCCGATGGCGTTAAGCTCTTATCGCTATCCAACTTATCATCCCCAATTTCCCTGGCAACCTTTCTTGGAGCAAGTGGATATCAACATGCCGCAAGTGTATTGGGTGGAAGCACACAACCCTGGGGAGCAATTGATCCGCAGCGTTCGAGAATTCGAGGCAATCAGCCCTTTTCGCCCGATCATCCCGACCGGGGCGGCTTTTCTACAAGGGAACTGGCAACCCACGCCGGAGGATATTGTCGAGTTTCTAGATACCGCACGTCTGCTAAACCTGAGCGCGGCGAATTTCTGGGAATGGGGACATACACGTTTGTATGTGCCGCATCTTTGGGATACGATTGCTGCTTATGATTGGTTGGGAGCGCCTGATGGCGATATCGTATCGCGTTATTTTACGGCGCTTAATACGCATGACCCCGCTATCGTAACAGGTTTGTATGAGAACAACGCGGTTCATGTCACTCCACAGCGTACCGTACAGGGAGTGGATGCGATCCGACTCTGGTATCAAACCCTGTTCAGCCAGATTTTACCGGAAGCGACGTTCACTTTAATGGAGGAGACAGGACACATCGGCTCGCGTCACTTCTCCTGGCTTGCCTCATCATCCAAAGGCGATGTTGTGGATGGTCAGGACTCCTTCGGTCTGGTGAACGGCAAGATCGTATATCACTACACCTATTTCACGGTCTCATCCTGAATCAAACTTCCAAGAGGGCGCATCATACGCTGCCTTTTACTTCTTTGAGGGGCCTTTTTTTGCTGTGGAAGATGTAGGCGCGCTCTCCTCTGTCGGAGGGGCGGATTTCGTGCTAGATGAACCTGATCGGGAGCGACTCGCCTTTTCACCGCCTGTTTCAGGAGCAGGAGATTTGGGAGAAACGGATGTTAGCGATTTTTGGGAAGCAGGCGTTTGGGACTTGAGGGTTGAAACATCGGTTTTTTTCGGAGCAGGTTTTGGCGTTGCAGCGGGCGCGGTAGAGGTAGAGGGGGAGGTTGCGCTGCCCTTATGGGGGCTGGTTGCTTTGGTTGATCTGGCGCGCTTTGCCTCTGTCGCTTTTTCAGTCTGGACGGCAGGCTGAGTTTTTTCAGCTTTGGGTTTTACTCGGGTTGATTTTATTGTCACCGCGCTTTCTTTCGTTCGTCGGGCGGCTGATTTTGGCTTTGTCGCTTCTGCCCCGACTGGACTCTTTTTTACAGAGCTGACTTTCTTGATTGTTGCTGGCCTTGTTGGTAATCTTTGGGTTGTGTCCAACGGCGTGGACAGATGGAGAACAGTGTCGCCGGGTTTCATTTCAAGGATAATCTGACCCCGCGCAGCGCGGGTTTGCAATGGAGCTTCATCCAAACGGACAGCTTTGGGTAGCAGGCGGTTGAAGTGCAATGTGACCCGCTCCGTACCTTTGCTAATGGCTATACCCGTCACCCGTTCGTTTGAGCTTAGCTTCCACGCTTGAACCCCCTGACCGTAGCGACCTTGCAGCGGAAATTGGTCTATCTTAATGCGTTTCGCCCGACCGGCGCTGGAGATTAAAAACACATCGCCAACAACAGGCAACAGCTCCATACCTACTACTTCGTCATTCGCTGCCAACTTGATGCCCATGACGCCGGCGGCGACCAATCCCATTGGACGAACCTCTTCTTCGCTGAAACGAATAGCCATGCCGGACGCGGTGACCAGCAGCACTTCGTTTTCGCCGTTGGAGAGGCGCAGCCAGGCAATTTGATCGCCTTCGTTAACTCGCGCCATGGTAAAGATACTTGCCGAGGGTCCCGGAAGTTCATCCAGGTTAGTTTTTTTCACCATCCCTTGCCGCGTGACGCTGAGCAGAAACCGTTTTTGGGGCGGTTTCTCACTTTGCTCATGCCCGTTTCGCGCAGCGACAGCGATCACCGCCGCCAGGCGATGATTTTCTCTTAGCGGCGTGGCTTTGTAGATCGGCGCGCCTTCCAAAGGATTATTGGTCTCTGGCAGCGCATGAACCGGTGTTGCCGCGGCCTCGCCTTGTTCGCAAACCAGATAAAGCGTGTCGCGGGTATTAGCTTTCAACAACCAGTAGGGCGCTTCTTTGCCGCTTTGGCGCGGCAGGTTATCTTCCAGGCTGCGCGAAATCAACCCTTCACGGGTTACAGAAACCCACACATCTTTGTCGGGCACGGTCTCTGCAGCGGTCATGATCGAAGCAGCCGTTTGACCTGCTTTCAATTGGACAATATGGGTGCGTCGTCGGTCGCCGAAGGTGCCCTTTACCATTTGTAGTTCGTCGCCAACAACTTGGCGCATCTTCTTGGGTGAACGCAATAAAGCCTCAAGCTCTTTGATTGTTGCCAGAGTCTCTTTATACTCCTCCTCGATCTTCTTGCGTTCCAGAGCGGCCAACCTTCTCAGAGGCATATCCAAGATTGCCTGGGTTTGAATCTGCGAGAGTTTGAACCTTTTCATCAGACGATTCCGGGCTGTATCTACATCCGGCGATTTACGGATGATCTCGATCACTTCGTCCAAATTCTTGAGCGCCACCCGTAATCCTTCCAGGATGTGCGCCCGCTGACGCGCCCTATCCAAATCATATTCGCTGCGGCGGCGGACAATCTCCAGGCGATGTTCCAGATAAAAGCGCATTGCCTGTTTCAAACTGAGCAGGCGCGGTTCGCCGTCCACCAATGCAAGCATGTTGATGCTGAAGGTGACTTGCATCGGGGTCAGTTTCAATAAATTGGCAAGTATTGTTTCGGGGTTGGCAGTTTTGCTTAGCTCGATGACGATGCGCATACCCTGACGGTCGGATTCATCGCGCAGATCAGCGATGCCTTCCAACTTCTCTTCACGCACCAACTCTGCAATGCGCTCAATCAGGGAAGATTTATTGGTCATATAAGGAAGTTCGGTGACGATAATCCTGCTACGTCCGCGTTCCATTTCTTCCACATGGGCGCGCGCCTGAACTGCAACCCGTCCCCGGCCAGTGCTGTAGGCGCTCACCAGGCTGTCGCCATCGGCCGGATGGACAAGCACGCCCCCGGTGGGGAAATCTGGCCCCTGGACAAAGCGCATCAGGTCTTCGATGCCAATTTCATCCAGCTCCTCCCATTTGCTGAGCAGAAATTGCATGGCATCCACGATTTCGCCGAGATTATGTGGCGGAATACTGGTCGCCATGCCCACGGCAATGCCAGTTGCGCCGTTGACCAGTAGATTGGGTAAGGCGGAGGGCAGAACCGAGGGCTCGGTGAGGGCGCCATCAAAGTTGTTGACGAAGTCAACCGTGTTTTTACCAATATCTGCCAGCATCTGCATGGCGGTTTCGGCCAGGCGCGCTTCGGTATAGCGCATCGCCGCTGGCGGGTCGCCGTCAACGCTGCCGAAGTTGCCTTGCCCATCAATCAGCGGGTAACGCATAGAAAAACTTTGCGCCATGCGTGCCATCGCCTCATAAACGGCCATGTCTCCATGCGGATGATATTTACCTAAGACTTCCCCGACAATGCGAGCGGATTTTCGGTATGGAAGATCGGGGCGCAAGCCCATATCGTACATGGCATATAAAATACGACGGTGAACCGGTTTAAGTCCATCGCGCACATCTGGCAGGGCGCGGGAGACAATGACGCTCATGGCGTAGTCTAAATACGCCTGTTGCATCTCGTGGTCAATATCAATTTTGCTCACCAGGCCGACTTCCATCACGTTATTCCTCCACCAACCTTTGGGCGGTTTATCGAAGACGAGTCTAAAAATCTATCCACGCTTTATCTGTAGTAACTGTTCATCTTCCGCAGGTTATTTTGGCGTGAAATTGAAAATCTGCGTCTTGAATCACTCGGATATGCCGGAATAGCATAGTTGATAACCTGCAGGAGAGTTAGCTCAGTAGATACTATCCGTATATCTGAGCAGGCTGCGTTTGCCCAAAAATAGAATTTTTGTGCGAGGAGATTATAACACCTTGCGTCTGTTGTTGCTTTCCGTTATGATCGAGCGCGGCAATCTCTGTCGTTGCTCAGAAAACCCGGGTCAGGAGACCACATGAAAATCGCTCCGATTACTCTCAATGGGAAGATAATCCGCCTAGAACCCTTATCTTTGGAACATGTACCTGATCTTTGTCGAGTAGGGCTGGATGACCGCATTTGGCGTTTTATGCGCTATGGTTTGATTCAGACTTCCGAAGATATGCGGCGTTGGGTGGAGAACTTATTGTGTCTCCAAGAGAAAGGAACAGACCTGCCTTTTGCGGTGATAGGGTTGGAAAGCGGTCGCGCCATCGGCGCGACGCGCTATATGAACATAGCGCCTGAACATCGCAGCCTCGAAATCGGTGGTACCTGGTATGGCATTGATTATCAGGGCAGTGGAGTGAATATTGAAGCGAAATACTTAATGCTGCGCCACGCGTTTGAAGAGTGGCGGTGCATACGCGTCCAAATAAAGACGGATCTGCGCAATGAGCGTTCGCAGCGAGCGATCGAGAAAATCGGCCTGGTGCGAGAAGGCGTGCTACGAAACCATATCATTTTGCCGGATGGATATATACGCAGTTCTGTGATTTACAGTTTATTGGATAACGAGTGGCCAGCGGTGAAATCGCAACTTGAAGCGCGCATGGGTTACATTCCGTAATGAACTCTCATGCCCTAGCCTGTTCCCAGGCGCGCTTTCTCATATTTGATAACGGTCATCAAGCTTTCACGCAGGGTTCTTTGGGCGCGATAACCAATCAAGGATTGGATTTTTTCGATTGATGGGACGCGGCGGCGCATATCCTCGAAACCAGGAGCATACGCCTCGTCGTAAGGAATATGTCGAATTTCAGAACGGCTGTTCGTCAGGCGAATGATGAGGTGGGCTAGTTCATTGATCGAAACCTCTTCGGTGCTGCCGACGTTGAAGACTTGACCAACCGCTTGAGGGTGCTGAGCTAAACCGATGATTGCATTGACCGTATCGCACACATCCGCGAAGCAACGCGTTTGTTCGCCGTCTCCATAGACCTCCAGTGGTTCTCCACGCAGCGCCTGCCGTATTAGCCTCGGCACCACCATGCCATATTGACCGGTTTGGCGTGGCCCAATCGTGTTGAAAAATCGCATAATGACCACTGGCAGCCCGAATTGGCGATAATACGCCAGACCCAGAAATTCATCCACCGCTTTTGATGTTGCGTACGCCCAGCGGCTGTGAGAGGTGGGTCCCATCAAACAGTCGTCATCTTCGTGAAAAGGCACCTTTTCGCTTTTTCCATACACTTCGGAGGATGAGGCGATCAGCACTTTGCAGCCGTAACGGTTGGCGGTGTTCAAAACCGCCTCGGTTCCTTTGATATTGGTGTTAATTGTAAACACGGGATCTTCGACGATCAGTTTGACGCCTACAGCCGCCGCCAGGTGTATGACCAGATCCGCTTCGCTGCACAACCGATCCAGCACCTGGGGGTTCAGGATGGTTTCCCGAACAAATTGAAAAGCCGGCGAAGAACGCAAGCATTGAATGTTCTCTTGTCTTCCAGTTGAAAGGTCATCTATTGCGACCACTGAAAAACCTTGCTGGATTAGGGCTTCGCACAGATGACTGCCAATGAAACCTGCCCCGCCAGTGACCAGTACTTTCGTCATAACGTTCTCCTAGCAAAACGTCCCGCAGCTTCTCCTAAAAACGGGATTATGCGATTAGCAATCTGCGGGAGGTGCATAACCACAATCCATAAACGCTGGCAAAAACATCTGTAGTAGGCGTTTTGCCATTATATCAGGGTGGGAGCGGTAAAGAGACTGTATAATGGGACGTGTATTGGTGGTTAGATTTATGAGCCTGCGACGGATCATCAACATTTCCTGGATTGTCGTCCTTGTTGCCGTATGCGTTGGTATTGCATTTGCGCGTAATGGGGCGTATGGCGATAACAAGGCAGGCTTTGATGGGGCGAACCATAACGTCGTTGAATTGACGGGCGAACCGACTTTGCCGGTCTTGATGGCGCGTTTTACCACGCCGCAGCCCACCGACAACGCGCTGGAGAGGCCTATCCTCACTGTTTTTCCTACAACAACCCCTGCCTCAATCCCAACGATGAAACCGCCCACGGCAACGATGGGCATCCTCGTGGAGAGCAATAAGTTTCCCAGCCCGACGCCCAGCCCTGATCCATTGTCGGAATTCCAGATCTGTTCTCCGTTGGCGGGCATCCTCATTCGGGATCTGCCCCGCCTGGTTTCTGAACCCTATGACCCTCCGCCGATGGGTTCGGATGCCCGACATCAGGGGGTTGATTTTGCCTTCTATAATTGGAAGGGGCATCGTTTTATTGATGGGACTATCATACAATCCGTTTTACCGGGGCAGGTGGCGGCCGCGTTAAACGATACCTTCCCGTTTGGAAATCTGGTGATCATCGAAACCCGCTCCGATCAGCTCCCGCAGGATGTTAAGCAAACCCTGCAAATCCCCGAGGATCGCTCCCTCTACCTTCTCTACGCCCATATGAAGGATGAATCGCTGCTTGTTCAATTGGATGAGGTGGTTAAACCCTGTCAAGCGATTGGCGCGGTGGGTAAAAGCGGCAACACGTTGGCATCTCACCTGCATTTGGAGACGCGCATCGGGCCACCCGGCGCTAGGTTTACAGGATTTTCCGCCTTTGTCGATTCGGCCTCCGATGCGGATAAGAAGAATTACCGCCTCTGGCGCATAAGCGGCCAGTTTCTGCATTTTGATCCGATGAATCTTTTGTTGATTGAGCTTGGAATGCCTCCAACGCCTACTCCTCAGGCGTCAGATGTAGAGCGGGAATAGAGGTGCTCACAAGTATTGTGCGCGATAGCGGTGATTGATGGTCACCGTTTGAAGGTTTGCTCTGTTAGCAGTGTCTTCCCTCAGTCAGAGGAGGCGGGCTTTGTAAGTTGAGAAGAGGATTTTCACCGCTTGTTAGGAAAACGCTATCAACATCTATTGATTATCTTCAAGATGATCAATCAAGGGGTTGCCAGAAACAATACTACGCGCTATAATGCAGCCGTTTGATCGGGGCGTGGCGCAGTCCGGCTAGCGCGCTTGCATGGGGTGCAAGAGGTCCCGGGTTCAATTCCCGGCGCCCCGACTGAATTTACAAATGGCTTCTCTCGGAGGAGGAGAATGTAAAAGAGCGGACACTGCAATCGTCCGCTCTTTGTGTTTAGGGGGGAGATGAGCAACAGCCTCTGGTTCGGCGATTATTTTCTGCTCAGGGCGTCTGAAATGGGAGTGCCGTTGATGTAAATAACGATTCCAGAGACGCCCTTAAACTGCTTGATCGTCTGGCGCAACTGGTCTATAAACCGTTGCGGGTCGCAGCGGTCTTTGGTCTTTATCCAGGTGCCGGTTAGATACACGACGATCGTGCCATTATCTTTGAACTCCACATTGCTGACGGCTAAATTGGCGGCGTAGCCAGGGTTATACAGGCTGCCAATCGTTTCAGAATGATAAGACAAGATGGTCGAAAGAGCAAAGCGCACATCGTTTACCACCAGGCTGGTCTTCGGCTGCTTGGTCTTGATATACCACAACGCCTCCCCGCACCCATAGGGTCCCTTTTCATTTTTGTTGATGTAATAGACCAAAATGGCTTCATCTACTGAGAGTGTTCTCTCAATCGTGGGTGTCGCGGGCGGCTGTGTCGGTGCTGAAATGGTTGCTGTCGGCGTCGGCTCTGGAGTAAATGTGGCGGTTGGCTCTGGCGTGTTGGTAGACGTTGGTGTATTCGTGGGGAGCTGAGTGAAAGTCGCCGATGGAGTCGGCGTGACGGCGCTCAACCCGGCCAGGTTACAGGATGCCAGACCGACAGCAAGCCCGATATAGAATAGAAGTTTGACCTGCCGAAGCAGCTTTGGGGGCATTTATCTCTCCAATAAATTGAGCTATACCGAATAGGCAGGTTCGCGTTGAGCAAATTCTGCACCTCTGCGAAGCGCCTGCGAATTTAAACCCAGCAGGTGTTTACGCCGCGCCGGCAGTCTTTCTTCCAGAGTCTTTTCAATCGCTTCCAAAGTCAACACCGGAAGTTTATGGAGCAACGCGCCCAGCATTACCATGTTGGTCAGCCGTTTGTCGCCAATCTCTTCAGCGATCTCATTCGCAGGGATCATTACGTGGACAATATCTGTGCGCTGCACCTGCCGGTTGATCAGGGATTGATTGGCAATCAAAACGCCGCCCTGGATCACCATAGGTTCATATTTATCCAGAGAAGGTAGATTAAAAGCCAGCACAGCCTTTGGATTGCGCACCGTTGGTGAACCGATTTCTTCATCTGCGATGATCACCGTGCAGTTTGCGGTGCCGCCGCGCATCTCTGGCCCATAAGAGGGGATCCAGGTCACTTCTTTACCTGAATCCATGGCCGCATAAGCCAAAAGTTGCCCGGCGAATAGGATTCCCTGACCTCCAAAACCAGCCAGCACAATTTCAGTTTGCATGGGTTCCCTCTTTATGGCTAAATTTTAATTTCTGCAACTGCCGGCGAAACCTTGTAATCGCCAAGCGGAAATACCGGCAGCATGTGTTCTTCAACCCATTTCAGCGCCTCAACGGGTGTCATACCCCAGTTGGTGGGGCAGGTTGAAAGCAACTCGACGATCGAGAAGCCCAGCCCGCGCTTCTGCACCTCGAAAGCTGTGCGGATTGCTTTTTTTGCCAGGCGCACATTTTTCGGGTCGTGGAGGCTGCGGCGAACCGAGTATCCCGTGCCTTCCATCGTCGCCAGAACCTCTGCCATGCGCACCGGAAAACCAGCCTGCTCAACATCACGTCCCAGAGGGGAAGAAGTGGTTTTCTGGCCTGGAAGGGTGGTGGGGGCCATCTGCCCACCTGTCATCCCGTAAATGGCGTTGTTGATAAAGATTACGGTAATATTCTCGCCACGCGCCGAGGCGTGCATGATTTCCGCCATGCCGATTGAAGCCAGGTCGCCGTCGCCTTGATAAGTAAATACGATCCGATCTGGGAGCACGCGCTTGATGCCCGTGGCCATCGCTGGCGCCCGACCATGAGCGGCTTCGACAAAGTCGCATTCAAAGAAATTGTAGGCGAAAACGGAGCAGCCCACTGGCGCTACGCCGATCGTCTTTCCCACGATGCCCATTTCGTCCAGCACCTCGGCGATCAAGCGATGCGCAACCCCGTGTGTGCAACCGGGGCAGTAGGTGGTTGGCGTATCCGTAAGCGCTTTGGGGCGAGAATAGACAACTTGTACGGTTGCGTCTGTCATGGAACCAACCTCCGCTAGTTCATAATCAATTGGCTGAGCCGCTTCATCCATGCCTGGCGGGGATCCACGCCAATTGAGATTGGACCGCGAGCGATGCGGCGAATCTCATCCAGAATTTCATCCGGGTAAGGAACCACACCCCCCAGCCTCCCGTAAAACTCCACGGGTACTTTACCTTCCACTGCGCGCAGCACATCATCCAACATTTGCCCGGTGTTCATTTCTACTACCAACATGGCTTTGGCGCGTTGCGCAATTGCCTTAACCTGAGCATAGGGATAGGGACTTAAGGAAACGGGGCGGAATAAGCCAACCGGGATGCCTTCCGCACGCGCCTGGCGCACCGCCGAGAAAGCGATCCGCCCGGCAGTGCCGTAACCGAGGACAACGATTTCAGCGTCATCCATGAAATATTCGCGATAGCGGATTTCATTATCCTGGACGGTTTGCCAGCGTTGAAGCAGGCGCAGATTGGTTACTTCTTCCTCTTCTGGTTTGATGTAAATCGAGGAGAGGACGCGACGCCCACGTCCTTCGCAGCCTCGCACAGCCCAATCCGGGATGGGGCGCTCCACCGGCTGCATCTCTGGCAGTTCGACGGGTTCCATCATTTGACCAATGTTGCCGTCTGCCAGCACCACAACGATCGAACGGTATTTCTCTGCCAGATCAAACGCCAGCACGACCAGATCCACAGCTTCCTGGACGCTGGCGGGCGCCAGCACAATGGGGTGGTAATCGCCATGCCCGCCGCCGTGAACGATCTGGTTATAGTCGCCTTGCGAAGGGGCTATGTTGCCCAACCCAGGCCCACCGCGCACCACATCAATCAACACCACTGGCAATTCGGTGCCGGCGATGTAAGATAGACCTTCCATCATCAAACTCACCCCAGGGCTGGACGATGAACTCATCACCCTGACACCGGTGCAGGCGGCGCCATAGACCATGTTGATCGCTGCCACTTCGCTTTCCGCCTGGACGAAGGCGCGGCCTAGTTCGGGCATACGCTTTGCCATCCATTCCAGCAACTCGGTTTGCGGGGTGATTGGATAACCAAAATAAGCCTGAACGCCGGCGCGAATGGCGGCTTCAGCCATTGCCATATTGCCTTCCAATAGTTCCCGTGCCACAGATAACCTCCGTAGTTAAGCGCGAACGGCTGCTCGGACGGGCGTTTCACGATAGACGGTCAACGCCGCTTCAGGACATACCAGGGCGCAAATAGCACAACCGGTGCACCCATCTTTAATCAGGTGCACCGGATGGTATCCCTTGGGGGTCAGGTGATCCATATCAAGGGCCAGTACCTCTTGTGGGCATTCGGTGATACATATCCCGCACCCCTTACAAAATATTTCATTGACTTCGATCCAACCTCGAACCGGCATGTACGAACCTCCTGATAGAGATAAGCCAAAATCCAACTTTTCTTGTCTTATTGTGCTGCTTTCGGGGCGCTTTGGGTAGTGCCAACTGTCACATCTAACCAGATACAAAAATCATTCTATTGCAGCGGCGTTAAGGATTTGTGGTTACAGTGGGCGGCGATTCGGAAATGGCGCGGCGAATTTCCGCGGCTGCGGTTTCCAGCGCCTGGCCTGGAGGGACGCCTTGTTCGAAAATTGAACGAAGCGCAATGTCGAGGTTTAGATTGTAATAAGTTATCTCAGGTACAACCGGATAAGGCGCTCCGCCAGCTAAGGCTGCCATCGCCTGAGCAATCAGCGGTCCCATGATTGGATCTGTCAGGCTGACGCCGCTGGATGCTGGAATGCGGCCGGTTTCTGCCAGGAAAGTCTGCGCTTCGGGTGAGATGAAATACTCGATAAATTTTTGCGCTGCGAGGCGCGTCTCTGGAGGCGTGTTTGCGCTGAGATATAGATTTTCTGCCATAACAAAACCGGATAGATGACCATCTTCATATCCCGGCCAGGGGTCAATCGCCAAATTCTCTGGCCCGATAGCCGAAGCTAAAGGGCGCAAATTCCAGGTGCCATCAATCATCCAACCCACCCCGCCCTTTTTGAAGCGTTCCACGTCCTCATCCGTAAAATAGTTGGGGGGACCAGCCTCGCTAAAACGCAACAAGAGATTTGCCCAGGCAACGCCGATGGGGTCATTAAAAGCTGGTTGTCTGTCCTCGTCCATCAACCTTCCTTTCAACCCGAACAGATGCCCTCCGGAGAAAAAGAAACTGCGCTCAAGGATCGCGCCGATCACCTCGCCTTGTGTGGAGGTTTGCGCCAGCGTCACTAACTCGTCGAAAGTCGCCGGGCTGATGGTGATGATGTCTTTGTTGCGATATAGCACAACTCCTTGAATAGCATACGGCGCGCCGATAAGCGCGTTTCGATAGCGCGCTGCCTCCAGGGCAGCCTGGTTAAGTGCTGAGAGCTGTTCCGAGGATAACAGCGAAGATAAATCTGCCAATAGCTCTGATTCATAAAGGCCGGGTCCCCATTCAGCGGGACCTAATAGAATCGCCGGCCCGCTGCCTTCGCGTGTTTCGGTCTCATAACGGGCGAGCAGGTCTTGCGCAGGCACAGAGAGAACATCGAATAAAACGTCTGGATAAAGCTGCTGAAAGCCCAGGATGATCTGTACCAGTCCGGGCGTTTCGCTTTCATTCCACGAATGCCAGATTGTCAATGTGCCAGCGACGACTTGCGGGGTTGGCGATGGCGATGGCGTTGTCGGTAAGGCAACTGTTTGGGTTGGCGAGGGTTGGATTGGCGATGCATCTACGGCGGTGGAGTTTGGGCGACCACATGCGGTCAACGCCAGCGAGGCGCTGATGACGAAGATGAGGCAGAACGATGCGCAGCGGCTCATGGCGTTACTATACCAGCATTGAACGAGATAATCAAGCTGACGAGAATAGGCTATTTTGCGTGGGCGCGGATAAATCCATTATAATCATTCGAAATTGAAAGCGGATGGTAAAGGATGAGAGACTATCAAGAATTACAGGGTGTGTATGTTGCTGCTTTGACCCCGTTGAATGACGATTATTCTATCGCATTGGATGAGGTCGCCCCATTTTTAGCTTTTCATGCCCGGCGCGGCGCGCATGGGGCGCTTTTGATGGGTACTACCGGGGAGGGGCCCTCGTTTTCACCAGATGAACGGCTGGCGTTGTTGCAACGGGCTTTGGAGGTTCGAGAGGTCTATCCGGAATTTCACCTGCTGTTGGGTACAGGCACACCCAGTCTGGATGAAACGATTTCTTTAACGCGTAAAGCATTCGATGCTGGCGCGGATGGCGTGGTTATTCTTCCGCCGTACTATTATCGGAAAGTGAGCGATGATGGCCTGTTCGCCTGGTTCAGCCAAGTGATCCGCCGCGCAGTTCCTGAAGACGGCGCAGTGTTGGGGTATCATATCCCGGTAATTACGGGTGTTGCGCTCTCGCTGGATCTGCTGGCAAGGTTGAAAGATGCATTTCCTCGCCAGTTTGTGGGGATTAAAGACTCATCAGCGGATGCGGAACATGCGCGCCAGCTTGGGGAACGCTTTGGCAAGCAGCTGATGGTCTTTTCAGGCACCGATACTCTGTTCAGCCTGGCGCTTGAGCATTCGGCTTCGGGGTGCATTACTGCACTGGCAAATTTGCGCGCACCGGATCTGCGCTGCGTTTGGGATGCTCATCAACAAGGGATGAGAGACGAAGCGGCGCAAGAACGCCTCAATGCTGCGAGAGCGGTGATGAATCGTTATCCACCGAACCCGCCGCTATATAAAGCCCTGTTGGCGCGGTTGTATGGTTTTCGTCACTGGGCTGTTCGACCTCCACTCATGCCGATGGCAGACAGCCTTCTGGAGCAGGTTTTGAAAGAGGCTCAGACAGAAGTCGTTAATTTCAGAGACTAGGATATCTTCTCAACTGCCGCGTGTAAAATCAGCTAGATGTCAGATCCTTTGAATGAGCCGCGAAAGATCGGTTTTTTGGCGATAAACCTTGTGTTGATCACCCTGTGTGTCGCGGGTTTAATCGGCGCGGCGGTGCTGTATCGGTTTGTATTTGCGCGGTCTTTGCTGTTGACTCCTACCAGCGCGATTACTTCTCGCCCGACCTTGATCCCCTCTCACACACCGACGTTTACATTGACGCCAACCATCACGCGGACGCCGCGCGCCAGCCTAACGCCCACACCTTCCCAAACACCTACTCGCACGACGACTCCTGCTTCTACGCCGACGCCTATCGGTCTACCTCAATTAACCCCGGCTCGCCCATTTGTTCAAAGCGATATCTATCTGCTCAAGGAATGGTCGCCTGAAGATGCAGACTACATGGCGCGCTTGATGCGTAGCTACCCGGATACTTTATTGTCCGACATTGCAGAGAATCGCACAGCTTATTATTCGGCTTTTCAATATGCGGTTTTTGCCTGGCGCGAGGCGCTGTTGCGTTTTTCCAATGCGCCTCAGGCGGACTTCTGGCGCTGGTCGCTGGCTTACGACCTGGCGCGAATGGGAGATGCGCAAGCGGTTTCTGAGTACGCCCGGTTGATCGCCGATGCGCTTAACCGAGGCGAAACTCAAATCCCTTTTCTGTATGATTGGTTCTCGCAGCGTGAACCAGCGCTGTCCTTATACATGACTGCGATAGAGCCGCCGGATGGTTATTTGTCCAGCTATCTCGTCGAACTTCGCGGCGAAGCAGGCAGCGCTTTGATTTGGCTTTTAGAAAGTTCTGGCGCATTTGAGGCTTATCCACTGACAGAGAAGTTCGATTTTGTCAACCCTGCCCATACGAATTGGGTGATTGAAGATTTAAACGCTGATCTGGCCGATGGGAAGGAGGTGGCGATCTACTTTTCAACCTCCCCAAAGCAATATGTGCTTGATCCGCCTAAAGTTTTTGGTTTAGATGATATTCCTCCATCTGTCTTACCCTTTTATCCCGAGAGCGGTATTTTTAACGTGGGCGCAGAGTTTGATAATTATTGGGCGATCAGCGCGGATGCTTCGGGGAGGGTCGCCCTCAAATTCCAAAGCAAGATTTTCCCTGCTTGCCCGATCATCATTTCTCGCGCTTATGTATGGAATGGCGAATATTTTTCATTGAGCGAGGAAGCCTTCGCGTTAGAACCCAATGAGAAAACACTGGCTTACTGTGAAGCCAGCGTAAATCACGCGTATTCCACCTGGGGCGCGTTGGCTGCTATTCAGCTTATGGAGACATTATCACCCAACTGGCCGCCGGCGTTCGATCCACAAGGTAAGGCTTATCCGCCGGATGCCCAGGATGAGTGGCGCTATCGGTTGGGTGTTTATTATGCATTGATTGGAGAGTCAGAGCGGGCGATTGAGTATCTGAATCAGGTCTCAACCGCGCCCTCGGTTCACAACAGCCGTTGGATTGCGCTGGCGCAGAAATTTCTTGCCGCCTACCAGAAACCCGCCGATGTATATCGCGCCTGCCTCGATGCGTCGGGTTGTAATCCTGAGTATGCAATTGAATACCTGGCGAGTCGAATGTTGCCGGGAGAGAATGCCTTTGAGGCTTTGAAACAAAGCGGAGCGAGCCCAAATGCATCTGGATATTTTGATTTCGACGGCGATGGGGAGAGCGAGCGCTGGTTCACTGTGCGTTACGCGCCGCGCCAGACGCCAGACATGTGGATTTTGGTGAATGTTCGCGATGGCGTAAGAGCATTGCGGGTTGGGGTTGTGAAAAATATCCCGCCGGAACTAATGTCTTTGGAGGACGCCTTTCTTGCTGAGGACGGATTGACGCTCCAACCGGCGGTTTTGATTGACTCGACCTATGCCTTGACCATGCGACGAGCGCCAGATACCCAAGAGCCTTATTTAGTATCTGTGCCGTTGCGCAAAGAATACCCCAATAAGTTTTTTATCCCCCTGCAAGCTGCGCAGAACGCTTTGCTGGCCGGTCAATCTCCCAAAGAAATTCAAAAGAAGTTATTAGGGTTGCAAGATTACCCTGGCTTACTATGCCGGGCAAACTGGTCGTGCGATTTGTACTATTATCTTCTGGGGTTAGCCAGCGAACTCGCCGGTGATAAAAAGTCCGCCATTGAGGCGTATTATCGGTTATGGCTGGATTATTCAAAGAGCCCCTATACCAGCATGGCGCGGCTTAAACTGGTTGGAATTGCGCCGCAAGTTACCGCTACCTTTAGCCCGACTCCGTCGCCCATTGTCACGATTCCAATTACACCCACAGCTACAGGCACACCTCCCAGCGCAACACCCACCGTCACAGGCACGCCGCCCACCTCCACACCGACGGTGAGCGGCACGCCGCAAACAACTATATCCCCAACCGCGACGGTTACCCCAACCGCAACGGTTGAGGAATATCCCAATCTCACCGAAACAACATACCCCTGAAATGAATCAATTTCCTCAACGAACTTGGCGATTGATCTTGCACCCCCCCGGCCGTGGCACGTGGAACATGGCTGTAGATGAAGCCATCCTCGAAGCTGCGGGATGCGGCGAGTCGCCGCCTACGCTACGTTTATATGCCTGGGAACCGCCCTGTCTTTCTCTGGGACACGCCCAACCTATCTCGGATGTGGACTTGTCCGCGCTTCGATTGCATGGTTGGGATGTGGTGCGACGTCCCACCGGCGGCAGGGCGATCCTCCATGCAGACGAATTGACCTATTCGGTTTGTGGTCCGCAGGATGAGCCGCGCCTGATGGGTGGCGTATTGGAAAGTTATCGAGCGCTCTCCGAGGCATTGCTTTCCGCTTTACATGCCCTGAATATACCCGCGGAAGCGCACGAGAAACCTTTGTCCGCCGTGCCGCTGACCGACGCGTCTAATCATCCGCTTGCCCAGCGCGCGCCAGAGAGAAATGCCCTCATGGCTGAAAATGGTCGCGAGAACCCGGTGTGTTTCGAAGTTCCCTCGAATTATGAAATCACTGTCGGCGGCAAGAAACTGATCGGCAGCGCTCAGGCGCGACGTAAAGAAGGCGTTTTGCAGCACGGTTCACTGCCTTTGTATGGAGATTTAAGGCGCATCGTTCAAGCGTTGGCGTTTCCCGATGAAGCTGCGCGGCAGGCGGCTGCTCAAAGGTTGATTCAGCGAGCGATAACCGCCGAGGCGATCCTGGGGCGGCCCTTAGCATGGCAGGAAGCTGCTAAGGCGTTTGTTGCAGCGTTTGAACGGGAATTGAATCTCATCTTGCTTCCTGGAGAACTAACCTCCTCGGAGATCTCACGCGCTAGAGAGCTGGAACACGCGAAATATAGCGCCCAAGAATGGACGCAAAAACATTGAAAATTGCGCTTCAGGGAGCAGGCGTCGGTGTGGCTGCGCCCACGAAGACGACATCCGGGTAACCCAGATTTACGAACAGGCGGCTCAGGTAATTCTCTGCGTTCTGACGCGCCAGATCGAGAATGCCATCTTGCATTGCTGCCTTTTCGATTTCATCTTCTGCGGCGCGGCGGGCAGTTGACTCTAGGGTGATGTCGCCTTTGGTCAGCAGGCCGGTTTCGCGATCGTACACGTAGGATTTATCATTATCCAGCGCAGTAATGAAGATTTCCGGTTTCGGTAAGGTTACATAGAGGATGCCATCGCGCAATTCCAGATCATCGGCGCCAAGTTTATTCAAGTCAACGCCGGCAATAACCTTACCGTGAGCGACGAAAATTAAACGGTCGCCAAACAGGGGCTTGAGGGTCGTCGAGCCGGTCTCGGCGGTGATGACTTTCTCAACCGTAAATTGAATAGTCTCTAACCGAGCCAGGCTGCGGATCTCGCGGATGACCGTCAATGGATTGGGTAAAACTGTGGGAGTAGGGTTGAGCACCTGGGCGATGCGCGTGCTCAAGTCACCGCTGACAGACTGCACCGGCTGTACGGTCTGCTGAATAGACGAATAAAGCAGCCAGATAACCGCGAGCGAGGAAATGAACAAGATAGTCAAAATGCCTACAACCAGCGCCCAACCTTTTGTATTATCCATGTTTTCGATTATACTATACCGATCTAACGCGCGCCTCCGATGGAGTGGTTGGCATCTGGATGAGTAAACCGTCATGCCTATCGGCATCTTGACTATCCATTTGCATATCCCAGGCTGTCTTTCGTTGAAGGAGAAGCGCAGTCGTCTAAAGCCGCTGTTGGCGCGCATCCATCGGGAGTTTAATGTATCTGTTGCGGAATTGGACCGGTTGGACGCCTGGCAGGAGGCGCTCATAGCCTGCGCATTTATCAATAGCGATTCGGCCACAGCTCAACGCTCCCTTCAGCAAGTCGTTCAATGGATTGGCCTCCATTGGCCGGATGTTGAAATCATAGACGAGGCTATTGAAGTAATTCATTGACATTCACCCAATTGATTTATCTTGTTGTTGCAGAACGTCCCGCAGGGTTTCCTTCACAGCGAGTTTCTGTGATTAAAACATGCAGGAGGTTCATAAGTGGATTAACTGAGGGTCAAGGGCTTTTCAACGAAAAAACTCCAAGCAATTTTCAATTTCCCCTTGATTTTTTTGTTTGAACGGAATAATATTTGACTATTATTTCGTAACGCTTTTTCGTTTGAGGTGTTCATAACAGTAGAGATGTAGGTTTGGGCCCATACATAGATTTCATCCATGCAAAGGCCATTTGACTGCTTAGAAATGCAGACGGAGAAAGCTGGTTCTATCGTTAGCATTCTGGACATGGCGCTGCAACAGAAGGCTGCTTCTGCTGCAGCGCCATGTGCTTATTCGTTGGGTATCTTTAGAGAGGTGGATACGTATGAACCAGGATAAAGTCCCCTTATTGGTTGAGATCATTGCGTATGCGCCAACAGCTTATTACCATTGCACTCATTGCGAGGTTGCTTTCCGAGAGATGGGAATGAGCAACAATTACCATCGAGAGCAACTCGATAGCAGTCTGCCGGCGGATTTAGCTGCTGAGTATCAAAAAATGTCGGATTGGGTGAGGGATCTGTTTCGCCGTTATTGCGATCAGGTGGTGGTACGGGTTATTGATGCTGCCTCCGTTGAGGGATTTGTCAAATCGTTGCGTTATGGAGCGCGCAAATTCCCGGCCGTCATCGTGGCGCGCAAGGCGCGCTATTCACACGGCGATTATGAGCAAGCGGAAGCGGAGATCGCCCGTCAACTGGGCGTTCGACCCCAGGCGATAGCCTGATTGGGCGAGGTGGTTATGGTTTCCCGAAAGGAAGAAAGGAGGCGCCATTGGAGTGAACAGTCGTGGAACCCAGTATGGTGTTTATCCTGATTGATTCTTTGAAGTAAGAGTTTGCCAAAGCTAGGAGGAAGAGCATGAATACTTTGATTATCGTTGTTTTGGCAACGGTGGTCATTTACCTTGCTTATAATTTCTACGCCCGCCGGATAGATCGGGACATCATCCGCTCAGATCCAAAGAAAGCTACGCCAGCTAAGATGTACATGGATGGCGTGGATTTCATGCCCACCAGCCGCAATGTCCTGTATGGTTATCACTTCAAATCCATTGCTGCGGCGGGACCGATTGTGGGCCCCATCACCGCGGCGAACCTTTGGGGATGGGCGCCAGCTCTGGCGTGGTTATTGATCGGTGTATCTTTCATTGGCTGGGTGAGCGACTACAGCGCCATAATGGTCGCCGTCCGCAATGATGGCAACAGCTTGAGCGCCATCAGCCATAAGTTGATTGCACCGCGCACGCGCACCATCCTTTTTAGCTTCATCTTCTTCTATTTGTTGCTGGTAGCCGGAGCGTTTATGGGGATCATGTCTTCGCTGCTGGCTGCTCGACCGGATGTGCCGCTGGGCATCATCATGTTGGGCGTGATGGGCGTTCTCGCGGGGCAAATGCTTTACAAGTGGAAGATGGATTTGATTGTGGTTACTGCTATCGTGGTCGTCGTCACTATCGTCGCAATGGTTCTGGGTCCATTAGGCGCGGTGACGCCGGAAGGCAAGTTGGATTTCACGCTTGGCCCGATTAGCTCGGTTGTCGTTGGCTTTAATAAGGCAGTGGACAGCCTCACTGGCGGCAATGCGGTGATGGTGGTGACCGACCCGACCAACGCCGATCCTCGCGTCCCTGCTCCAGGCGCAGATGGCAAGCGACCCACCACAGCGATCTATAACGCCGATACTGGCGAGATTAAGACCATGCCCTCCTATCTGTTCTGGGCGTTGTTCTTGCTGGCTTTCTCGTATCTGGCGGCTACGCTCCCCATTTGGCGCTTTGCCCAGCCTGTCAACTACATTGGCTTCTGGATCACATTGTTGACGATCGGGTTCAGCGCCATCGGCGCAGTGTTGGCGCCGTTCATCAAGCCCGAGGTTGGCGCCTTTGCATTGGAAGCGTTCAAGGCGCAACCCTGGTTGCCCGAAGCCGGCAAAGCCTGGCAACCGCTCTGGCCGATGCTGTTTGTGACCATTGCCTGCGGTTCGATCTCCGGATGGCACGCGCTGATCGGGTCTATCGGTACCGCTCGACAATTGGAGTATGAGACCGACGGTTTGCCGGTAGGCGGCGGCGCGATGTTTACCGAAAACACGCTGGCTCTGCTGGCGTTGGTGGCGGTTTCCATCGCTGGCACGGGCGGCGGTGCGGGTCGTTTTGCCGCCGGGGTCGGCAGTTTGCTGACAGTCGTTTTTGGCGATGGCTTCAAGTTATTCGGCACGGCGTTGGGTTTTGGCGCGTTCATGGTCATTGTGTTGACCGTGACGCAGCTCATCTTCCGCGTCATGCGCGTCACGCTCTCCGAATGGGTGGGCGAAGCTGTTCCGGTGCTCAAGAACATGCATGTTTCCACCGTCACCTCCATGGTTCTGACCATGTTGCTGGTGCTGACCGGCACGTGGGTCTATCTATGGCAGTTGTTTGGCGCAGCGAACCAACTGATGGCCGCGCTCAGCCTGCTAATCGTGACGGTGTGGCTGAGAGAGCAGAAGAGAAACCCATCCTATGCCCTATATCCCACTCTGTTCATGTATATCACTACCCTGGCAGCGACGTTGGTGACGGCGCGTAACCTATTCGTTACTATTGTGCCCAAGGGCGGCGCGGCTGCCGCTGGCGCATGGGCGATGATTGTGATTGCTTTGCTGCTATTCGTCACTGCCTTGGTGATTGGATGGGATGGATATCAGGCGTATCAGCGTTACGCGAAGGGTGGTCCTGCAAAACAAGCAGCAGCAGCGGCAGATTGAACCAACTCTCTCGCAGGTGATTAGGTCGAATTGTCTTTTTCGAGCTCAACTTGCGTGAGTCAAATGGCGATGGGAGGCGCAGGCCACTGCGCCTCCCATGGTGGAGCAATAATTATTTTCGCTCGCTGATAGCGCGTCCCAGATTGCTCAGAGATTGAAAGTATGCCTGGGCGTTGACCGTGCGTGGGTTCGGAAATGGAACATGGATTTCGAGGTTGGGCGCGGTTTTACGCAAGCTGAGACGAATATAACGTGAGGAAAGAGATTGCATCGGGGCGTCGAGTTGATCCAGGATGGAAGTCGCCAGATTAAGCAATCCTTTGGGCGCCATCAATTGCAAACCATGATAGTCAGCGCTTTCCCAGCCTCGCTTTTCGACCTGTTTCAACGCTGTTCGTCCAGACCAGGTTTTGGGATCTGCCAGTTCCAAATCTACTAGAGGAGGTGTGCTCAGGTGAGCGCGAAAGATCAGAAAGTCGTCGCGCCCCTGCAAGATTGCCAGGATGGTCATCCAAAAAACGTCGCGTGGTTTTAGGACAAGCAGAGTTTCAAGGCGATGAAAGGGCCTCTTCGCGTGCGCGATCGCCATTTCTGCCACCGAGGTGCCCAGCCAGCGGAAAGTGGTTCGTTGCCCGATCAAGGGCAATCCATCTTGCATCCACTTGAGCAGGGCATCGCCGCGCCGTAGGTTGTAAATCATGCCGAAGGCGAACCAGCCCATAAAAACCGCAACCGCGGCAATGACGATGACTTGTGAATTCACAGCACACCTCTACTTGTTGGGTAAAATTGGTATGAGTATAATATGAAAAGCGATCCGCCTCAACACCAAAAAAAGACGAGCCGATGGCAGGCTGTGCGCGAGTTCTTTTTTGGCATGTTTGGCATGGAGTTTGTCGAACATGCTTTGGAGATGCGCTCTAGCCTGGAGAGCCTGTTCATGCTGGTGACGCTGGGCGATATGATTGGAGTGCCCATCATGCCTCCATACTATAGTTTGCGTTTGTTGCCATATCTGATCCCCAATGTGGAAGTCTGGAAGCGGCGCGTCTTGCGAGAAAAAGAATTTACCGATGAGCATGACTATCATCTTGAGGGATTGTGACCTTGGTTGCGTCTGTTCGTCGAATGTGAACGTTTTAGTCTGTTGTGCGTTGGATATCCGTTGTTGATATTGAAGGAGAAAATCATGAGTCAAGATACACCATCTACTCCGAAGAAAAGCTTCTTTCAAAACCTGAAAGAGATCATGTATGGCATGGCTTCCCATGATATGAGCCGCTACGCCCTGCGTACGCGCGCCAGCATGGAACATCTCTTTATCCTGATTACTATGGGAGACATGATCGGCATCCCGATTCTGCCGCCGTACTACAGTTTGCGGTTATTGCCGTATGTCGTACCGCAGATTTCCACCTGGAAACGGCGCTTATTGCGCGAAAAAGACGTTTCCGATGCCATGTTTTAGGAGAAACTATGTCACTGAAAACTGCTTTTCTGCAACACCCGGAACGCCGTTACATTATGTTTGGTGGAAAAGGAGGTTTGGGCAAGACGACCTTTTCTGCTGCTACGGCATATTGGCTGGCCTCTCAAGGGAAAAAGGTGTTGGTCTTTTCGGTGGATCCTCAAGCCAGCCTTTCAGATATCTTTCAGCAGGATATCTTTGGCAAAGGTCCAGTGAAAATCATGGAGAACCTTTGGGCGCAGGAAATTGACGCCGATCAGCACATTCGGGAATATCAAA